>JABMJC010000141.1 GCA_013201405.1 Desulfobulbaceae bacterium
ACACGCAAAAGCGCAACGGTGTTTTCATCTACAATCTGGGTACAGGCCGAGGCAGCTCGGTGCTGGAGATTATTCGCTCCTTTGCAGAGGTCAATGCCCTGGATATTCCGTACCGCATTGTTGCTCGCCGCCCCGGCGACATTGCCGAGTGCTATGCTGATCCATCCCTGGCCTGGCAAGAGCTGGGCTGGAAGACAGAGTACAACCTGGCCGACATGTGCCGGCATGCCTGGAACTGGCAAAAGAACAATCCAAACGGCTATCCTCCATCCACATGACATACGCCGCGCCCTGCCCGACGCCCAGGGCCTGAAGACGACCAAAAAATCAGCAGGCAAGCTTGAAAACAAAATACATCTATTTTAACTTCAGTCGCAACTTGGCAACCTCCACCAGAATGCCCTTGCTTGGGCGGCAAGGGGTTGCACTCTTTGCGGTTGTTATAAAACGCTCTCTCCCTCGATAAAACTTCAGCACAAAAGAACAGGAACCATGGCCGCAGAACTCATTTACGGCAAAAATATTGCCGCAGCCATCCAAAGCGAGCTGGCAGAAACAATCCAACAGCTCAAGAGCCAAGGTGTTGTGCCCGGGCTCGTCACCATCCTGGTGGGCGAAGATCCGGCATCGCAATCGTATGTGCGGGCAAAAAACAATACTGCACGCGTTTTGGGGATCCATTCCGAACAGCGCAACCTGCCGACTGACACCAGCGAGCAGGAACTACTGGCCTTGATCGCTGCCTGTAACCGCGACCCTGCCATTCACGGCATCCTGGTGCAGCTTCCCCTGCCCGGTCAGATCAATGAGGCCAAAATCCTGGCCAGCATTGATCCGGCCAAGGATGTGGACGGCTTTCACCCGGTGAATGTGGGCAAAATGGTGCTGGGCGAACCCTGCTTGCTGCCCTGCACTCCCCACGGTATTGTCGAGCTGCTCCTGCGCAGTGGAGTAGAAGTTACAGGCGCCGAAGTAGTGGTGGTGGGTCGCTCCAACATCGTGGGCAAACCAGTGGCCAACTTGCTCATCCAAAAACGCCAGGGCGGCAATGCTACGGTCACCCTGTGCCATACCCGCACCAAGGACATGGCCTTCCATACCCGCCGGGCAGACATCCTCATCGTGGCAGCAGGCGTGCCAAAAATGATTACCGCAGATATGGTAAAGGAAGGCGCGGTGGTGATCGATGTGGGCGTCAACCGCATTGGCATGAGCGAGAGCGGTAAAGCCATCCTGGCCGGTGATGTGGATTTTGCCGGGGTAGCGGAAAAAGTGCGTGCCATTACTCCGGTACCAGGTGGCGTTGGCCCCATGACCATTACTATGCTTATGCACAACACAGTGCAGGCGGCCAAAACAGCGGCAGGCATACAGCTGTAGGCCGCGACGAGAAAACCAAACCTCCCTCCAATTAAAAAGACCGCCCTGCACAGAATAGGAAAAAATATGCAGCAACACAAAAAACCCGTTTGTTCGACTTGCGGTGGCAGTGGAGAAATCGGTTTCTTTCGGGGAGAAAGTCGCTTTTTGCTCACCAGGGAAGAATGCCCTGCCTGTTTTGGTTTGGGCTATATCCTGGAAGAAACCACATCTCCAACCACGACAAAGACCAAAACAGATGCACCTGAAAAACCACGCTAGTTCGGTTGCGGCCCAACTCCTTCAAAATACATCATCAGACTGCGCAACATTATGACCACCTGCAAGAACATTTCCTTTTGTATTGTTTGTTGCACCATGCTTCTGGCTGCCCTCTTGGCTCCTCGACCAGGCCAGGCAGACGCCTTGAGCGAGTGTATGCAAAAAACACTTTTTGCCTCCAACGACGCAGTCACCGTGGGAGAAATACGTGCCCAGTGTCTGCAGCAGCTCAATGCAGCCGAATCGCTTGCCCAGGACCAGCCAGCAAGCGCCGTGGAAAAGCGGGTACGGCAGGAACGGAAAAATATTCTCAAACCCTTCACTCTCACTGCCCACCGGGCCAACTATATCCTGCCCTTTGCTTTCAACTCTGCAGGATATAACTCCAGCCACCACGGCGTCAAGGCCGATGGCGACCCCTACGACTTCAGAGACGCCGAGGTACAATTCCAGCTCAGTCTGAAAACACCTCTTATGGTGGACCTGCTTGACGGCAACATGGATGTGTACGCCGCCTACACCAACCACAGTTTCTGGCAGACGTACAACGCGGATGATTCAAGGCCCTTTCGTGAAACCACCCACGAACCGGAAATCTGGGTGCAGTTCCATCCCAACTGGGAATTGTTCGGCTTCAAGAACACGGGCAACCTCTTTGGCTTCAACCACCAGTCCAATGGGCAGGGCAATCTCCGTTCCCGCACCTGGAACCGGCTCTTTGCCACCTTTTTGGTCGAACGCGGCAACCTGGCTATCTCGCTCAGACCCTGGGTCGCTTTTTACGACAAAGATGCGGACGGCGACAACCCAAACATTTCCAATTACATGGGCCATTACGAGATGATGCTCTCCTACCGTGCAGGAGAACACACCTTCACCCTGCGAGAGCAAAACAACCTCGAGTCCGGCTTCAGCCGCGGCGGGCTGGAGTTGAGTTGGAGCTTTCCTTTGGGTAGTTGGCCATTTTTGCGGGGATATGTGCAGTATTATACGGGCTACGGTGAAAGTCTGATCGACTATGACGAGTACGTCAACCGCATAGGCATCGGCTTTTCCCTGTCAGACTGGCTGTAAGGGCAAGCGCACTGATGGCATGCATACTCATACCTTGATGGGATCGCCAAGGAAACGGGGCTGGGTATTGAGGATGTTCACATCCAGCACGCAGAAAAACTTTGAAAAAATCTCCCGCAATTTCGTCTTGATGCCGCTGGTTAGGCCCACATCCTTGGCATTGTAGCCCACCAGTTCTATTCCGTTGTGGCGCGCAATGTATATGGCCCTGCTGTTGTGGAACTTCTGCGAAACCACAATACCTTCCTTCTGGCCGAATACCTTGTGGAAGCGGATAACCGAGTCCAGGGTGCGCAGCCCGGCAAAATCGCAGACAATGTCAGCTGCTGGTACGCCAAGACGGAGCAAATCCCTGCGCATGAAGATCGGTTCGTTGTAGCTCCGGGTACGATTATCGCCGGAAACGAGCACCTTTTTGCACTTACCGCTGTGGTACAACTGTGCTGCTGCCTCGATCCGATTGCGATAATACTGGTTTTCCATGCCCGTTTTCACCCATTTGGATGTGCCCAACACTAAGATGCAGTAGACATCGGGCAATTTGGCCAAAGAATCGGAACTGTATCTACCGTAGCTACCGACCAGTACGTTACAACCCATGATTGTCGCCGCAAGGAGAGCAAGCAGAGCCGCTGCTGCAAGAAATATCCACACCATAGCTTTTTTGAATCGATGAGGAAAAAACGCTTTCATAACCAACAAGTACGTTACCATTCCTGCATGGCCACAAAACCATGAGCAGACCAAGCCGTGCGACACCTGCGACTCCGCAGAGAACTTTCTCGGCAGTATACAGGAAACGGTTAACTACGGCCCCGCTTTTATCCTGGTGTTGCTCCTGAAATCATAGATGCCTCATTTATTTTGCAACAGAGAAAGCTGCGCAGAAACAGTAGGTTTTTTCAAGTGCCTTGAAAAGGTCGATTACATTGCATCGTTCAAAGAGATTAAGCTGGAGCAAGCTCAGCATTTCCAGACAATGCCGCCTGCTGGCCCTGTCACGCTCAAGCTGGTGATCATGTTGGGGTGAAGCTCATAGCGGCTGGCCAGTTCGGCAATGGTTTGCTCACCACGAATCGCCTCCAGGGCAACTTTGGCTTTAAATTCGGCTGAAAAACGTCTGCGTCGTGTACTACTCATGGGTGTCTCTCCTGATTTGGGATGTACAACCTACCTTAGCCATAATGGCTGACACTCTGTCTAAAATCTAGGGACCACTTCTTCATGACCAGGTCTCGCAGACTTGCACGCCCGGCAAGCTGGCCGATACACATGGCCATGAATTGGCTCCACCGATTAAAGCAGCGAAATTTCTGACCGCGATAATGATTTTTTGCCAGCCCGTCAAACTCATGTCTAGGAAGAAATGCAACGATTTGCCTGAGGATTGTGTTATGATGTGTCACTGGCTCGGATCTCCTTATTCTGGTTAGGTTTTTTGCAGAAATATTATAACCTGAAAAAAGATCCGAGCCTTTATTTATTGGATTTCATTTGCAATTTTATGAGACAGCAGTGTCAAATTACTTTAAAAGATTAAGTGGCTCTTAATGAAACTCAGCAATTTTCACTGGCCCATGAGCCAGGCAGGCATTGAGCAGGCGCAAGGGAAGCTCTGG
>JABMJC010000142.1 GCA_013201405.1 Desulfobulbaceae bacterium
ATTGCCGCCAACCACGTTACTGTGTCCGGTGGCCGCGCTGTAATTACCGAGCACAATGTTACGCGTACCCAAGGCCACTGCGCTGGTAACATTTTTTTCCGGTGTGCCTGTTTGGTTATCACGTCCCACGGTGATGCTATAATCGCTGTATACTCTGTTGCCTATCCCCACGGCTGTCGAATTAGTCTTGGTAATGCTGTTGGCTATTCCAAAGGCATCGCTGCGTGCGCCAGTAACGATATTTCTGTTTCCAAAAGCTACCGAAGATGCCCCCGAGGACTGGTCATTGTACCCGGCTCTCTCTTTCACGTCCTCCGCCGTCACCTCGTGGTCGGTTGGCCAGCCCCAGTGCGTGTTGTAAGCAGCGACAACCTCACCCACGTCGGCATCGGTAATTTTCTTGTGCTCGCCGATTTGATTGCTGGCGCCCACTGCCATACTATCTCTACCATAAGCTGTGTTGCTGCGCCCCATTGAGACTGCCTGATACGCCAGAGCTTTATTGCCTCTGCCTATGGCTGTACCATCGGAATAGAGAGCTTCATTGTCATAGCCCATGGCCGTCATGCCGCTCCGGAAGGGAATATATGTCCCGCGCATGTTAATGTCGTCTTCGGTAATGACGTGGGTATCCAATAAACCGTAGTATCTGTTGTATTCTAAATTCACCGTGCCGAGATGACCGCGCAGCAGCCTTTTCTGCTCACCAGCGACATTGTTGCGGCCTACAGCCTGACTATCCCACCCGTAGGCGGTATTACCCGAGCCTACAGCTGTGGAGTAGCCGTAAAGAGCCTTGTTGCCCGAACCGATGGCCACCGCGCTCATCACCAGGTGCTCGAATGGTCTTCTGGGCAAATATTGTGGGCGGTCTTGTAAATCTTCCTCCGTAATCAGGGTCTTTAGATCTCTTTTATAGTAGTGGTTGTATTGAGGATGGGCCTGGCCAACGTCTGAGGCCACCAGACTCACCATATGCCCGGCCTTGTTATTCTCACCAAAGGCAGAACTGTTGGCACCATATGTTTCATTTTTGTTCCCAACAGCTGAACTATTGATGCCCATAGCCTTGTTGTTCATACCCAAGGACAACGACATGCTTTCTTGGGCTAACGCCCGCGGGCCAATTGCCAGGGAATTGCTGCTTACGGCACCGTCGTTGTTGTAGTTGCCCTGCTGTACACCCCCATCATTGACACTAAAGTAGTGAATCTTATTCTCATCCACCGTGCCCTTCAGCGCCTTGAGCTGCGCCACATTGACCGCGTCGGAGTCTTCACTGCCTGCAGCGACATTAATGATCTGCCGGGATGCTTTAGCCCCAGCAGATTGGCTGTTGCCTACGGATACTGCACCGTATATACTTTTCCACTCCAGGGAGTCATCTGTCGATGCCCCGCCTGTTCGCGGATCATAACCAGCCACGTTGCCAGATCGGTCTGCTAAGGAGCTGGCACCCAAGGCAACGCCGTATAGCGCGCCATCCGCGCCATCTACAGTTGCTCCCGCGCCTAAGGCCGTACCGTACGCAGATTTTATCACCCTAGATGAGTCGCCCAGTGCCGTACCATAACTAGAATTTTCTATTGCACTCACAGTTCCAATTGCTGTTCCGTTATCGGATTCTCCATCAATATTTGCTTGATAGCCTACGGCAATAGCCGAGTCTATAAGAGCTTTTGCTTCCCTTCCCAGAGCAAAAGAGTTTACTCCTTCCGCCTGGGCATCGACACCAATCGCGACGGCACCTCTTGCGGTTGCGCCGTCGTTATTGTAGTTGCCGCCCTGCGTGCCGCCATCGTTGACGCTGAGGTAGTGCAATTGGCTGCCGCTGATTGCCGTGTTCAGCTGACTGACGTTAACGGCGTCGGTGTCATCGGAACCCGCGGCTACGTTTTTAATTGCGACAGCGGCGTTCGGATCTCCGCCTTTAAGCGTTACTATATTGAGTTTGTTTCCGTCTGCGTCTTTGTCGTATTTCACAACAAAATCGTCCAGCCCCTTGAGCTGCCGGAGATTCACCGCGTCGGTAGCTTTCGTCGCGTCGGCTACGTTTATAATCTGACGTTTTTTGCCGGCGTTTCCTACTGAAACGGCGCCGAGCGTGTTATCCGCGTTAAGCTTCTCCCCGCTGAAAGGCGCAACTACTTCTGTCACAAAAGCCCCGCGATTGGCCACGGACTGCGCGCCGAGGGCGACTGCTTTTGCGACGCTGCTTTTTGCATCGTATCCCAGGGCGGTGGAGTAATCTTCCTCGGCCTTGCTGGAGCGGCCCAGGGCGGTGGAGAATAATCCTTTAGCCAAGCTGTAGGAACCCATGGCGATGGAGTGTGAGCCATTAGCCTGGCTGCGGTAGCCCAGGGAGGTGGAGTAGGTTGCCATGGCCTGGCTCTGGTAGCCCAAGGCGATGGATTCTGTGGCCCCTGCCAGGCTATCGGGGCCCAAGGCGATGGAGTTCTTGGCTGCTGCCTTGCTATTGGAGCCCAGGGCGGTGGAGTCCTCGTCAGAGCCTATACTATTTTCACCGATAGCAATAGCGCCAGATTTCTTCGCCTTTGCATTATGGGAAATCGCTACTGCACCTTGGCCTGATGCCAGCGTGTTATATCCGATCGTGATGGCGCTGCTGCCAGTAGCGTTTGCCTCCCGGCCAATGGCTATGCTCTGATTGCCGGTAGCGTTGGAGCTGGTGCCGATGGCGATATCATCCTGAACAGCTGCCTTGGCAGCCGCGCCGATGGCGATGGTCCCTGTTTTGGTTGCCTGGGAACCTTTTCCCCAAGCCACGGACGTATCCGAGCCCGTTCCGGGTTGGTTCAGGGTGGCCCAGGCCGGGCTGCCCAATCCGGGCAGAACCAGGCAGGCGGCCAAGGCCGTGCCAGTCAATACTGCCTGTATCCTGCTATGTCGCCTCCCCCCCCCCAACAAATCCTCCTTTGCTGCGACTGCGTGCGTTTTCCGCCACCATCACCAGCATTTGTCGAATACTACTGCACCAAATAACTCTACCTGCCCTGTTCATCTCTTGCCTCCTGCATTGTGTACGAGTATCTTATAATATTTAGTGAGTGTAAATATTGTTTCAAGTTGCTAAGTTTGTTGATTTACACAAGCTGATTTCGTTAGTCAACCTTTTTTGTCCTATTTCTCGATTTACTTTTTGGCCACCATATTATTGCCGTAGAACCATGCTTCGCACCCATCTGCCAGGCTTTATCAGCTGGCTGCAAATAGAAAAAAACTACTCGCCACACACCAGCGCAGCCTACCAGCGCGATCTGGACGAATTTTTTCGCTTTGCAGGGCCCCTGCAGGGTGAAAACGAACTCAGCCCAGCACTTTTGCGCTCCTTTGCCGGGTCGCTCTACAGCCGCAATGCCGCAGCATCGGTGGCACGCAAGCTCTCCAGCCTGCGCAGTTTTTTTCGTTACCTGCAAAAAGAAGAGATACTGGCCGCCAACCCGCTGGCCGGGGTGGCTGGGCCTAAGCTGGGCCGTCAGATTCCCACCTTTCTCACCGTAGATGAGGTCTTTGCCCTTTTGGCAGCGCCTGGCCCGCAGGATAGCTTTTTCCGCCGCGATCGGGCCATAATGGAATGCCTGTATTCCACAGGCATGCGCGTATCTGAACTGACGGCCACTAATTGCAGCCATTGGGATTTTGCTACGGAAATGGTGCTGGTGCAGGGCAAGGGTGGCAAAGAACGCCTCATTCCCTTTGGCAGCATGGCCAAAGAGGCACTGGTGCAGTACCAGGCCGAACGCGAGCAGGTGGCGCAGGCCTGTGCTGCCCGGGGGCGCTCTTGGGCGCGGGAGGCCATGTTTTTAAGCGGCCGGGGTACCCGCCTGACCAGCCGTAGCATCGAGCGCATTATTTTGCAGTATGGTGCCAGGGCCAAAATCGCCACCCCGGTTACACCCCATGCCCTGCGCCATTCCTTTGCCACCCATTTGCTGGAAATGGGGGCGGATTTGCGCAGCGTGCAGGAGTTGCTTGGCCACGCCAGCCTTTCCACCACCCAAAAGTACACCCATGTGGACATCGACCATTTGAGCAAGGTGTATGATGCAGCCCATCCGCATGCGAAGAAATAGATGGTAGCCTCTTGTTAGGCTTCGCTGCGCTCAGCGTCGACCTACATTATGGTACAACTTGTTGGTGTAATCGGTAGGTTGGGCTGAATCTTTGATGAAGCCCAACAGCAGAGGATGTCCACAATCCACGCCTTGCATTCGACAACAACCTTTTGTTGGGCTTCGCTG
>JABMJC010000143.1 GCA_013201405.1 Desulfobulbaceae bacterium
TGCCATGGTGGCAATTAAATGCTGCAGCAGGCTTTGGTTTACCCAAACCGAGCCTGCTGCAATCACCCGCACTGCCTCTTGCAGGCGCGCAGAGCTAATATAGCTATTGGCATAGCCCACTGCACCCAGGCGGAGAAAGGCCAGGCCCTCTTGCTCACTTGGCCGGTCTGAGAGCACAAACAATTTGCAGGCCGAAATTTTCTCCCGGATATAGAGCATGGTTTCCGTATCCAAAAGGGGGCGATGCAGGAGCATCAGGTCAAAGGAGATACGGTTTTTAACCAAAATAGAGAGCTCCTGCAGGGCACCGGTTTGGTAGAGCGTATAGTGATCGACCTGATCGACCAGGGCGGTGAACCAGCGGTCTCGTAAGCTCATTTTGCCGCAACACAGGATAAGATTCATTTAACGCTCCCGCAGGGCAGTATGCTTTGCCCGTAAAATGGGTTTGAGAAGATACGACAGGATGGTTTTTTTGCCGGTAAGGATATCCACCGAAGCCACCATGCCAGGGATAATGGGCAGTTGGTTCTCCTTGCTGCCCAGGTGGTTTTGCTTGGTGCGCAAGCGCACCAGGTAGAAGGCATTGCCCTTTTCGTCGGTGATGGAATCTGCACTGATGTGTTCGAGATCAGCATCCAGCCCGCCATAGATGGTGAAATCGTAGGCTGTGAATTTAACCGTGGCCTGCTGGTTGGGGTGCAGAAAGGCAATATCTGCCGGCGTAATTTGCGCCTCGATGAGCAGGGTGTCATCCAGGGGCACAATTTCCACCAGATCCATGCCTGGTTGAATGGTGCCGCCCACGGTGTGCATTTTAATTTGATTGATGATGCCATGCACAGGCGAGCGCACCTCGGTGCGCTGGAGGCGGTCTACCAGGGCGGTTTTGTTGGCAGTAATGCTCTCCAGCTTTACATAGGCCTCGTTGAGCTCCTGCCGGGCTGCCTTCTGAAAGTTGAGCTTTTCTTCTTCCAGGGCCTTTTGGGCCTCGCTAATGCGTGATTCTGCCCGGGGAATGGAGGTGCGGGATGTTTCCAGCTCGCCCCTGAGCTGGCTGGCCTGCCGCTGCAACTGCAACACCTCCACTTCGGAAACAGCGCCTGCACTGATTAGGGGCTGGGTCATGTTCAGTTCTTTTTGCAAGAGCCCCAGAGATCTGCCGAGCTCGCCAACCTTGGTGCGCAGCTCGGTCACTTCCTGGCGGCGCTGGTTGTACTGCTCCTGCAGGATTTGCATTTTTGCCTCGTGGCCACTTTGCTTGGAGGTGTAGAGCTCTACTTCCCGCTCGCCGATTTCTGGCCGTTCTTGGGTAACTTCTTCTGGCACCACAAATTCTTTGCCCCGTATTTCTGCTTCCAGGCGGGCGATTTGCGCCTTTAAAGAAAGCTCTTGCACCTTGCTTTCCATATAGGGGGCTGTGAAGCGGGTTTTATCGATATCCAGCAGCAGCTGATCTTTATCTACCACATCGCCCACCTTAACATGCATTCTGCCCAGGATGCCGCCTTCCATATTTTGCACCACCTGGATCTGCTGCGAGGGAATGACCTTGCCTGTGCCCCTGGTTACCTCGTCGATTTCTGAATTTGCAGCCCACACCACAAAGGCGACAAAGAGCAGGGCGATCAGCCACAAAATCAGTTGCCCGCCGCGGGGATTTTGCATGAGCAGCACATTTCTGATATCTGTAGACAGATCTGGATCATACCCGGGCTGGCGCTGGAGCAGGCCGCCTGTGGCAGTGTCTGCCTGCTGGGGTTCTGGTTGCTTGCCTGCTGTTTGCGTGCTCTTTGGTTGTTCACCCGCTGTTTGCTTGTTTTCTGGTTGTATTTTTTGAGTGTTTTTTTCCATGGCCGCGCCTCAAATATTGATTTGCCCGGTTTTCATGGCAGTCATCACCTGGTCGCGCGGGCCATCTGCCACCACCAGGCCGCTGTCGATGAGCACAATGCGCTCCACCAGGCTGAGCAGGGAACCGCGGTGGGTAATGAGGACAAGGGTTTTGTTGGGCAAAATTTTGGCCAGATTGGTTTTCAGCTGGGTTTCGGTGCGGTTATCCATGGAGCTGCTGGGCTCGTCGAACACCAGAATGGGCGGATCGTGCAGCAGTGCACGGGCAATGGCCACGCTTTGCCGCTGGCCCCCGGAAAGACCTCTGCCCTGTTCGCCGATTTCCATGTCAAAACCCTTGGCATGCTTGCCCACAAAACTCATAACCCCGGCCATTTCAGCGGCCCAGAGGATGCGATCGGCATCCACTTCTGGCGAGCCAAAGATGATGTTGTCGCGGATGGTGCCGCGGAAGAGCACCACATCCTGCGGCACATACCCGATAAAGCGCCGCAGTTCTGCCGGGTCTATCTGGCGGATATCGGTGTTGTCCAGGCAAACCATGCCCTGGGTGGGTTGGTAGAGGCCCAGGAGCAGTTTGCCCAAAGTGGTTTTACCCGAGCCAATCGGGCCGATGAGTGCCACCTTTTCGGCCGGGGCAATGTCGATATTGATGTTTTGCAGGGCCTTGCCGGTTTGTTGCGGATATTGAAAATCCACATTGACCAGGGAGACCCCGCCCTGGCACTGGCTGCGGTGGAGAAAGGATTGATCTGCCGGCCGCTCCACAGGCAGGGCCATGATGGTGTTGAGGGCGCCCAAGGCAGCCTTGGCACGGTGATAGCGTGCTGCCAGGTTCACCACCTGCGACATTGGTGCAATGGCCTGGCGGGAAAGGATGACCAGGGCAATGATACCGCCCTGGGTTAGGTTGCCCCCAGACAAACGATAGACCCCGGCAATGAGTACAGCCACGGTGGTGAGGTTGAGGATGAAATCGGTAAAATAACCAACAGAAGAGGAAAACAAGCGGGAACGGTTGCCCCAGATGGCAATGTAGCTGACAGCCTCTTCCCAGGCGCGCTGGAATTGGCTTTCTGCGCCAAGCATTTTGATGGTTTCGATGCCAGAAAGCCCCTCAACCAAGATGGAGTTTTTTTGTGCCCCAGCCTGAAAACTCTTTTCAACCGCACGTTTCAAAGGCGCTTGAATGATATAGGCATAAAAGGCCATGAGAAAAAGGGCGGCCAGGTGCACCAGAACAATGGGTCCGCCCAAATACCAAACCGCGAGCAGGCCCAGCACCATAAAGGGCAGGTCAATAAGCGCGGTAATGGAAAACGAGGTGATGAACTCGCGAACAGCGTCGAATTCTTGGAGGTTGCGGGTAAAGGCACCCACAGATTTGGGCCGCACCTCCATGCGCAGGCCCAAAACCCTTTCAAGCAGCACAGATGAAACACGTAAATTGAATTTTTTGCCAGCCTCATCAATGAAATAACCGCGCAGGCCCTTCATCACCAGGTTGAAACCATATATAATACCTATACCAATGGCCAAAACCCACAGGGTGTCGAAGGCCAGGTTTGGTATAACCCGGTCGTAGACATTCATGGTAAAAAAGGGACCAGACAAACCAAAGAGGTTAATGAAAAACGAGGCAACCAGCACGTCGCGCAGGATTCGCCAGGAGGAAAAAAGCGGTGTCCAGAACCAATGCTTTACCGATTGGGCCGGCATGGGGCCCAGTTGTTTATCTTCCCGGTATTTTGGGCGAACAAAAAAGGCGTATTCCGTGTATTTGGCTGCAAGCTCCTGCAGGGGAATGAGGCTTGCACCAAAACCACTTTCTGGCAAAATGAGTTTAGCTGTTTGTTTATCCCGATCAATGCTGGCTAGTATACAAGCACGGCCATCATCAAGGAGCAATACACAGGGCAGCTCAAAGCCAGACATTTTCTGCAAGGGCCGCTTCAAAAGGCGTGCAGAAAAGCCAGCCCTGTCTGCTGCGCGGGGGAAGAGTTCAACTGTGAGACGGTCTTCGACCAGGGGCAAACCTGCCCGCAAACCTGTTTTGGAAACAGGCACATTGTATATTTTGCCCAAATATACAATGCAGTCTGCCAAAGGATCGTCGATTATTTCAAAATCATCCGGCCGCTGTTTGGCAGAGGGAGGCGCTTGGGAGATGTGTGTATCCATAAACGTTGTACAGGTTGAGCAACATTAAAGTGTTCGCATATTACACTACCAGTATACTATTAATTCTAATCTTACTAAAAAACTACCCTTATCCAAAAGGCTCTTCGTCGTTTCAAGTGGATTTGAGGAGCTGCTGGATAGGCGCAGCCAGCA
>JABMJC010000144.1 GCA_013201405.1 Desulfobulbaceae bacterium
ATTGACAGCTATCAGGCCGGCGAGATTCGATCCACGAAAAATCTTTCCGGCGGTGAGAGTTTCCTTGTCAGTCTGGCGCTGGCCCTGGGTTTGTCGCACATGGCCAGCAAGAAAGTGCGGGTGGATTCGCTCTTTCTAGATGAAGGCTTTGGTACACTGGACGACGAAGCCCTGGATACAGCCCTGGAAACCCTGGCCAACCTTAGGCAAGAGGGCAAGCTGATTGGCGTTATTTCACACGTGCCTGCCTTGAAAGAGCGAATCAGCACGCAAATAGAGGTGATACCGCAAAGTGGAGGGAGAAGCCGGATAGCAGGACCAGGATGCGGCCACAGCTGAACTGGGGACAGGTGCTGCTCAAAGAGGGGCAAGGATTCTTTTGTGAGACATTTCAGCTGTTCTACGGCCGGGAACTATCGTGACCAAGAAGCTCCCGCAGAGTAGCACACGGCCGCAACGTCTACAAACCACACACCTCATTTGCCCTGTGCTTCTGCCTTGGGCAGAAGGCGGTCAGCAAAAAATGTATTGTGCCAGAAAGCTGATGGAAACCCTTGAGGATGAAAAGAAATTTTGGCAAGATGATGGTTGGATTGCATTTGTTCAAACAGCCGATAAAAAATCAGCAGTTGTCAGATTGAACCGTAACGGCTACAGATAGTAGTAGTTTTGTCTTTTCCAGCGTAAGGATTATCTCTTGGCGTTTTTGGTGGAAAGATAACAGCACCCTGCCTGCGTGGCTGGTCCCACGGTGCGCGAGAACACAAGCCTGCCCGGTGCAATCGAAACAATTGGCATTTTGCCGGGATGCGCCACGACCTGTCAACAGCTCGTACCATCTCCAGATGAAGGAGGAAATGTGCCCGCTTCATCCCGTGAACCTGTCCGCACAGATGTGCTTGCAGCACAGTACCTCTTTTATTCTCTCCATATCACCAATCTTTTTTTCTTTATACTGCACTGCCCTGGCCCTCCTGTGCGCGGCAATACCGCCAAGGAGCCGGTGCCAGTGCACCTTTTTGTTTTGTGTTGGAATGACAGGTGGGAGGGTTTGCACTACTCCCCCGGTTCCCCGCGCGCGTCTGGTTGGCTCCTGTTTTTTCAACACATCTGGAAAGAGCAAACCGAGCCATAAAAGACGCTGTTTGTTCCTTATTGGCTATTGTCGGGCACAGCATCCGCCCGGCCCACATTGAATCTGAACAAAGGGAGTTGATTATGGAAGTAAAAACTTTCGGAGTTGTTGGCGCAGGTCAAATGGGAAGTGGCATTGTGCACGTGGCCGCGGCCAGCGGCTTGTCCGTTATCATGAACGATATCAAGCAGGAATTTGTGGATCGTGGCCTTGCCAGCATTTCCAAAAATCTGCAGCGCGGCGTGGATAAGGGTAGAATGACTGCCGACGAAAAAGAAGCCGTTCTTGCCCGGATCAAGGGTTCCACTGATCTTGCAGATATGGCTGAAGCCGATTTCGTGGTTGAGGCCGCATCAGAGAATGAAACCATAAAGTTCAAAATTTTCGAGACCCTGGATCAGGTCTGTGCACCGCATGTGGTCTTGGCTTCCAACACCTCCTCCATACCCATTGGTCGCATTGCCGCGCACACCAAGCGTCCGGAAAAAGTGATCGGCATGCATTTCATGAATCCCGTACCGGTCATGAAACTGGTTGAGGTGATTTGTGGTCTGGCGACCTCACAGGAAACCCTTGATCTTACTCTGGAATTAACTCAGAAAATGGGTAAGACGCCTGCCGCATCCAACGACTATCCTGGTTTCATCTCCAACCGTATCCTGATGCCCATGATCAACGAGGCAGTATTCTGCCTCTACCACAGTGTGGGCACCAAGGAAGATATTGACACCGTGATGAAGCTGGGCATGAACCATCCCATGGGGCCGCTGGCCCTGGCGGATCTCATTGGTCTGGATACCTGCCTTGCCATCATGAACACCTTGCATGAAGGCCTGGGTGACTCCAAATATCGTCCCTGCCCTTTACTGCGACAGTATGTCGAGGCGGGTTATTTGGGTCGGAAAACCGGCCGCGGCTTCTACACGTATTAAAATCAGGCTTACCGCAGTCCAGTACATACGTACATACCATTACCATGCCAGGACCTCTTACAGATTCTGGCATGGTGTGGCAAAAAAATGGGGGATAACTCTATGGGTGAGAAAGCGTTTCAAGATTATTATCCCGATGACTACGCGCACTGTTACGGATGCGGCAGATTGAATTCTGAAGGACACCATCTCAAAAGCTATTGGGATGGTGAGGAAAGTGTATGCCGTTATACCCCGGACGCCAAGTATACCGGTGGGTTTCCCGGGTTTCTTTATGGAGGCATGATCGCCTCGCTGATTGATTGCCACGCTGCGGGCACAGCAGCTGCAGCCAAGGCCAAGGAGGATGGCAAACCCATCTCACGCTTTGTCACGGCCTCACTGAAGGTGGATTACCTAGCACCCACGCCGATCGACACCGAACTGGAGGCTAGAGGCAAAGTGATTGAAATTAAGGGGCGCAAAGTAATTGTGGAGGTGAGCGTGTTTGCCAATGGCACAGTGTGTGCCACTGGCTCAACAGTCATGGTGCAAATCAAAGATCAGGACTGATGACCGCACGCCTTCCCGGCGGATGGACCAAACTGGCTGTTGCAGCCTGACTACAAAATTTACAGTGTTGCGGGAGAAAAAATATGAATTTCACATTAACTGAAGAGCAACAACGCATTCGTCAATTGGTCAGGAATTTCGCCGAAACAGAGGTTGCGCCTTCTGCGGCCAGCCGTGATCTGAATTCGCATTTCGACCGCCCACTCATGTTCGGCCGCTTGGCTGAACTCGGCCTGACCGGTATTGTCTTTCCAAAGGAATACGGCGGTGCAGGAGGCGAGTACATCAGCTACGCCATTGCGGTTGAAGAGCTTTCCCGGGTGTGTGCCTCAACTGGCGTTACCCTGTCGGCGCACCTGTCGCTTGGTGCCAACCCTGTCTATCTTTTTGGCACAGAGGAACAAAAGCATACCTTTTTGGCCCCAATGGCCAAAGGAGAGAAGATGGGGGCCTTTGGGCTGACCGAGACCTCGGCTGGTTCCGACGCGGGCGGCACAACCACCACAGCGGTACGCGACGGCGACTCCATTGTCATCAACGGTTCCAAGATCTTCATCACCAACGCCGGTGAGGCTGAAACCTACATTATCTTTGCCCGTAGCGATATGAGCGCTGAGAAACATCGGGGCATCAGCTGCTATATTGTCGAAAAGGGGACGCCGGGTTTCTCCTTTGGCAAAAAAGAAGACAAGATGGGTATACGCTCCTCCCTGACCATGGAGTTGGTCTTTGACAACTGTCGCATCCCGGCACAAAATCAACTGGGTCCGGAAGGACAGGGCTTCAAAATCGCCATGAAGACGCTCGATGGTGGTCGGGTCGGCATTGCCGCCCAGGCCCTGGGCATTGCCCAGGGGGCGGTTGATGCGGCCATTGCCTATGCCAAAAAACATGTTGTCGGCGGCAAGCCGGTTGCCAGTCGTCAAGGTGTGCAGTTTCTCTTGGCAGATATGGTTACCCAGGTGGAAGCGGCCCGCCTGCTTGTCTACAATGCAGCTTTCCGGGCCAGTGCCGGTTTGCCCTACTCACAGGAGTCGGCGCAGGCAAAGCTGTATGCCAGTGAAACCTCCAGCAAAATGGCTGAAATGGCGGCATCTTTGATGGGTGATTTTGGCTACGATGCCGCCTTCCCGCTGGAGCGTTTCATGCGTGACGCCAAGATTACAGAGCTTTATGAAGGCACCAGCGAGATACAGCGCCTGGTTATCGGCACCACCATTACCAGATAAACCCAGATAAACCCAGATAAACAGGTCGGCTAGCTGGCACAGACAAAAAGCTACGCAAAAACTGTTTTTTGGGAGATCCGTTAGCCCCCATCCTGGACTATCCTGGATTAAGGCATCAGGGATGGAGACAACATCCAATAAAGGCCATTTTTCAGGTAAAGACTGATACTGGCCATCTCGCCAGCGCGAGATGGCCAAAATAAACACAGCCAAGGTGCTCCGCATTATCCTGCGGGCTTGGCTTGCGACACGATAAGATGGAGCTTGCCTTGATTGGTTTCGAGTTTGCGCTGCCCAGGCGCAGCTTCAAGCCG
>JABMJC010000018.1 GCA_013201405.1 Desulfobulbaceae bacterium
GCGCTGCTGTTCCTTGCTCCGGCCAAGACTCATGACAATCTCCGTAAAAATATCAGCCTGCTATTCAGCTTTCCTATTATGCCCTGACTGGTGAGTTTTTCAACAGGCTGCTAAGTTAAGTGAGGAAGCCGAGATTATTTCTTGCCATGGAGGCAGCTATGGGAAAAGAAACCAGACTGTTTAAAAGCGAAGAGCGAAAAACCAGAGCAGATGTAAGCACTTTTCTTCATCAACTTGCCGACAAAATTTCGGATGGAAACGTTGTCCTCAGCCAAGGTGCCAAGGAAATCGTCCTGCAAATTCCGCAAAATGTGGTTCTCGAAGTGCAGGTAGAAGATGAAGAAAAAAAAGCTCGAGGAATCCAGCACAGTTTGGAGATTGAACTCAAATGGTTCGATAACGACGAACAGGCTGGAACAATTGAATTAAAATAAAAACTGCACAGCAAAAGCATCCACCTGACGCCTTTTTCCCTTGGTTGGATAGTAAACCAGGCAGTTGTATTCAAAAATGGTTTCCCAAGCCCGGGCCGCCCCTCGGTGAGGGGCCGTAACCCGGCGACAACACAAGGGAATATATACAAGGCAAAAGCCCTTTAGCAAGGAACCCAGCAGGCGTCAGGTGTGCACCTTGGAGCATTGTGAACACCCAGACCTTGCTTAGACATTACCTTAAACGTATTGGACTGGAAGAAACGCCCAAACCTGATCCGCAAGGACTTGCCAGCCTGCACCACCGCCACCTGCTCCACGTCCCCTTTGAAAACCTCAGTATCCACACAAACGAGCCCATAGAACTCGCTGATTCGTCTCTGCTCGACAAGATCGTTTCCCGCAGACGTGGCGGATTGTGCTACGAACTCAATGGTGCATTTGCCTGGCTTTTGAAACATCTGGGGTTTAAAAGTCACCTAGTGTCAGCCGAAGTGGTTCGGGATGACGGGAGCTATACACCACAACACGATCATATGGCAATTTTTGTGGACGACAAGGTACCGTTCCTCGCAGATGTGGGGTTTGGCGACTCGTTCCGCTACCCACTCAAGCTGATCCCCAATCTTGTTCAAGAAGAGCCCGGTCGTGCCTATCGGCTGAGCAAAGATTCGGACAAGTTGCTCCTGCAGCAGGCGATCCTTGGCGGGCCGTGGGTCGGCGTGTTCCGCTTTTCGCTGGAGCCGCGCGACTATCCCGATTTTTTGGGTATGTGTTCCTATCACATGAGTTCCCCTGATTCGTACTTTCAAAAGGCTCCCATGGCTTCCATGGCAACCGCCAAGGGACGCATTACCGCCAATAGACATAAATTTATCCGCACAGGGCTCGATGGCTCCCATGATGAGCAGCCAATCGAATCGGACGCTCACTTTGATCAAATTTTGCAGAAACATTTTGGCATCACAAACTGGCGTACCTGATAGATTTGCTCAAGCCTGTGTTGCTCCAATATTTCGGTTTGATTCAGATGACCCAGGGATCAGGTATTGGCAGATAGCTGCTACCGTTTTGGAAAGTGTCTGAATTTTGTCTTGGTAATTGTCACCAATACTGCCCTTGCCTTTAGGCAAGGGCAAGGCCGCCTGTAGGTGCAGCGTTTTCGTACCATCCACGGATCTGCAATCAGGCAAGAAGAACCGCTTTCCACTGACTACCGTGCATTCTGACCGCAGTCCGGATGCCGCACGAAGGCTGCGGGTAATCCTTTTTTTGCTTGACAGTCCTCACAACTCGTTGGTAATGAATGACTGTTCATTTCTTTTATTCAGGCCTTTTTTTCTTCAATTCAACAAGGGAAAAGCAGCTATGTCCTGGTTCATCCAAACTTTCAAGTCGTCCCTAGGCAAGAAGTACATCATGGCGATCACCGGCTTCCTGCTGGGCAGCTTCCTCGTTGTGCACGCGATCGGCAACAGCACTATTTTTTGGGGAAGAGAAGCCTTCAACTCCTATGCGCACCACCTCCACTCGCTGGGGATCTTTGTCACCTTCTTTGAAATTGGCCTGTACACCATTTTCTTTTTGCATGTCATTACGGCCATCTATCTTTTCTTTGAGAATCGCAAGGCACGCGGCGGCAAATACGAAATGCAAACCAATGCCGGCGGCCGTACCTGGGGCTCCCGTACCATGCCCTACACCGGCGTTGTCATCTTTTTGTTCATCATGATTCATATGGCCAATTTCCATTTTGTTGAGAAAACAGAAGTTGTCACCATTTCTGATTTTGTCACCAAGGTACTGACCAATCCGGCCTACACCCTGCTCTATCTGATTGGCCTGAGCATGCTGCTGCTCCACCTCAGCCACGGCTTCTGGTCTTTGTTGCAGACGCTGGGAATCAGCCATCCCAAGTACGACGAACCCCTGCGTGTTGTCGCTTGGGCCGTGGCTGCGATCATGGGAGCGATTTATATCCTCATCACCCTGCTTATGGTGATTTCGCGCACCCAGCTCCTATAAGTATGATTCCACGCTGAGTTCTACCCATGATCTACAGGCAAGCCCGGGCAGCGCGACACAACAGCCCGGCATGTCTCAAAAGGCGTTCAACTACTTATTAACCCATAGCCAAAAGATACTACTATGCAGCTTGATTCCAAAATTCCTGAAGGACCGTTGGCCGAAAAATGGGATAATTGCCGTTTTTCCAACAAACTCGTCAACCCCGCCAACAAGCGGAAATACGAGGTCATCATTGTAGGCACCGGTTTGGCCGGAGCCTCTGCAGCAGCAACCCTTGGCGAATTGGGCTACAACGTCAAATCATTCTGCATTCAGGATAGCCCACGCCGTGCGCACTCCATCGCTGCCCAAGGTGGTATCAACGCCGCCAAAAATTACCAGGGCGATGGTGACTCCATTTTCCGTCTCTTCTACGACACGGTGAAAGGTGGCGACTTCCGCGCGGGCGATGCCAACGTGTATCGTCTGGCCCAGGTGTCCAACAACATCATCGACCAATGTGTTGCCCAGGGCGTGCCCTTTGCCCGCGAATACGGCGGTACCTTGGCCAACCGCTCCTTTGGTGGTGCGCAGGTCTCCCGTACCTTCTATGCCCGCGGTCAAACAGGGCAGCAGTTGCTGCTCGGCGCCTACTCCGCCATGATGCGTCAGGTGGCAGCAGGCAAGGTGCAGATGTACACCCGCCGCGAGATGATGGATGTGGTGGTGGTGGATGGCGTAGCCCGCGGTATTATCTGCCGCAACCTGATCACCGGCGAAATCGAAAAATATTCAGCCCATGCCGTGGTTTTGGCCACCGGCGGTTATGGTAACGTGTACTTTTTGTCCACCAATGCCATGGCCTCCAACGTGACCGCTTCCTGGCGTGCATACAAGCGCGGTGCAGGCTTTGCCAACCCGTGTTTTGTACAGATTCACCCGACCTGTATCCCAGTACACGGCGACTACCAGTCCAAGCTCACCCTGATGAGCGAGAGTCTACGTAACGATGGCCGCGTCTGGGTACCCAAAAAGGCGGGCGACACCCGCAAGCCCAGCGATATACCCATGGAAGAGCGCGATTACTACCTGGAGCGCAAGTATCCTTCCTTTGGTAACCTGGTACCGCGCGACGTGGCCTCCCGTAATGCCAAGGAAATGTGTGATGCAGGCCTTGGGGTTGGTGAAACCGGGCTGGGTGTATATCTTGACTTTGCCGATGCCATCAAGCGCGACGGCCTGGATGTGATTCTGCGCAAGTACGGCAACCTGTTCCAGATGTACGAAAAGATCGTTGACTCCGATCCGGGCAAAGAACCGATGATGATTTATCCGGCGGTTCACTACACCATGGGTGGTCTCTGGGTTGATTACCATCTCATGACCACTCTGCCCGGCCTGTATGCCACTGGAGAATGTAACTTCTCCGATCACGGTGCAAACCGCCTGGGTGCCTCTGCACTCATGCAGGGTTTGGCCGACGGATACTTTGTCCTGCCCTACACCATTGGCGACTACCTGGCTACGGTCCCACCTGTTCCGACCGATACCAGCGATTCCGCCTTTGATGAATCAGCCGAGATGGTCAGGGAACAGACCGAAAAGCTCATGAAAAACACCAGGAGTGGCAAGGGCACGGAAACCGTTGACCATTACCATCGTGAGTTGGGTAAGGTCATGTGGGATAACTGTGGCATGGCCCGTAATGCCGAAGGCCTGAAGGCAGCCCTTGACAAGATTCCGGAAATCCGCGCCGAGTTCTGGGAAAATGTCACGGTTCCCGGTTCTGGCCAGGAACTCAATCAGTCGCTGGAACGCGCTGGCCGGGTTGCCGATTTCCTTGAATTTGCCGAACTGCTGGTCAAGGATGCCCTTGCCCGCGAGGAATCCTGCGGTGGCCACTTCCGCGAGGAAAGCCAAACCGAAGAACACGAAGCCAAACGTGATGATGAAAACTTCAGCCATGTCTCCGTATGGGAGTACAAGGGAGAAGGAGCGGAGCCTGTCATGCACAAAGAGCCGCTGACCTTCGAGAACGTGACTCCTTCGCAGCGGAGTTACAAGTAACCTGAACGCGTACACAGCTTAGCTTCTGAACTTCAACTAAAAATACGGAAGAAACCATGGCATCGAAAACAATAAATATCTTGGTGAAAATCTGGCGGCAAAACGGCCCCCTGGCCCAAGGCGCCTTTGAAGAACATGCCCTCAAGGACATTAGCACCGACATGTCATTCTTGGAGATGATCGACGTGCTCAATGAGTGGCTGACCCGCAAGGGGCTTGAGCCCATTGCTTTTGATCATGACTGCCGCGAGGGTATCTGCGGCATGTGCGGCGCCGTGGTTAACGGCATCGCCCATGGTCCGGACAAAGAAACCACCCTGTGTCAGTTGCACATGCGGCGCTTTAAGGATGGTGACACCATCATCATCGAACCGTTCCGCTCCCAGGGATTCCCGATCATCAAAGACCTGATTGTCGATCGCACCGCCCTGGATCGCATCATTGCTGCTGGTGGGTATGTTTCGGTCAACACCGGTTCACCGCAGGATGGCAATACCATCCTCATTCCCCAGCATGTTGCCGAGCAGGCCATGGATGCAGCAGCCTGCATTGGTTGTGGTGCCTGTGCAGCTGCCTGCCCCAATGGTACCCCGATGCTGTTCCTTGGTGCCAAGGTTTCGCAGTTGGCCCTTTTGCCGCAAGGTAAGCTCGAAGCGAAAAAACGTGTTATCAACATGGTCATGCAGATGGACAAGGACGGTTTTGGTAACTGCACCAACGAGCGCGAATGCGAGAACGTATGCCCCAAGGGCATCACTATTCGCAACATCGCTCGGTTGAACCGCGAATTTATGAAGGCCTCTTTCACCATCGACCACTGATTCTGCATACCAAACAGAACACAGCTGTAGCAGTAGCATAAAAAGATCGTCACCGTACATTACGGTGACGATCTTTTTTGTCTCTTAATCACAGACAATTCTTTAACTATTCAACACATCACGACAAATCACATGGGTGTGCTTGCATCTTCCCTGGTGACCGATCCACGAGAACTGAGCCAACTCCTCGACATTCCTTATGAGCAGGTGGCCGCGGTGCATGCCCGCTATCCTGTTCGGGTCAGTCGCTACTACCTGGAGCTTGCCAAGCAGCACGGCACACCGCTGCTTAAACAGATCATGCCCGATGTGTTGGAACTTGAAGACAACGCTACCCCGCCCGATCCCCTGGATGAGGAAAACCTGAGCCCAACCCCTTGCCTCATCCACAAGTATCCAGACAGGGTAGTTCTACTGGTCAGCAAAGACTGCGCCAGTTATTGTCGTTTTTGCACACGCAAACGTAAAGTTGGTACTGGCGACATGGCGGTAAGTCCTGGCCTGCTCGACCAGGCTATTGCCTATATTCGCAATACGCCCGCCATTGCAGATGTGCTCATTTCCGGCGGAGACCCTTTCATGCTCAGCGATCAACGCCTGGAACACATCCTGCACATGGTGCGCAGCATTCCAACCGTGCGCATCATCCGCATCGGCACCCGCATGCCCTGCATGATGCCTTTGCGCATAACCAGCACCCTCGCTGCCCTGCTCCGCAAATTTCATCCCCTGTTTATCAACCTGCACTTCAACCATCCAGCCGAACTCACTGCCGAGGCTAGGGCTGCCTGTGCCATTCTGGCTGATGCAGGCATTCCCCTGGGTTGTCAAACCGTACTGCTGCGCGGGGTAAACGACTCTGCACCCGTGCTGCAGGAGCTTTTCTACCGCCTTTTAGCAGCCAGGGTAAAACCTTACTATCTCTTCCAGGCAGACTTAACCCGCGGCGCCTCACATTTTCGCACCAGTATCGATACCGGCCAGGAAATCATGCGCCAGTTAATCGGCCAGGTGTCGGGCATGGCCATACCCACCTATGCCCTGGATACACCCGGAGGCGGCGGTAAAATCCCCCTTGCCCCCAATTACGTGCACAGATTGGAGGAAAATTGCACCTTTACCACCTACACCGGCACAAACGGTGTCTATCCGAATACTGTCTGGCCGGAAAATGATCCCAACGCATGAACCATCGGTGATCCTGCGCACCTCCTGCCTGGTTCCACCTGTATGACCCCGCAGCGCGGCCTTGCCGCTGTTATCATGGCCTATGTTGCCTGGGGCCTACTCCCCATCTACTGGAAGCTGCTTGGCCAGGTTCCAGCACTGGAAATTCTCGCCCACCGCATCCTCTGGTCGTTTGTGCTGGCCCTTATTCTCTATACATCCAGTGTCAGCCATCGCTACCCCCTTCGACTGCTCTTCAAACGAAAAACCTTGCTGTCCCTGGTGGGCACATCTGTACTAATCGCCTGCAACTGGCTCTTATATGTATGGTCGGTCAACAACGACCATGTCATCGACAGCAGCCTTGGTTATTTCATCACGCCACTTTTGGCAGTACTGCTCGGGGTGACGGTGTTGAAGGAAAAGATGCGAGCGATGCAGTGGCTCTCTGTTGCCCTTGCAGCCATTGGGGTGCTTTACATGACCCTGGCCCTGGGACAGTTCCCATGGATTGCCCTGGGCCTGGCCATGAGCTTTGGCATTTATACCCTGTTGCGTAAGGTATCCCAGGCACCGGCCCTGGAAGCCCTGATGATGGAGATGGGTATTTTGTCTGTACCCAGTTTGCTGGTGATTATCCTGCTGCATACACACAGTGATGCGCAGTTCCTCTCCTCCAGTTCAACCACCGTCCTTTTAATGGGTACTGGACTGGCAACCTTGGCACCGCTTCTCCTCTTTATCAACGGCGCACGGCAAATCAGCCTGGCTACTGCAGGTCTTGTACAGTATCTCTCCCCTACTTTGAATTTTTTCCTTGGCGTATTTCTCTACAAAGAACATTTCCCCGTAGCGCAGCAAAGGGGCTTCTACTTCATCTGGCTTGCCCTGCTGCTCTTTACCTTCGACCAGTTCCGCCGTTCCATGCAAAACAACAGGCAAGCACTACATTGAATAAGGCTGCCTGTTTTTTTGGAATTTTACCGGCACCATCTCCATGAACTGCTTTTGCATTACCCCTTGCTTCCAGTAACGGAGCAGGTAAGATGATGGATGATGCACAACAAAGAGCCATTTTTCCGCCATATTGGCGTCATATTCAATAAGGGAGAAAGCTGATGAAACCACGTCGATCCAACCTGTCTGTACCCGGCCATATGGCAAAGATGCACAGCAAGGCTTGCGAAAGTGCCGCTGACGTGGTTATGCTCGACCTGGAGGACAGTGTTCCCATAGACGCCAAGGAGGCAGCCCGCGCCCAAGTTATCGACTCCCTGCTCAACCTGAACTGGGAACAAAAAACCGTGACCGTGCGCATCAATGCGCTGGATACGCCTTTTGCCTATCGCGACTTGATCGAAGTGGTTGAACAAGCTGGTCAGGTGCTGGATGCCGTTGTCATCCCTAAGGTCAATCATCCTGGCGACATCTATTTTGCCGAGCGTCTGCTTACCGGTATTGCTTTGCAGCAGGGCAATGCCGCCTCTATAGGTATTGAAGCCTCCATTGAAACCGCAGAAGGCCTGCAAAGTGCCAGTGCCATTGCCCAAGCCAGTCCCCGTGTAAAAACGCTTGTTTTCGGTATTGCCGACTATTCCGCCTCCATCGGGGCCCGACTGGTTTCTATTTCAGGACACGGAGAAAAGGAAGAGGAAATCTACCCGGGGCATCGCTGGCATTTTGCTATCAGCAACATGGTGATGTCTGCCAAGGCAGCCAAATGCATGGCCATTGATGCACCCTTTGGCAACTTCAAAGATGCTGACGGCTTGCGCCGCTCCGCAGTCATGGCCTGCGCCTTGGGCTGTGACGGCAAATGGGCCATTCATCCCGCCCAGATTGAGGTGATCAACGAAGTGTTTACCCCTTCCCAGCAGGATATCGATCTGGCGGTCAAAATTATTCAGGCCAATGAACAGGCCAAAAGTGAAGGACGGGGAGCCGTGGCCGTGGAGGGAAGGATGGTGGACCAAGCCACCGTGCGCCTGGCAACCCAACTGTGGCAGCAAGCCAAGCATTTGGGTTTGGTGTAGAAAGATAGCAAGTACTTTTTACAAGAACTGGAAGAGGAGCAGGTTGATCAGGCCAATCAAAAAGCCAAGCAGGGCACCAAACAGGTTGATATACTTAAACTGCTCCTCCATAATCCCCAGAATGAGTCGTTCCAGGCGCAATAGATCAAGTGAATCCACCTTGTCACTAACAAGCTCCTTGATGTTGAGTGCCTGCACCAGCCCGGAAAGCTCGTACAGGAAGAGCAGATTGGTATGCTTGGTTATTCGTGCCACCACAAGTTCTCGAAATCCCTGGGGAATCCCCTTGACCAGCACACCCAGTGGCAGAGAAAAAATCCATTGCACAAACGACTTCACAGCAGCATCTACAAAGGATGTCCCTTGATCGCTGCGCAGGAGGGTAAGCACAGAGCTGGCAGGGTCTATCCCCTGATTGCCTGGCGCGCCCTGCAAAAAACGATGCAAGGTACCGGTGAAGGCACAGGCAAGCTCTTCCCTGACTGCCCTATTATCCAGCGCCGCCACAAAATGCTCGCCAATGGCGGTGCAGAGGGCATCCACCTGGCCAAGGGCAAAACTAGCCAATACTTCTGCAACATTCCTGTCTAAAAGTGTATCAACACTTTCTCCCAAAACCCCGGCCAGGCGCCTTTGCATCTCTGGGCTGTTGAGCCAGCCTTTGATCGCGCCACTATTTTTATTCAAATACTTGTTGATCTTGCGACTAAAGGTGTCTGTCTCGAAAAAACCGCGCGCCATCGCGCCCATGGGCCCTAGTGACTCCAAAAGTTGATGTACAGCGGTAATCAAGGCGTGCAACAGGGCGGGCCGCGCTTCTTGTGCCAACAACTGCTGAGCGATCCGCTCGAGGATGCCAGGGGCCTGTGCCTCAACAAGTGCGTGCAACTGCCGTGCAAGCGTTTCTGGGATAAGATCACGCAACTGCTTGCCTTCGCTGCCAGCCTGTTGCAACATCGCAGCCAGCAATGTGCCCACATGTGGCCCACCGCTGGCCAGCATCTTTTCAAGTATCTTTTCCACCAGCTGCCGCAGTACTGCACGATCCGCCTGCTCATCAGCCGATTTTTCACCAGCAGCCTGCAACCAGGCAGCCAGTTGTTCTGCAGCCAGGGGGCTGGCAAGATAGCGGTTGAAGGCCTCCTGCAACTCCCGGGTCAGGCTGGACTGCAAAGTCAGCAGCACAGGATTATTTTCCACCGGGAACAAGCTTCCCAAGGCAGGTAATTCCTTTTGACAAAAGGCATCGAGCTGGCGTGTAACCAGATTGTGCAGATGTTCCTGGAACGGTTCACCGGAAATGGAGCGGCCAATCTCTTCGCTGGTGAGCAGGTGCAGGCCCACCATCTCCCCAATATTGACAGCCAGGGCGCGGCGTTTTGCTGGAATGACACCAGGGGTTAGCGGCACCCTCCAGCCCAAGACGTACCAGGGTTGCAGGGGCCGAAACAGCATGCGAATGGCTATTTTATTGGTGAGATAGCCGATAAAGGCGCCCACGCAAGGTTGTGCCAGGAGGACCAGAAGCATACTGCCGGAACCGGCCAAGGGATTACTCCGCGGATGTGTTTGAGGCAGCGATTATGCGGACAAGTTCTTCTGGTGCCTGCACCACAGTCTCGGCGCCGGTTGCGCGCAACTCTTCTGCATCGCGGAAGCCCCACAGCACACCGACCGCATCCATACCTGCCTGCTGGGCAGTACGCATATCCACGCCGGTATCGCCCACATACAAAATGGACGATGGTGCCAAGCCGAGTATGCGTGCGGTTTCCAGGGCACCTGCAGGATGCGGTTTACGGGGAATGCCCTCGCGCTGTCCCAAAACAGGATGAAAACGCCAGGCTGCCAGGAGCTTGTCGACACACAGCTGAGTAAAGGATTGCGGCTTGTTGGACAAGATACCCATGGGGCAGCCCTTGGCACTCAAATAATCCAACAACTCGGCAATACCGGCATAGGGTTTGGTATGCACCTGCCACGTCTTGGCATATTCCTGCTGAAAGGCGACCATGGCCGCCTCAAGCGCCTCTTCCTGTTCCCGCAGCGGCCTGGGCAGGATACATTCCATCAGGTGCCGCATACCATTGCCAACAAAGTAGCGATAGTCTTGTGTGGGGTGCGGCTTTAAGCCCAGTCTCGCCAGCACGCGGTTACCCGCTTCAGCCAGATCAGTAAGGGTATCCAGCAGGGTGCCGTCAAGGTCAAAAAGGACTGCCTGATAGCGCATTCTTGCTTTCCTCCAGTACGAGTTTTTTTATGGTGTGCTTTTGTGCACAAATCTGACTATACCAGCCTAAAACCCCCCCTTCCAGTACAAAGGCAGTATTACTCCAGCGCATCTTTGGCAGCACAAGACCTGCGTCGTCATTGCCGTTAACCGGGGAAGAAGAGGCAACCACCTTATTGCGTTGAAAAAACTATGGACCTTATCGTATCCATGCTATAGTGGCCAAACTGCAGTATGGTGCAGCAGGATGTTTGCCTCTGTATAGAACTCTTGCTGCACTCTTCTCCCATACTCCGCTGGCCCAGGATGTTTGCCTCTGTATAGAACTCTTGCTGCACTCTTCTCCTATACTCCGCTGGCCGTCGCCCCAAATTGTCCCAGCCAAAACTACTTATTCTTCGTTCTTGAATATGTGTTTTAGAGCACCATGCATCAGGATCTGCCGCCTCCGCCCATTATTGAACTGATCAAAGTATCGAAGTTTTATCCGCCCGATGTTGAGGCCCTCTCGGATATCTCCTTTACTGTTGCCAAAGGAGAAATGCTCTATCTCACTGGCATAAGCGGTGCCGGTAAAACAACCCTGATACAGCTCATCAGTCGCATGGAAAAAGAAAGCAAGGGCGTGCTCGATGTGGCCGGCTTTGACCTCGGCAAACTGAACCATCGCAGCATCCATCTCCTCCGCCGCAAGATCGGCGTTGCTTATCAGGATTTCAAACTGCTGCCCAACAGGAATGTGGCCGACAATATTGCCATCAGCATGGAGGTAGTCCATCAAAAAAAATCCAACATTGCAGAACGGGTGCGCACCCTGCTGGAACAGCTCAATCTGAGCAAAAAATACGCTACTCTGGCCGGGGAACTCTCCCGCGGAGAGCAGCAACGGGTTGCCATTGCCCGTGCCGTGGCGCACCATCCGGAAATTTTGCTTGCCGACGAGCCCACCGGCAACCTGGACGCGGAAAACACCGCCCGGGTGATGAGCCTATTCTACCAGCTCAATCGCCAAGGCTGCACCCTGCTCATCGCCACCCACGACAAATCCCTGTACCGTGTCGGTAACCGGCGGATCATGGAACTGCGCGGTGGCCGCCTGCTTTCTGCAGGACCACCTCTCACCACCAGCAACACTGCTGCGCCTGTCGTGGAGACACTGACATGAAATCTCTAAGCACGATCCTGCAGCATACCGGCCGCAACCTGCTTTTAACCTGGAAGCCCCAGCTCATGACCTTTTTTGCGGTCATGCTCTCTGTGCTCATCTTTTCCTTTTTTTACCTGACCCATGCCAATGCCCTGCATGTGGGAGCAGAAATGGGCAATGATTTGCGCCTGGTAGTCTATCTGGACGAAAATCCACCACCTGCCCTACAGGAAGAGTACCGTAGCAAAATCCTCAAATTCGACCGGGTGGAGCGTGTTGTCTTTGTCAGCAGCCAAGAGGCCTATGCGCGTTTCGCCAAGCAGTTGGCCAATGACAGCGAGGTGCTTAGCGGCGTACCAGAAGATTTTCTGCCGCCTTCCATCGAAGTGTATCCCCTACGCTCGTTGGACAGCCTGGCCCGTATCAAACGTTTTTCCGACTATCTGGAGACCCTGCCCGGCGCACTCAAGGTGCAGTACGGCAAAGAGTGGATCGACCATTTCCATTCCTTTATTCAACTGATGCGCATTGTCATTGTTCTCTCGGGCGCCCTCCTCATCATAACCACCACCTTCATGGTGGCCTACACCATACGACTCAACCTCTTTTCCCGCAGAAAAGAACTGGAACTGCTACGCCTGGTGGGGGCAACCACCAATTACATCCGTATGCCCTTTCTGCTCGAAGGGGCACTCATTGGCTTTTGCGGCTCCACCGCCGGCATTGTTGCCCTGTATCTGCTCTTCCGCTGGATCAAACTTCAGTTTACCGGTCCGGCCCTGTTCAGCGTGGTCCCCTTCACCTTTCTTTCCTGGCCAGTGACCACCTGTATCATGCTCGCAGCCACGATGTTGTGTGCCTTGGGCAGCTTCCACTCCACCCGGCCCATACTCCATCTATAGTAATGGCTGGCATGTTTCGCTTGCTCCTGGCTTTGCTCATCCTGGCATCAGTGCATCCCCCCTGCTCCCATGCCCGGAATGCCAGTGAAGAGATGCGCAGCAATATCGGTAAATTGCAGAAGTCCATCCAAGAGCATCAAGACAAACTCATGCGCAGTGCGGACAAAGAGCGGAGCCTGTTTGAGGAACTGCAGCGTCTGGACGCGTCCCTGGACGAACAGCGCACGCAACTGGAAGTCTTGCAGCTACGCCAGGCAGAAATGCTGGCACTGATTGCCGCAAAAAAACTGGAACTGGCCAAACTGAACGAGCAGCACCAACACCTTCAGCAACACCTGATCAAACGGCTGCAAGCCTACTATCTGCTGGGCAAAACCGGACTGTTCAACGCCCTTTTTGCCAGCCAGAGCCTGGCTGAACTGGTGCGGAACAATGAGGCCTTCCACTCTCTGGTCACCTACGACCGGGCCGTGTTTCTCCGTTTTCGCAAGAGCACAGGGGAGATAAATGCCTTTCAGCAGACCCTTGAGCAGGAACAATCCCGGCTTGACCAGTTGATCCGCGAGGCTGGTGAACAGGAGCAACAACTCCTGCTGGCACTTGATGAGCAAAAACGGTTCCTGCAGCGGGTGCAGACTGAGCGGAGCTTGTATGAACAGGCCCTGCGGGAGATGGAAAGGGCTCAGCGCGAACTCACCACCACGGTGGCCCGACTTGCAAAAAATAAGAAAAAACGGTCTGCCCAGGGATTTGCCAACAACAAGGGCAAGCTGCCGCCTCCCATGCACGGTCCCCTGGTGCGGGGTTTTATGGAGCCGGGCTCAGCAGCAGACGCCGCTCCCTTTGCCCATGGCATTACCATTGGCGTGGACACGGAACAGGAAGTACGGGCTGTCTACAGCGGGGTAGTCATCTATGCCGGCTATATGCCTGGATACGGCAAAATGGTCATCATCGAGCATGCCCAGCAGTACTATACTGTGACCGCCAAATTCGCCAAGATCAATGTGGGTGAAAAAAATCGTGTTACCCAGGGACAGGTACTGGGCACCACAGACAGTTTTGCCACCCTGGTGGGCAAGGGCCTGTATTTTGAAATTCGCCATGGTGCCATTGCAGAAGATCCGCTGACCTGGCTCAAACCAGGCTCAGTCGTCAAGTCCCTGCCCGGATCTTGACAGGAAAAGTACTCTGGAATCGGAACATTGCCGTTGCCGCTCTTCAGATGAATGGGTAGTATATACACATACTTTTCCCTTTTTCATTGAATTGTTGCTGTGCGTACTTTTCCTGTCAAGATCCTCAGTTCTTTCCTCATGCGGTTAACTCGCCCTGTCATGCTGGCGCGACTGCTCTGGCTGCCCCTCTGTCTGTCCATCTCCCTTGTGTTCTTTACACCGCAGTTTACCAATGCTATGCAAACTGTCGGAGAAGAGAAGGAACTGCAGGACACCTACCAGGAACTGGAAACCTTTGCCAATGTGTTGTCCCTGGTGCAGCAATACTATGTGGACCAAGTGGAAATGCGCAGCTTGATGCATGGCGCGGTCAATGGCATGCTCAGTTCACTGGATCCGCATTCCGGCTACATGAGCCCCGAGGATTTTCAAGAGCTTGAAGAGGAAACCACGGGCAGTTTCACCGGCGTGGGCATCGAAGTCACTATCCGTGATGGCATTTTAACCGCAGTCGCACCCATTGAAGGCACTCCGGCGGACCGCCTGGGCATCAAGCCCGGCGACCGGATTATGCGCATCGACGGTATGCTGACCAAAAACATGACCTTGATGGAAGCGACAAAGAAAATGCGCGGGCCCAAGGGATCCACCATCACCCTCTCCATCCACCGCCCCCAATGGCGTGACACCCGAGATTTTTCTCTGGTGCGGGAAGATATCCCCGTGTTCTCAGTCAAATCCATGGAACTCGAACCGGGTTACGATTATATCCGTATTTCCAACTTCCAGGATGCCACGACCGAAGATGTACGCTCAGCACTCGATGTCCTGCGGGAAAAACACCCCATCAAGGGCTTGGTGTTGGACCTGCGTAACAACCCTGGCGGCCTGCTTGACCAGGCGATCAAAGTAGCCGACATCTTCTTGGATCATGGCGTTATCGTTTCGACCCGTGGCCGGAACAACCAGGAACAGATTCTCTACGAAGCCCATCCCGACGCACGGGTTGAAAAATATCCCATGGTGGTGCTCATTAACGGTGGTTCGGCCAGTGGTTCCGAAATTGTTGCCGGAGCGCTGCAAGATCACAAACGGGCACGCATCCTAGGCACCACCTCCTTTGGCAAGGGATCTGTACAGACCATCATCCCCCTCCCCGACGGCTCTGGCATCCGCCTAACCACTGCCAAATACTACACACCCAGCGGCGACTCCATTCAAGCCATGGGTATTCGCCCTGATGTCGTGGTGGCGCTCAACAAGTTGCCCGGCATGGAAAATGATGTTCCAGTCCAGCGCATGCTGCGGGAAAAGGACCTGCCTGGTCACCTCAGCAATGACCTGCAAGGGGAAAAGTCCACATCTGTACCTGCAACTGACGAGTTCGATCAGGAAGAAACCTTTCAGAAGGTCAACAGCATCGCAGAAGTAAGCAAGAGGTTGGAACAGGACAATCAACTCCGCTTGGCTTTGGAGTTACTCAAGAAAAAATAGGCAGGCAAATCTTCCATACAGGCAACAACGCTGCCAGTAAAAATAAACGAAAACTGTATGTCGCCGAAAAGCCATCCCGCCCTCTGAATCCAGCCCGCCTTTTTCGACGGCTACCTCACCGGCGATCCTTCTGACACGGGCAATGCCAGGTTATGGAAACCCCAGGAAAACGACATGCGAGCCAACTGTAACGATTTGAAAAAAGTACGGTTTTTCCCTGGCTTGAGTTAGAGTCATGCCAGGGAATCATTCATTCAGGCAACTTTTTTGGTGTCTCTTGCTGCCCCCGCCTTTAGTAGAATAAAAAAGTAGAATAAAAAAGACAACCAAGCCGTCTGCGCAAGGACGACAGCCGTCCTTATAGTCTGGGTTTACGTCCCAGAACCAGCATGATCACAAAGATGACCAAAAATACAATGAAAAGAATTTTAGCTATACCTGCAGCAGTACCTGCAATGCCGGTAAAACCCAAGAGGCCTGCAATAATTGCAACCACCAGAAAAATCAGAGCCCATTGCAACATATTCTTCCTCCTTGTAAAAAGTGATTGTAACCAGACAATAACCAAAAATTACGGCATACCCAAAAAATAGCAACGCTCTTTTTTCCAGACAAAGTCGAAGTATATAAAATGGGGTGGAGAGTGTATGGGCACCCACACTGGCCACACCTCAAGTCACCACCATTTGAAAAAAGGTTCACAATGACACCAAAATCAACCAAAGACAGTCCTGCCATCCATTTGTATCCCCTCTGCCCAGCTGAGCGGTAAACAGCTGGCTGTATAATGCTCCAGCCAGCGAAGAATTTTCGTCATTTCGCTGAAAATCATGCTACGATGTGTAGCGCTGCAACCGTCCTGCCAAGGTTCTCTTGTGGCCTGACCCCGCGCAGTTCGCAAGCCTTTATAAATATTTCCTCTCCTACATCATATGCCCAAAGTTACCGCTCTCCTCATTGGCGAATGTGGCACCCACTTCGATGAGTTGCAACAAACCATCTCCCGTTGCACAAAGAGGGACTATGCCCTGAGCTAGGTCAGCACTTTTGAAGAAGCCCGGCATGTTGTCCAGGCAAACAAACCCGATGTGATCCTGGTGGCTTCTTGCGCCGGTGTACAAGGATATCAGAAATTTATCAGGGAGGTACACAGCCAGGACTGCCTGCAGCCAATCATCATTTTGGAAACAGAGGCAGGTAATGCAGATGAATTTAATTATCTGCAAAATGGCGCTGATTTTTATCTGAAAAGTTGGCGGAATGAACCGGTGCTCTTTGAACAGGCTGTCATGGCAGGCATTGAGCGGGTCAAGGCCTTTCAGGGCATCCATGACAGTGAAAAACGGATGCGGGGTATCTTTTTATGGTCCTCCATCGGCATTGTCCTGCTGGATTTGACAGGACTCATTGTGCAAAACAACCCTGCTTTTGCTGAAACTGTCGGTTTTTCCGATGATGAACTGTGTGAAATGGGCCTGAACGAAACCCTCATCCACCCACATGACCAGGAGCTGGTGAGCAGCACCTTTGAGCGCGTCAAAGAAAAAAAATTGCCCGTTGCCAGACTGCAGAGTCGGATGCACACCAAGGCGGGCAGCTACATCTGGGCAGAGCTGACCTTTTCCCTGTTCAGTGAAACCGGAATGCCTGCACAATTTTGCGTCTGCCTGGTGGAAGATATTACCGACCAAAAAAATATGGAGAGCGAGCTGAGGAAATCAGAATTCCAACTCAAACAGCTCACCGCTCACCTGCTTGACATCATCGACCAGGAGCGCCGCCGCATTGCCCAGGAACTGCACGACAGCATTGGCAGCTACCTCGGTGCCATCAAGCTCGCCCTAGGCCAGCTACCCGGCGCCATCACTGCCGGTGAAGAGCATATGCAGGAGCGGATCGATCACATTGCCCACATGCTGACCGAAAGCATGGATGAGCTGCAGCGCATCACCTCCAGCCTGTACCCGCCCATTCTGGATGATCTTGGTATTGTGGCCGCGCTCAAATGGCATGCGGACCGGATGAACAGCAGCCTGCAAACCAGTCCCATCATCGTGGACGCAGATATTAACGAATCCCGTATAAAACCAGGTCTGCCCATTGTCATATACCGGGTATCACAGGAAGCCATCCACAATGCCCTCAAGCACAGTCGCAGCGCAAGTATAGTTCTCTGCCTTACTGAGGAGGACAACTCGGTTGTGTTACGCATCAGCGACCAAGGTATGGGTTTCCCCGAGGTTCAGGCAGACTGCGAGGAACCACCCTGCGGTATGGGAATCCGCAACATGATGAAACGAGTGGAATTTTCTGGTGGCGTCCTCACCATCCGCTCCACCAAGGGAAAAGGGACCACTGTTTCAGCATGCTGGCCTGTTGCTACGCCTTCGGAATGACCAGTCCCTGTTTGATGGCATACGTGGTCAGGGCCGAGGCATTGTGCAGGTCAAGTTTTTTCATCAGATTGGAGCGGTGCTTTTCCACTGTCTTGGGGCTGATAAACAGCAAAGTTCCAATTTCCTTGTTCGGGTAGCCTTCTCCCACTAGTTTCAACACCTCCTTTTCCCTGGGAGTGAGGAGCTGCCAAGCGGTTTCCGGTACACTGCCCGGGTCCACGGTACCCTGGCTACGGGAAGTATGTCTTGCAGATTTTACCGATCCCGACTGTAACTGCAACAGGGGACTCACATATCCCTGTCCCTGGGTCACTGCCTTGATCGCATCGACCAACTCACTGAAATCACTTTTTTTTAGACAGAAGCCCTCCACACCTCTGTGCATGGCCTCACGCAGATACGCCTCTGAGTCGTGCACAGTCAGCAAGATGATCTTCACTTCCGGGTAGCGGCTTTTCACATCATTGACCACAGACAGGCCGCTCATCAGTGGCATGGAGATATCCAACAGGAGCAAATCAGGCTGCAGCCGTTCAACACAGCGGATCGCTTCCAAGCCATTGCTGGCCTCTCCCACCAGTTCCAGGCAGTCAACCTCGGCCAACATAGACCGCAGACCGTCTCGCAAAACAGCATGATCTTCTGCAATGACCATTCGGTATTTTTTCATGTACTCCTTCCTTTCCATGGGTTGAAATAAAATAGACCCAATGTCAACAATGTGCTGCACATGCTTTAACAAGCCGCTTTCTACTGTACAACCACATTGATACTATCATAAGCCCCCTGCTCGTCCAGGGCAGTCAAGGTGTATTTGCCCTGCTCAACAAAACGATGGCTGAAACTACCCCTTGCCGGCACCTGGGCAAGCAATCTGCCATCAATCATCCAGTACACTGCAGTGGTAGCGCCGTGTACGCTCAGTTGCACCAGTGGCGCAGCGCCATCAGCGGCTCGCCGCAAAACTGCGCCATCCCGCAGACCAGCAATGGTGAGTGCTCGAGCAGAAGGCTCCTGTCTGCTGCATGCCGCAGCCCATGCCGGTGGCAGACTTTTGTGCCGCTGCGCCGGGCTCAGCCATGACTCCAGTAAAACCGGCCAACGGCTGGTCTGTACGAGCTGCATATCGGTATCACTGCAACCTGGCTCCACTCGAGCTGTTCCCTCTTGATTGGTGAAATAACTGTAACGCGGGCTGCCCCGATACAGGGGGTCTGGAAAGGTGGGCGGTGCAGTGTTGTTAAGGAGCCAAGCGCTACGCCGTTCCAGACAGGTATGATCATCCGGTCCAGAGGGGCGCAGACCCAAGGGCCAGCAAATCTGGGCCTGGCTGACTGTAACCGGTGGCATACGGGCTGCAGGCGGCGAGTTATCCAGGGCATAGAAGAGGTCCAGCAGAAGCGGCGCAGCTACGTTGGCCCCAAAAAAGCCAGGATTGGATGTGCCGTCGGGACGGCCAACCCACACACCAATACTGTAACGATCCGACACCCCCACAGACCAGGCATCGCGGAAACCAAAACTGGTGCCTGTTTTCCAGGCAACACCTTGTCGCGCGCCGATGCGGGTGCCCAGACGTTGATCCACTGTACCGCCGGATTCCAAGATGTCGCGGATAATGAAGGCCGCCCCCGAAGAAAGCATACGCTGTTCTAGCAAAGGCTCTTCAGCAGTGTAGCGAGGCTTTGCTGCCACCCCCTGGCGGGCCAGGGCACTGTAGGCGCCCACCAGTTCTTCCAGGCTGGTGGCTGCCCCGCCCAAAATGATGGCCAGATTGGGTTCTGCTCCACCAGGCAATTCCAGGCGCAGACCACCGCGGCGCAGCATGGCCGCGAAACGGACAGCACCAAGCTGGTCCAGCACCTCCACCGCCGGCACATTGAGCGATTTGGTCAGGGCCTCAGACACACTGACCGGCCCGTTGAAGGATTGCTGAAAGTTCCCCGGTTGATAGCCTGAAAAGCTACGCGGCACATCGGCCAGCAGTGATTCCGAATGAATAAGCCCCTCGTCCAGGGCCAGTCCATATAAAAAGGGTTTAAGGGTGGAACCGGGCGAACGAAGAGAGCGCACCATATCCACATGGCTAAAACGGGAGAAATCGCTAAAATCGGCGGAACCGGCATAGGCCCGCACCTCGGCACTGGCGTTTTCCATAACCAAAACAGCCATGGATACCCTAGGCGGCAGCTGTTGTACTCTGTCCAGTACCAGCTGCTCGACCTTGGCCTGTGCCTGCACATCAATGGTGCTGATAATCCGGCTGGACTGCGGCAGGCGGCGGCGCAACTGTTCCGCCAGAAGTGGCGCGTATTGTGCTACCGGCAGGGAAAGTGCATAGACAGGCTCCTGCCGGGCCTCACGCAGCACAGTGGGGCCCCACTGCTGCAGGCGGCCAAGGACTTTATCCCTGGCAGCTTGGGCGCGCTCCAGGTAGCGGTCTGGTCGCAAGCGGGATGGACTTTGCGGCAGCACAGCGAGCAAGGCTGCCTCGGCATGGCTGAGCCGGAGGGCTGGTTTACCAAAATAGGTACGACTGGCCGCCTCCACCCCTTCCAACACACCACCCATGGGGACATGGTTGATATAAAAGGTGAGGATTTCGTTTTTACTGTAACGCAGCTCCAGCTGCAGGGCACGCAGTATCTGGCGCAGCTTGCCGGCCGGGGTGCGGGCATGCGGCTCCAAGAGCCTGACCACCTGCATGGTCAGGGTGGATCCACCGGAAATAATGCGGCCATTGGCGAGCCATTGCCACGCTGCCCGGCCCAAAGCCAGGGGATTCACCCCAGGATGCCGGTAAAAAAAACGATCTTCGTAGGTGAGCAGCGCCTCGAGATAGCGGGGTGAAACCTCGTCCAGTTCCACGGGATAGCGCCAGATATGCTCTTTGTCGGGAAAGGCGCGCAACAGGGTGCCATCCCTGGCCAAGACCACCTGGGTACGGGATGGGCCGATCTCAAGGAGAGGAGGTGGAAAAAAACGATCCAGAAACGTCAGCCCTACCACCAAAATCGCCGCAAACAAAAAAAACCAGCGCCTGCGTAGGACTTGCCGCACTTGTTTCATGAACACATCCAGCCAAGACGGAAGATATGCAAACGTTCAAAATTTAAAAACCTGCCCAGAAACTCTCTTCCGGGCAGGTAATTTGAACAGATTGGGAGACTGCGGCTGGTTTATTGAGCCTTTTGTTTGTTTTTGTCGGCTGCCTTGGCCAGTCGACGTTCATCGCCACGCACACCGATATGGCAGGTGGTACAGCGGGTATCAGAGGCAAAGGCTGCTTCGCCATTATGGCAGGCGCCACAGTACTTACCATCATATAGCGCCTGCATGATAAACTTTTCCGGTTGTTCTTCGGCAGCGCCCATGCGGGTGTCAAAAAGTTGCATATGACAATCGGCACATTTCATGCCCATGTCCACATGATCCTTGTGTTCGAACACCACGGTGCGCACCGGTTTCTGAAAATAAATCGTGTCTGGAGCAATCATGTTGCTGTCGTGGCAGCGCATACAGTTGTCCTCTCCAACCGTAGCAAAAGCGGCTTCACCGTTATGGCACACACCGCAGTACTGCCCCTGGTCAAAGGCATCTGCATGGGTGTAATCTCCCTTGTCCCGGGCTGCTCCCCACTTTCTCTCAAAGATACCGGTATGGCAGTCACTGCAGGCCAACTTGTGCTGCACCACATGGCTGCGGTGGCTGAACATTTGCCGCACCGGTTCAACACTGATCACCTTGGTATCCCCCAAATAATCAAGGAGATTCGGCGTTGAAGCAGCCGGTTGTGCAGCAGCCCCCTTTTGGTCCTTTGTCTCGTCCGCCACCAAGTAGGTCGTGCCTGCAAAGCCGACGGCAAGGGTGAGGCTTAGTGCCAACAATACGTTCTTGTTTCCTTTCATCACTCTCACCCCTCAGGCAACCGTATCATTCATGTAAAAAACATTGGGCAAGGCCCCGGTTTCAGGACGAAGCACCCACAAGACTGTTTCCGGCCGGTGTACCAGTTTGTACACTTCGCTTTCCGGATCGCTCAAATCGCCAAACACGCGCACATGCGCAGGACAGGCCTCGGCACAGGCAGTATTGGTCATGCCCTTGGAAAGGCGGGATTCCAGACAAAAATCGCACTTATCCACCGCACGTCTTTCTTCACTGAAATACCGTGCATTATATGGACAGGCTGCCATGCAGGTCTTGCAGCCAATGCATTTTTTATCATCCATAACAACAATACCGTGGGTCTTGTCCTTATAAGTGGCCACCGTGGGGCAAACCCGCACACAGGGCGGCTCATTGCACTGGTTGCAGAGCACCGGGATAAAAATGGTTTCCTGCGCATTCTCGCCAATACTCCGCTCTTGCTCGAGAATAATGGTGCGATAGCCGTAGTCAGGCACATGGTTGGTCTTCACGCAGGCATCCATACAGAGTTGACAATCTACACAGAGATTTTGCCGCATAACCATGCTGTAGTGCGGCTTATACGGATAGGCGCCACTGGTATACGCGGAACCAGGCACAGCAGCCTGGGTCGTTCGCACCGAGGTCAACGAAAGGATGGAGCCGCCCAGAAACAAGCCCGTGATGGCAAATCCGGCGCGAAGAAAGGTTCGACGTTCAAGCGGCGGGAGCTGGTCTACTCCTTCATTGACTAACTTTTCCAGTTCGTTCATTTTCATTCCCTTTCCTCTGCATAAAAATAGGTTGGATGTGCCAAGGGTAAAGCGTTCGTTTCAGCTCCTGTCAAAAACACGTGCAGCTACCGCATACACATGCCCGGAAATCTGCGTCAGTGCCTGCATGATCCCGGCCATATTCATACCGTAAAAAAAATTTGAACGCAAGTTTTCACAGTAGAGACTGCCCGGAAAGTCAAGCATGTTCATCTGTACCCCTGGAACTGTACCTCCTAGCGTATCGGTCACCATATCCACGCCTCAACTGACCGGATACAGACAAGGGTAATCGGTAATCAGGCCATTGACCCCGCATTGTTGCAAAAAAAGAGCTTGCTGCGGTTCATTGACCGTCCAGGCATGCACACTGTAATCCTGCTGGCGAAGGGCGTACACCAAGCCGGCATTGACGCTACTGTGTTCCGGATGATAGGCACAGGCATCAATGGCTCTCAACCGGGCAAAAAGGTCGGACGGCGCTGTACCCGCATGCAGCAGGGCACGTGAAAGCAGGGGTGCCAGACAGCGGCACAGGGCGAGCATTTGCTGGCTGAAGGAGGAAAGGAGCACCAAATCAAGGCAGCCTGCAGCAAAGACCTGGCGGATGGTATGCCGCACCAGGGTTTCGTTTTTGCCTCCTTCACCCTGCTCTTTTAATTCAATATTCAAAGGCATGCGGTACGCTTTGGCCCAGGCTAGGGTTTCTGCCAGGGTGGGCAGCACTTCCCGCCCCCAGGACTGGTAGGACTGTGGCACTTTGCCCCTTGGTAGCAACGGTGCGGCCACGCCATCTTTGCCTGAAAACGGTACAAACCAGCTGCCAAGATCCAAGAGCCGTAGCTGATCCAGTCGCCACTGATCAACCCTTAAGCTGGTAAGTCCGAACTGTGGCCCGATCAGGGCGGCATTGCTGCAGCGCCCAAGGGTGTCGTCATGGAAAACCACCACCTCCCCATCTAGACTGAGGCGTACATCAAGCTCCACCATATGGCTTCTGCCCAGGCTAGCGGCAAAGGCGCTGCGGGTATTTTCCGGATAGCAGCCACGAAAGCCCCGATGGGCAATGATGCGCATCCGCGGCCAGTCCATACGCCGCCATCGTGCGGCAAGGCGGCCTTGTGCCTGTAGTGCCTGCGCCATGCCACTCCTCTCTGCACCTCTTGCCTGATAATCTTACCTAATAACCAGGGCATGCTCGCTGTGCGAGCTATCCTGCGGCTTTCTGATGATCAAATCAACCAGTTCATTGTTGTTCTCGGCTTCTGGCGGAAAAGATTGTGCAAGCAGGCCGCCAATGCGCTCAACTACCCTGCAGGTAGCCTCTCCCTGCTCACGCCTGCGGATGCCACTGGTCAGCTCCTGCACTAAATCCTGCCAGGTGGAGGACGGAAGCACCGCACTGATGCCGCTGTCAGCTAAAATCCAAACCCTGCGCTCCAGCACGGAGAGAAACAGTAACACCCCAGTGGCCTGGCGGGTGTGGTGCAGCTTTTCGCTGTAGAAACTGAGCACCGCCTCCCGCTCAACTTCGCTGGCAGCCTGCTCCGGCCTGATAAACAACCGCCACAGCCAGGGGGCCAGGGGCAAAGACAAACGGAGGATGAGAAAGCTCGTGCAGAAGATGGCCAAAAACGGCCAGAGCAGATCACTTGGCCACCACAGCAAATGGGCGAGGGCATAGGCCAGCACAAGTGCCAGCGGCAAGGAGAGGAGCAAGGCAGCCCGCAGATGTGCTGCTGGATAGTTATGGCTGGCGGAAACCACCATCACCACGATTTCACCTGCAGTGCCTGCCTCGGCCCTGGCCACTGCAGCCTTGATGCGCTCTGCTTCCTCTGTGCTGAAAAATCTTTCTGCCAAAGTACGCATATCACCATCCTCCGGAGGCACCGCCACCACCACTGCTGCCACCACCGCCACCAAAACCTCCGCTCCTGCCACCAAAACCACCACTCCTGGAACCACCACTGCCACTCCGAGAAGAACTGTGGCCGGAACGCGAAGAAGGGAGCGCATCCAGCTTCGTAAGCACCACGGTAGCGATACAGCCCATGATGCCAAGGAACCAAAAGGGTATCGAAATCGGAAAAGCCAGGCCTATGCCCATACCGCTCAACCCGCCCAGAGCAGCGGCCAGCTTCTGCCGCTGACTGAAGATGGAACCAATGAGAAAAACACTTAGTATCATTGCTGCAAAAACAATAGACCCATCTGAGTCATTGTTGTGAGATTTACCCGCAGTTGCATTGGTACCGACATAGGCCCCCTGCACCGCCTGGATCATGGCACCCACACCATTGATCACGCCCTGGTTATAGTCGCCCTGGCGGAAAGACGGGGCGATTTCCTTGCGGATGATGCGGCCACTGAGCAGATAGGTCAGCCGGTCTCCCAGGCCCTAGCCCACCTCAATGCGGATCTTGCGATCCTGCACGGCAATGAGGAGCAAGGCGCCGTTGTGTTTTTCTTTTTGGCCCAAGTGCCACTGCTCAAACACCCTAAGGGCAAAAGATTCCAGGTTGTCGCCATCAAGGGAGGGAATGGTGAGCACCACAATCTGGGTGGAATCCTCCTGCTCCAACCGGGCCAAATTCTCCTCCAAAAGCTGCTGGGTAGCGGGCAGGAGAATATGGCCCAGATCGTTCACCCTGCCTTGCAGTGAGGGCACCTCCAGTGCAGCTGCCTGGCCAGGAAGCCCTGTCAGCAGAGCATACAAGCTTACGCAGAGAAGACAGAGGACGCAGCGTACCATATGGTCTAATCTGTCAGAACGTAACCGCAGGTGTTTCATGTACCTGGGCCGAGGCCTTGAAGTATTCTTTGCGTTCCAGATGAAGCAGGTGCTCGTTGATCAGCCTGCCGGGAAAACCGCGGATGATTGCATTGAAGGATTGCACCGCCTCGTTGTAGCGCTGTCGGGCCACATTGATGCGGTTTTCAGTGCCTTCCAGTTGATGCTGCAGATCAAGAAAATTTTGATTGGCCTTCAGATCAGGATAGGCCTCCACCACGACCATCAGCCTAGAAAGAGCAGTGCTGAGTTCACCCTGGGATTCTTGCAGCTGCTGCATCAGGGCAGGATTGGCCAAATCCTTGTCGGAAACCTGCACAGCAGTTGCTTTAGTGCGGGCATTGACCACCGCATCCAGGGTTTCCCGTTCATGCTGCGCATACCCCTTCACGGTTTCCACCAGATTGGGGATAAGGTCTGCCCGACGCTGCAAACTGGCCTCCACATCGCTCCAGGCCTGGAACACCGCCTCCTCCTTCTGCTGCATGGTGTTGTAGGTGCAGCCAGAGAGCAACAACAGCACACAGAGGAAAGATGAAAACCGTCGCACAGTATCCATGGATTGTCTCCTTTTCAAAAAATGGCCAATTTGATCTGCAAAATTATCACTACCTGCCTCCAGCCACCTTCTGGGCCGCAATCCAGTTAGCTGCTGCCACAAGATCATCAGCCACATAATCTGGTTGCAGGACTTCCTGCGGCCCAATATAGAGTTCTTCACCCAGGCCATAACCGGTGCGCACCAGCACCGTGGCCGTACCCGCGGCCGCACCGCAGCGTAGATCCGACCAGCGGTCACCGACCATGAAGGAACGGAACAGATCAAGGCCGAGTTCCCGCGCCGCCTGCGTAAGCAGACCGGTACGCGGCTTGCGACAGGTACAGCGCTGGCGATACTGCGCCTTCTTGGCTTCGGGATGGTGCGGGCAGACATAGATGGCATCCACATATGCACCTTCTGCAGCCAGCAGGGTCTGCATATGTTTGTGCACCGCATCCAGTAGGGATGCGGGAAAATAGCCCCTGGCCAGGCCGGATTGATTGGTGGCCACCACCACTGCCAGCCCCATGGTATTGAGTTGACGGATGGCCTGGCCCACGCCGGGAAGCAGAACAAAGCGGCTTATGTGGTTGATATAGCCCATCTGCTCGTTGATGGTACCATCGCGGTCCAAAAATACCGCTGGCCTGAGCAATGCTGGCGGTGGCGATGAATCAGCCAAATTGTACGTGGGTTGTGCAGCCATGAATATATGGATCCAATATCAATACAACATCTGCACCAGGGCAGAAAAGACCTCTTCGCTGGAAATCATCTTCATGCACTGAAAATGCTTTAAAGGACATTTCTTCTTCTTGCAGGGGCTACAGGGAAGCTCCTTGCGTACAACCACAGCACTGGCCGAATAGGGGCCGGTGGCAATGTGGTCGGTGGAGCCGAACAGGGCCACCTGGGGAGTATGCAGGGCAGCGGCAATGTGCATCAGCCCCGAATCGTTGGTAACAAAGGCGTCGCATTCACCGATGAGCGCCATGGCGCCAATCAGCCTGGTTCTGCCGGCAAGGTCGATGAGCCGGGCCTTTTTACCAGCCAGCCGAATAATTTCCGCAGTAGTGGGCTGATCGGCAGAACTGCCGAAAAGCAGGATGTGCGCATCGTAGCGCTTGCTCAAGAGCACGGCCAATTCGGCATAGCGGGCGGTAGGCCAGCGCTTGGCCGGACCAAAGGCCGCACCAGGGTTAAAGCCAATCAACAGTGATGAGGAGGAACGCGCGCCCGTTAGTTCATGGAGCAGCGCCTTGGCTGTGTCGATCTCGAAACCCGGAATGAAGATTTCCAGGCCATTGTCAGTGGTGGGGATGCCCAACCCCCTGAGAATACGTTGATAGTACAGCACCTCATGGCGCACCACGATATTGGGTGCCTTGTACACCCGGTGGGTCAACAGGAGGCTGCGGCCATCTGTAGCATAACCACCCCGCACCGGTATTCTTGCAAGGAAAGCGAGCAGGGCCGCTTCAAAGGCATTCTGGAAAAGAATGGCGCAGTCAAACTGTTCTTGCCGCAATTCCTTGGCCAGTTGCCAGAGCCCGCGCAGGCCACGATGCCGGCCCCGTTTTTCATAGGCAATGATGCGGTCCACCCGGGGGCTGTAGCGGAAGATATCCCCTACCCAAGGGTAGGCCAACAGGGTGATCTCGCTGTCGGGAAAGGCGGCGCGGACACTGCGCAACGCCGGGGTGGTCATGACCGCATCGCCGATCCAGTTGGTGGAACGAACAAGAATTTTTGCCGGATTTTCAGGGAAGGGACCCATCAGGATTTGCCTTTGTGGCCAGTATCAAGGGCTGCCAGATGCTCCCTGGCAAAGGCAATGGACTTGTCCTGCGCCAGGGCTATGGCGTAATTGTGCCGAGCTTCGCTGTACCTGCCCAACATCTCCAGGTTCAGGGCCAGATTAGCGTAGTCAATGGCAGACGAGGGATTGAGTGCCACTGCCCGTTGAAAATGCCGGATCGCCTCGGTGTATTGTCCTAACTTGTAGGAGCAGACCCCCATGATATTGTGGATATCAGCGCGCTCCCCATCATGATCAAGCCCCTGCTGCAAGACGTCCAGTGCTTCCTCAAAGCGACCAAGGTCGCGCAAACAACAACCCAGGTAGGAGTAGATGTAGGGCAGGTCTTCTTCGGCACAGGGCAGACTCAAGGCCTTTTCAAGGTGGTGGATGGCAGCCCCTGGCTCGCCCTCTTCAAACAGTTGGCGGCCCTGATAAAAATACAGGGAGTATTCATCGGGCACCAGTTCTGCCATGGCAGCGAGCTTGGCCGGCACAAGGTCTCCGCTCAACAGGGTACTTGCCAGCTTAGCGGCAAAAAGCACTGCATTGCCGCCCATGGCCCGCTCCCGGAAATGTGCTCCCGGAATAATGGTATATACTGCAGGAATCTGCAGCTCGGGGTGGGTGGTGTTCACAATGTAAATTTCCATACCCTGTCGGGCAAGCAGCCTGGTGCAGGTTGCAAGCTCCTGCAGAATATCATGATGGCCAATATCATTGAGGCTGGCCAAGGCCACGGGCTCGTTTCCCTGCAGAAGGTAGGCTACCTCATCCAGGGAGGCTGGCTTGGGCAAACCGCTGGCCAGGTAGTTAGAGTTGCTGTTAAAGTCTCCAGCAAGCTGGGCCACCTCGGTCAAGGCACGGATGACTGCCTTGTTCGCGTCTGGCGTGGTGCCTGCGGTGAGGACGATCTCGCTTTTTTCAGGAAAAGTGGTCGGGTCCCAGGCCAGGCCAGCCACAGTGGGAATACCGGTATCCAGCGAAAAATCATACAAGTGCAGACAGATACCATTGGCCCTGAATTTTGCGAGCAGATCAAGGGCCACTGGATCGGTGATACTCTTTTGGTCGATCTCCGGCACCTGGCACTCTTCCCGGCTGACAAGGGCACAGACATGGCGCTCCACCACCTCGCAGACACCCTGCAGCACGGCCTCTTCGTTGGTGTTGCCCGCAGCCGGTCCATTAAACTCATTAATGGCGTAAAACCAGCTAAACGGCACCAGCCAGGGGCTGTGGTCGCTCAAACGCCTGGCCCACACCCAGCGCAGGGGAAGGCCCTGTAAAAGCTGGCGCAGCAGTGTCGGCGAATGGGTGCTGTCATGCACCGAGGCCAACAAAGTTTCTGTGGGCAGCACCGGATATCCCTGGGCCTCCATATGCGCGTAATCGCCCACCAGGAGCTGATCTGGCTGATGAACAAAGCTGAAAAAACTAAATCGCTCGGCCAGCTCCATACAGGCGCTGGCCTGCGCCTGTTCGGGGCTTGAGCCCTTGCCCATTTGCTTTTTGTTGCCAATGATGCGCCTGGCCTCGGTTCCACACACACTGAAGTAGACGGGAATACCCAGGCGACCATTATCAACACGCCGTATTTCCTGTAAAATATCCAGGCCACTTTGCCGCAGCCGCACAAGGAAGCGTTCAATGGTCTGCTCTGGTGAACAGGCCTTGTCCTGATCGAGTGTATAGCCCTTAGGGCAGGATTGCAGGGTAATCAGGGTGTCAGGAACAACAGGGGCAGCCATTTTAGTCAGTAGAAAAAGAAAGAAGGAGGTTGTGCATAAGGGGAAAGCGTTTCAGCCAGGCATCGCCGTGGGCCACCAAGGTCAGTTTGGGTTTTTCGACATTATCCCGATTCAGCGTGATGGCCAGGTATTCCGGCGGGGTATAAGCGCCCAGTCGCTCGGGCCACTCCACCACCACGATACCCTGTGCCTCAAAGTACTCAAGAAGGCCGCTGACCTCCACATCGTCTTCCCCGGCCAGGCGGTACAGATCCATGTGAAAAACCGGCAGACGACCCTGATACTCATGCACCAGGGCAAAGGAAGGGCTGGACACGTAGTCGTCTTCGTCCACTCCAAAAGCGCGGGCTATGAGCTGTGTAAAGGTGGTCTTGCCTGCGCCGAGGCCGCCGTAGAGCAACAGCACATCGCCTGCTTGCAAGTGCCCTGC
>JABMJC010000145.1 GCA_013201405.1 Desulfobulbaceae bacterium
GCCACTGCAAAGTCATGCCGGTATCGACAATGTCTTCCACCACCAGGATATCCTTGCCGCGTAGATCAAGGGATGGCTTCTGCACCAGACAGATATTGCCCGAGGTGGAGGTACCCCTGCCATAGCTCGCCACCCGCACAAAATCAATGGCACAGTCGATGGAGATCCTGCGACACAGATCCGCAGCAAAAACAAAGGCACCCCCCAACACTGCCACCAAAACCAGGTTACCTGCAGCATAATCCCGGCTTATCTGCTCTCCCAAGCGGGTAACACATTCTTCAAGACGGCTGCGGCTGATGATTTCCTGCATAGCATGCTGCATGATCTTACTCCAAAAAACACAGGACATTGGCTGGGGGGGGGGCCACCTTGTCGCCCTCTAAAAAATCGCTGTGAAATTGCACTATACGGTGATTCATACTGCTTGTCACCTGCTTGCACAGGGCTTTTTGGTAAGACAAAGACCCTGCAAGGCCTCGGCAACAGTATAACTGGTGGTTCTCCTTGCAAAATTGCACTGCTGTCCTATATTTATAACTTTTGCAACAAAACATTATCGTATACGCACTGTGCGCATATGCACACGGTCAAAACTATCTTGCTGCGGTGTTTTTTCGACCTCCATCCTGCACCGACCAAGGACAATCACTACATAACAACAAGGATATTCTATGCCTCCCTTTCGCATAAAAACCATCAATGCCATTGCCCAAGAAGGGCTTGCCCTGTTCTCCGACCGCTACACCGTTGCTTCCGAGGAAACGCATCCGGATGGTATTGTGGTGCGCAGCTCCCAGGTAGATCTCGATCAGTATCCTGAGCTTTTGGCCATTGCCCGCGCCGGCGCAGGGGTCAACAATATTCCTGTGGATCTGGCCTCAGACAAGGGCGTCTGCGTGTTTAACACCCCGGGTGCCAATGCCAATGCGGTGGTGGAGCTGGTCTACACTTCGCTGGGCATGTGGCTGCGCAATGCAGACAAAAGCATCGAATTCTGCCAAAAACTGGCAGGACTGGATGATGAGGCAATTAACCGTGAAGTTGAGGCGCGCAAAAAAATCTTTAAGGGCGAAGAGATGGCCGGCAAGACCATGGCGGTCATCGGACTGGGCAAGATCGGGGTGGGGGTAGCCAATGCCGCCCTGCACCACCGCATGCAGGTGGTGGGTTTTGACCCTTTTCCAGCGCTGGACAATATCCATCAGCTCTCGCCCGAGGTGACCTTGGCTCGTTCCCGCAACGAGGCCCTGCGCCAGGCCGATTTCATCAGCGTGCATATTCCGCTCAACAAAAACACGCTGGGATATGTTACTCAGAAGGATTTTTTGGAGTTTGTTAAGGATGATGCCATTCTCATCAACTATGCCCGCGGCCCGGTGGTGGATGAAGATGCAGTGCTTGCTGCCCTTGCCAGCGGCAAACTCAAGGCCCACCTGTCAGACTTTCCCTCGGTTAAATTTTTGGGACATCCGCAAATCCTGCTCACCCCGCACCTTGGAGCATCCACTTCCGAATCAGAGGAAAACTGTGCGGTCATGGCAGTGCGCGAACTCAAGAATTACCTGGAATACGGCAACATCGTGCACAGCGTCAATTTTCCCAATATCGAAACCATCCCCACAGTGGAAGTCGACACCCGGCTCACGGTGATCAACCGAGACCAACCCGGGATGATCGCCCGCATCAGCGACATGCTCGGCAGCGAGCACATCAACATCATCAACTATACCAATAAAAGTAACGGTACCCTGGGCTACAACATCATCGACTGCGCCGGCCCGGTACCGGAACACGTGCAGGACAAAATCCGCCACCAGGATGGTGTGCTGCGGGTACGAGTGATTCCCCTGGAATTGCGCCCGCAATAAACGAATTGAGTATTATTTATACGCCTGACGCATTGACGTGCTTTTTGGGGTAAAAAAATATGAACCGTGCAACCGTCTGTATTTAGGTTGCTTTAGAGGTGCGGGTGGCAATCTTCCCTCTGCTTGTTCAGTTAATTAAACTCCTTGCCCAGACCATGGCTTGATCTGAACGCAGTGCAAAGACGTATCTCTCTGAAAGAACGAAATATTTGTTTTTCTTCGAGAGCGAGGAATTTTGGCACGCCTTGTGCAAGATGTATAGTAATTCTTCATCTCTTCTCTCCTTTCCGGCTTGATCTCTTCGGAGCTCAGGCCGGTTTTTTTTGTACTCCCCCATGCCTTCAAACGACCAGTGCATTCACCTTGCCAGTCAGGCAGATTATGACGAGACAACTCTTGCCCTCACCCTGGACTCCCTGCTGGCACCCGCCACCACGACCATCAACCTGCACGGCACCACGGTACTGCTAAAGCCGAATCTGCTCACTGCCAGCAACAGCAGCCTGGCCTGCACCGACGCACGTTTCATTGTTGCCGCTGCACGCTGGTTTGTGGATCAGGGAGCCAAGGTACAGGTGGGTGACTCGCCTTCCTTTGGCTCGGCAAGAGGGGTGCTGCACTCCATGGGTGCCTTACAGCCCTTGCTGGCCATGCATGTTGCCGTGACAGAGTTCAAAAAAAGCAGCATGGTGCAGCTAGCTGACGGAGTGCAGGTGGGTTTGGCCCAGGCAGCTCTGGATTGTGATCTTTTGGTCAATCTGCCCAAAGTCAAGGCACATGCCCAGGCGCGTATCACCCTGGCGGTCAAGAACTGTTTCGGCTGTGTTTCAGGCTTGCAAAAGCCATGGTGGCACATGCTCCATGGCGGACAAGACGGTATCTTTTTTGACCTTATCACCGCTCTTTTGGCCCACCTGCCGCCCAGCTTGCACCTGGTGGACGGCATCTCTGCCATGCACAAGACCGGCCCTGTCCACGGCAAACCCTTTCCCTTAGGCTGCGTAGTCTGCGGCACCAATCCTGTTGCCGTGGATACTGTTCTCCTCTATATTTTACGAGTGCCTCCCCAGGAGAGTCCACTCTGGCTGGCGGCGCAGAAGGCGGGCTTGCTCGGCACCAATCTGGCAGATCTCGAACTCGATCAGGGCCTGCTGCAGGCCCTCAGGGTGGACGGATTCAGAATTCCGGGCGAACTGGCCCCTGTCCGCTTCAATCCCTTGCGTTTTCTTAAAAACAATGGCAAACGCCTCCTTTTGCGTTTGCAGGGCAGATAAAGGGGTTATCCTTGCAACAGCCCACAACCTTTCAACAACATACCGAGCCCAAGGCTCCTGGAGTACGATATGATCAATCTGCACGGTAAGGTGGCGCTGGTTACCGGCGGCTCACGTGGTATTGGCCGGGCGATTGCCCTGGAACTGGCCAGACAGGGGGCAGAGGTGATTATCAACTATGTCCGCCACCACAACAGAGCCCGTGAAACTGTGGAGGCGGTGCAGGCGATTGGCGGCACCTGCCATATGATTCGGGCGAATCTCGCCAATGCCGACAGCTTAAGCGCCATGTTCGCCGAAATCAGGGAACGCCACCAGCACCTGGACATCCTGATATCTAATGCCGCCTCCGGTATACTCAAACCCATGGAAGAGCTGAAGGTCAAACACTGGGATTGGGCCATGGACATCAATGCCCGCGCCCTGCTCTTTCTCGTTCAACAGGGAACGCCCCTGATGCAGGCGGGTGGGCGCATTATTGCCATCTCCTCCATTGGCGCTGTTCGTGCTATTCCCAATTACACTGTGGTGGGTGCCTCCAAGGCGGCGTTGGAATCCCTGGTGCGCCACCTGGCCGTAGAGCTGGGGCCTCGTGGCATTACCGTGAACACCATCAGCGCCGGAGTGGTGGACACCGATGCCTTGAAAAAATTTCCCAACCGGGAGGAACTCATCCGCGCCTCCATGGAACGTACTCCACTGGGCCGCATGACCACGCCAGAGGATGTGGCCGATGTGGTGCTGCTCTTATGCAGCAAGCGCGCTGCCATGATCCATGGCCAAGTGCTGCTGGTGGACGGCGGCTACGCCATCCACGGCTAAAACCTGCCTGTCGCTCTTGCCATCATTGATTAAACCAAGAGTGGTAAAAACGCCCAGCATTGTCCGGTTAGGTTTTTGCATGAACAATTTCCTGGTTTTGTTGACTCTG
>JABMJC010000019.1 GCA_013201405.1 Desulfobulbaceae bacterium
CTGACAACCAGCCGTTGTTTACGGTATTCAAAACTGCGGATTATTCAACGGGCTGCTATCCTCTTTAGACGGAGCTGGAGAGCGGCGATACATGCACCTCGAAGCTCTGAATACTTTCAAGGGCAATACAGAACACTTCTCACATCTCCGGAAACTGTGGTTTGAACACGGCGGGAGGGAAGCGGTGCTTTACGAGCTCCTGAATCGGGAGCCGAACATTAATGATCTCAGACGCCCGAAACTTTCAAAGGCTGGGCTGGACAACTTTATCCAGAACATGGACGCAATAGACTCATTCATATACAAGATGGTAGAGGAAGGACATAATAATTTCGACAGCCTTTCCAGGAGTTGGGAATTGAAAGTGCTTTCTACATCCGTATCAAGTGCTTATGAGCGGCATGTTTCAAACCACGGTTTTAATCTTCGAGAAAAGTCATCGACATCAGCACTTTACAAGAAAATGGAAGAATACCTTGGCTGTTCAAAGCGCAAGACTTCTCGTATAAATGGTAAAACCGCGAGTTGCATTGAATTCCTACCACTGGATACAGCAAGAAAAAGGATGGAGGAAACATTGCTCAAAGGTTACCCAGTTACTTGGCCAGATGAAGATGTTTCAACATCACTCGATGAAGATATTTCAGAAGAAGATAATATCCTTGAAATATTATCGAACGAATTGTTTGAAACGTTGAGCAAGGAAGCTGAGAAATCTTAAATCCTTTTTCACACCTGCCTGATTGTTCATCTTTCCAAAAGGGGGGAGAGATTCAGGCAGGTGTAATCTCTCTGTTATCTCTGCTGTCCCACAGGCGTAACGGATAAGTAGCTGATTTTATTATGTTGTTACGCGTGTTACGCATATTACGCCTTTTTTGTATTTTTTTACCTATATATATACTATATCTAGTATATGTAGTATATATGCCTGTTATATCCTTTTAATATTATAATATTAAAAAAAAGAGATAACAGGCATAATAAGCATAACAATGCAATAAAATCAATAGGTTACGAGGCTGGACTGAAGTAACAGAGGCATAACAAGGCGTAACAGATTATCCCCCCCTTTTTGGAAAGATTAACCATTCCTGTTTTTGTGTTTTATTTTTGTGTTTTATTTTCACCTGACACGAATTTTGTTCGGTCAGCTTCGTTACCAACAAAGGGTCTGCACTTTGCGCAGACCTTTTTAACTCCCATTGATCTTACCTGACTGTAACTTTGTTACAGCCAGCCTATTGCTGAGCACCCGGCAATTCAGGTCACGACCTGTCTAAAACATAGAGCGTGATCTGAGCACCTGGCCTTAATTTTGTTTGGTTCAGCTTATGGTTCCAAGGGTACAAGTAAAGTTTGTATCCTCTGGTCTCAATTTTTCTGAGGTCAGCTCAATTTTGAGCTGAGTGAATGTGGGATTTAATCACTTTTTGAAACAAGGGTGTAACATATCCTTACACCTTTGGTCTTACCTGATGTAGATTTCTCTGACGCCCAACGCTTAAAACGTTCAGTCGATAATAAGGCGATAGAGATCGGGTTCCCCGATTACTCTAACTTCTTGTTTTCCGCCCGCTGTCTGGAGGGGCAGTATTTCACGACCCCACGACAATGTTGTTAAATCAGTTAAAAGTGTTACAATATAGCCAGTTCGTGTTACTGACATACTAAGATTAACCTCACTCTCTCTTGGTGAGACCATGAAAACAGTACAAGCATTCTTACACAATATCCTGTACCACGGTGACATCTGGTGCCCAGGTATCTATCACCCAAACCATTATAGTGAAGAAAAGAGGCGAGCAGCCACTACAGGCGATGACCTGTTCTGGCCAGACAGAATCCTCAAGCCGGTTCTGCACGAACTGTATCTGAACTTCTGCCGGGAAAAAGAGTTGACCCCAAGGGGCCGTGTCGGCTTTGGCGGAGCAATCAAGCGATATGCCGGATTCGACGGCATCCGCATACTTATGTCAACTCCTGAAGGGATGAAGTATGCGTATCAGCTCCCACGCCTGAACCATGCCAGAAAGATATTCGAGCAAGCTGTCCAGTATCCAAGTGAATTTGGCATCAGATGGCCTGATCCCAACACTACAATCCCGGAAAGGAACGAGACCTTGTTCTGTATGCAAGAGGATGATCTGCTTGACGCCTACCTTTGTGATATCGTCCCCTCGCGTTCTGAGACTGCACAGTACCTATGTATGGAAGGTGCCCCGACCCGGCGCAGCCGTTCCCCCCAGGCAAGCCCTCAGGGTTCTGCGCTTGACAACATCCTTGGTTCACCCGAACTAGCCCACGCCCAGGAGCTACACGACATCAGCGGTTGAAATCAGTGCCTTAGACTTTGCCCCTGTCGTAAAGCTCATTGGATCGCTCATGATCGACGCACAACGGTTGGCTACTCTTCCTCTCCAGCTTGTACGCACACGCCACTACGGGGCAACACAGAGCGTTGGTTTTAATGGCTCTTTGTTCTGCTTAGTGAAGTAAGAGGTGCATCCAAATTTGGATGCGCTTTTTTATTTTACTGACCCCCAGATTTGGGGCCAGTGTCTACCTGCCTGGATGCTCAACCTTTCCAAAAGAGGCAGGCAAACTCCCGACGCTTTGCGGCTAACGAGCCCAAAATGGGACTCACTGACCACCTGTCTCCCCCTTGGGCAAAGACAGGTTCATAGTCTTGCCCTGAGAAAGTAGAGCTGGTATCTGCATTTCTGAAGTCAGCCCAGTCCAGCTTTGGACTGGGCTATGCAAAACATAGAGCCTCAACCACCTGACATTAAAAAACTGAGCCGTCCATCCATTGCCTGAACAGGGTGGTGAAACGCCACCACACAACATCACTACTCGTAATTTTCAATCTTGGCACAGCCTTGGCACTAATCAGCAAGACAACAAAAAAGGACTTGCAACGATGTGTCGCAAGTCCTTGATTTTACTGGTGGGCCGTTAGGGATTCGAACCCCAGACCAATTGATTAAGAGTCAACTGCTCTACCAACTGAGCTAACGGCCCATGTTACCGGTGCAAAGAGAGCGTGCACCGTGGTGCAACTCCTTTTTGCAGGTGAGCCAACTATGTAAACAACTCACACAAATTTTGCAAAGGTTATTTCTCCAGCATAAATAATTTTCGGCATATCCACCAACCTGTACAAAACAGGCAGAACAGCCCATTATACCAACTCACGCGTTTTCAAGAACTCCACCTCGGGAAAGAGTTCCTGGGTATGGGCCAGGCGCCAGTTGCCCTCGGCCAGGTAGCTCAGGTGGCCTTCAGCGTCCATGGCCAGGTTGAACTGATTTTTTTTCTCGAATTCCGCCATTTGGCGCGGATTATCGCTTTGTACCCAGCGGGCCAGGGTGAAGTTCAGCGGCTCGTAACTGGCATCCACACCATATTCCTCCTTGAGCCGGGCCATGGTCACTTCAAACTGCAACACTCCCACTGCGCCAAGAATATAGTCGTTACCCATCAATGGGCGAAAAACCTGCACCGCACCCTCTTCCGCCATCTGCACAAGCCCCTTCTGCAACTGCTTGAGCTTGAGCGGATTTTTGAGCACTGCCCGGCGAAAATGTTCCGGGGCGAAACTGGGGATACCGGTAAACTTGAGCAACTCCTTATCGGTGAAGGTATCGCCGATCTTGATGGTACCATGGTTATGAATACCAATAATATCACCAGGATAAGCTTCATCCACGTGGGAACGTTCCTGGGCCATGAAAACAATGGCGTTACCCAGGCTGATCTCCTTGCCCAGACGGTGGTGCCGCACCCGCATACCCCGGGTAAACTTGCCGGAGCAGATGCGGAAAAAAGCGATGCGGTCGCGGTGGGCCGGATCCATGTTGGCCTGGATTTTGAAAGCAAAACCGCTGAAGGCCCCTTCATGTGGGTCAACCTCGCGGGTCGTGGTGGCGCGTGGCCCAGGCGGCGGTGCCAACTCGACAAAGGCATCCAGCAGTTCCCGTACCCCAAAGTTGTTGATGGCGCTGCCAAAAAATACCGGGGTCTGCCCTGCCTTGCGGTACTGCTCAAAATCAAAGGGATTGGCTGCACCCTGCAGCAATTCCACATCTTCCCGCAGGCGCTCGGCCGCATCTGTGCCTAAAAGTTTGTCTAGCTGCGGATCGGCCAAATCGCGCAAGACCACACTGTCTTCAGGCCGGGTAACGCGACTAGGGGTGAACAGGGTAATCTGCCGGCGCAGTAGGTCGTACACACCCTTGAATCCCTTGCCCATACCAATGGGCCAGGAAAGGGGCGCACATTCTATCTGCAGCTTGTCTTCGATGTCGGCCAGCAGTTCCAGTGGCTCCAGTCCATCGCGGTCGAGCTTGTTGATGAAGGTAATGATGGGCGTATTGCGCATGCGACACACCTCCATCAGCTTGCTGGTTTGTGTTTCCACCCCCCTTCCGCTGTCGATGACCATGAGGGCCGAATCCACCGCGGTCAGTACCCGGTAAGTATCTTCGGAAAAATCCTGGTGACCGGGGGTGTCGAGCAAGTTGATCTCAAAATCACGGTAATGGAATTTCATTACCGAGGTGGTCACAGAAATACCGCGTTCGCGCTCCACGGCCATCCAGTCGCTGGTGGCATGCATGGCGGTCTTGCGCGACTTGACCGCGCCAGCCATCTGTATGGCTCCACCAAAGAGCAGCAATTTTTCGGTTAAGGTCGTTTTACCGGCATCCGGGTGGCTGATAATGCCAAAGGTGCGGCGTTTGGCGATTTCCTTGGCTATTTCTTTAGCAAGTGTGCTCAACGTTGTTTCTGCCTTCTTTAAAAATTTCCATCCCCCAAGCGGGATCCAGTACGTTTGTACTCTTCGGCACAAACAGAATAAACAAAAAAGGGGTGCTCCATGAGCACCCCTTGTCGTAACCGCTGAATACAGTCTTATTTCAGCAGGTCGGCAATGGCATCACGCTCGCCTTGGAGTTCCTGCTCGGTCTTCTTGATCATCTCCTTGCTGAAGGAACTCACTTCCAGGCCGGTGACAATCTTCCACTCACCATTCTCGCAGGTGATGGGGAAGGCAAACATCAGGTCCTCATCAACACCATAGGGGTTGCCCTTGCTGTAGACGCCCATGCTCACCCACTGGCCATTGCTGCCCTGGGCCCAGCTGCGCATATGATCCACTGCGGCAGAGGCGGCAGAGGCGGCAGAGGATGCACCACGGGCCTTGATGATGGCTGCGCCACGCTGCTGCACCACCGGAATGAACTCGTTCTTGTTCCAGTCTTCGCTGACCGCATCCTTCACAACCTTGCCATCGGCAGTGGCATAGCTGATGTCTGGATACTGGGTGGAAGAGTGGTTACCCCACACCACTACCTTCTCCACCTGGGTGGAATGGCAGCCCAGTTTGTCGGCAATCTGAGACATGGCGCGGTTGTGATCCAGTCGCATCATGGCGGTGACATTGCGCGGATTGAGCTTGGGTGCGTTCTTGAGCAGAATGAGCGCGTTGGTGTTGGCCGGGTTGCCGACCACCAATACCCTGACATTGGGATTGGCATGATCGCTCAGTGCCTTGCCCTGCACGGAGAAGATAGCGGCATTGGCCTTGAGCAAATCGGAACGCTCCATGCCGGGCCCACGCGGACGGGCGCCAACCAGCATGGCATAATCAACATCCTTGAAGGCCACGTTGGGATCATCGGTGGCAATAACTCCGGCAACCAGCGGGAAGGCGCAGTCCTTCAACTCCATGAGCACGCCCTGCAGGGCGTTCATCGCCGGGGTAATTTCCAGCAGCTGCAGGATAACCGGCTGATCGGGACCCAGCATGCTGCCACTGGCGATGCGGAAAATAAGGGAATAACTGATCTGACCGGCAGCTCCGGTCACTGCCACGCGTACTGGTGCTTTCATGCGTTTTCTCCTTGTTCTGTGAAACATCATTGAATGCAGAACCTTGATTTTACGGCCTGCGGACACTTATTTCAGCCAAGAGAAGCCCTGGCGGCAAACAGATTGAAGGTCCCTGCCCTGCATATGGATGTCTTGCCATACTGCTACAAAGACCATTGTGCAACGGACTTAAGTCCATTGCACAATGGTCTTATCTGATACCGGCCTTACCGGAAAAAGTCAAGCGCTCTTTGCGCCGGCCAACTCTTGTTTTGTAACGGGTCCCAGCTCCTGGCCAATATCAATCATACCATCGTAGCGGTCGGCCAAAAGTACCATCAGCACACCATAGGTGAATCCCCAGATAAGCCCGTCGGTGGCGGGAATAGCCGGAAAAAGCCGCTGCGGCTCGGTGCGGCTCATGGGCAAATGTACACGACTGGCCTGGTCGGCAATAAAGGAAAGTGGCATCCACTCGTAGCAGGTTATTTCCGAACGCTCCAAAACAATGACTGGTTTTCTTGGTATTTCAAACAAATACGTAGTAACCGGCACAGGCCTGTTCAGGTGGTTACCTGCATACTGAACCGGGTACTTTTTGACAAGACACTCGGAAGAAAGACTGATGCCGCACTCTTCGCGGGTTTCGCGCAGGCAGGTGACAAAAAGATTGCCATCTTCAGGATCCTTGCGACCACCGGGGAAGGCATAGTGGCCAGACCACGGGTCCTGTGGATGCAGCTTACGCTTGAGTACCAAAATTTCCGGATCTGACGCTGCAGTGACAATAGCTGCCACCGCAGCTTCGACAATACGATCAACCTGATTAACCATACTTATAACACACAAAACGTATACAGCAGGTTGTTGTGAAACAGGAATTTAAGTGTAAACATATCTGTCACATTGTACGGTGTTTCTGTAAGCATTGCATAAAAAATAAGCCTGCCTGCTCGGCCGAGCAGGCAGATGCTGTATTTTTTCGGTCGAAATGTATTTTTTGCTCACAAGGCGTAAACAGACCCCAGCGGGCTCAAAAACCCACGTAGCCCGCGCCAGCCAGCGAATACTACGAACATATATGCCTCTACCTTTGCATATTGACTAATATAGGAACTATGGTAGATTTCGCCACAGTCGTTCAGGTTTCCATAATAATGGATGAAAAGGGAATCCGGTGCCAAACCGGAACGGGCCCGCCGCTGTAACCGGGGACGAATTCCGCAAATCGCCACTGTGTCTAAATGGGAAGGCGCGGAAGGAGAATGATCCGGGAGTCAGAAGACCTGCCTGAATACTGTCCACACTTTTCCGGCACGAAAAGGGACACCTCTCCAGCGGTTAAAACGGGACATCCTGGATCACCTCCTGATCCGGGATTTTTTCTGCCCGGCAGGATCAGAGCACAACGTATCTGTACGCCAAGGATCATGAGTAACCGCAGCCAAGCCACCCATAACGACCGCACCGCCATTGTTCTGGCCATGTTCGGCACCACGGTACAGGCAGGTTTACGTGGCCTTTTCGGGGTGGAACAGGCCCTGCGTACCGCTTTTCCCCATACCTCCCTAGTGCTGGCCTTCACCTCCAACCAGATACGGCGAGTGTGGCAAAAACGCGCTCTTGATCCTGCCTTTCGCGCGCAGCATCCGAAAATACCCGAATATCTCTACCAGGTACAGGGGCCACTTGCTGCCATCGCCAATTTGCAAGACCGCGGTCATGGCAATATTGTGGTGCAACCGGCGCACATCGTGCCTGCCGAAGAGTTCCATGATCTGCGCAACTACGTCTGTTCCCTGGCCTCCATCCGCACCATGAAACCCCGCTGGCGGCCCTTTCGCAGCCTGGTGCTCGGCCGGCCGGCCCTGGGCACCTACGACCTCAAGCGGCCTTATTCCCTTGACATCGAAGAGGTGGCCAAGGCTCTGGCACCAGACATTGCCCTGGCCCGCCAACAAAAAGCGGCGCTGGTGTACATGGGGCATGGCAACCACTACTTCCCCTCCGGCGGCATGTACCTGGAATTTGCGGCAGCCATGCAGCGGCAGGCCCCGGATGTCTGCACCCTCATTGGCACAGTCGAAGGCTTTCCTTCGCTTGCAGACATACTCGCCTCGCTTGCAGAAAAAAAATGTAAACGGGTATTGCTCAAACCTTTCCTCATCAGTGCCGGCGATCATGTGGCCCACGATATGGCCGGCCCCCAGGAAGACTCCTGGCGTTCAATCCTTGCAAGAAACGGTTTTGAGGTGGAGCCTGTACTGCAAGGTCTGGGTGAGCTTGCCCAGTTTGCCAACATATTTGCCCGGCATGCCGCTGATGCGGCCCATGACGCCGGTTTGGAGTTGTACTGATGCAGCCGGGCCAGCCCTTTGTCATCAGTCTTGTGCTGCTGGCAGTATTGGTCCTGTTGTGCGCCGCCCTTGCCGCCACCCTGGGTTTTCTCCAGATACCCTTGCAGGAGGTCGGCACGGTGTTCAGCGCCAAGCTACTGCAGCGCCCCCTGCCCCAGGAGATCGACGCCACCACCGTGAGCGTACTCTTCAATGTGCGCCTGCCGCGCATTCTGGCGGCCATCCTCATTGGCGGCGCGTTGGCGCTTTGCGGCGCGGTCTTCCAGGCCGTGCTCCTCAATCCATTGGCCGATCCGTATACCCTGGGCATCTCCACGGGCGCCGCCTTTGGCGCATCGCTGGTGATTGTATTGCAAATTTTTGGTCTGGCCCTGCCCACGGCCGTGTCAGTGCCCCTCTTCGCCTTTCTGGGTGGTATGGCCACCCTGGCAGTGGTGCTGTACCTGGCAGCAGACGACAACAGTTTGTCCTCCACTACCCTTATCCTTGCCGGGGTAATTGTCTCTGCCATTCTCTCGGCAGCCATCGGCTTTTTCAAGTTCCTCGCCGATGAACAGGTGGGCATTATCATCTTCTGGCTCATGGGCAGTCTGGCTGGAGTCAGCTGGGGACAACTGTACATGCTGGCCCCTTTTACCCTGGCAGGCGTGCTGGTGCTCTGCGCCTTTGGCCGCGACCTCAACATCATGGCTGCCGGCGACCGTACTGCCGCCTCGCTGGGCATCTCCATCCAGCGGTTGCGCCTGTTTCTGGTGTGTATCTGCAGCCTGCTCACTGCGCTGGCGGTTTCGGTTGCCGGCATCATCGGCTTTGTTGGCCTGATTGTGCCACATTTTTTGCGCCATCTCTCGGGGCCAGACAACCGGGTGCTTTTGCCCTACTCCTTTTTTGCCGGTGCACTGCTCCTGCTTGCCGCCGACACCCTCACCCGGGCGGTGCTGCCCTCCGAGGTGCCCATCGGTGTGTTGACCGCACTTTTGGGTGGCCCTTTTTTCTGCTTTCTTTTCAAGAAAAGGCAAAAAGATGGCGGCATATTCTAAGCAGGAACGTCCCCTGTGGCAGCTCGATGGGGTGTCCTTTGCCTATCGGGATAAGCCGGCGCTCAAACAGATCAACTGCGTGCTTGAATCTGGCCGCTGCATAGGCATCCTTGGCCCCAATGGTTGTGGAAAAAGCACCCTCCTCGACGTACTTGCCGGGCTCTTGCAACCGCAGCATGGCCGGGTTCTTTTCCAAGGCAAGTCGATCCGCCAGTACCGCCGTCGCGACCTGGCCCGCTGTCTTGCGCTGGTGCCACAAAATTTCCGTATCCGCTTTGATTTTTCCGTGCGCGAGGTGGTGGAAATGGGACTGCACCCACATCTGCAGCGCTTTGCCCTGCCAACAGCAGCAGACCGGGAACAAATCAACACCATTATGCAGCAAACCGACATACTTGCCCTGGCAGAACGCCCTGTTACCCGGCTTTCGGGCGGCGAGCAGCAACGGGTGGCCGTGGCACGCGCTCTAGCGCAAAGACCGCAGGTGCTTTTGCTGGACGAGGCCACTGCCAGCCTGGATATTCACCACAGCCTGGCCATGCTGGAACTGTTGAAAAACAGAGTGGCAGATGGCCAGTTGTCGGTGATTGCTGTTTTGCACGATCTGAATCTGGCCGCACGCTTCTGTGACGAACTCATCCTCCTCCATGAAGGTGGCTGCCACAGCCAGGGGCCAACAGCCCACATCCTGCAACCGCATGTTTTGCAGGCGGTCTATGGGGTCGAGGCAGCGGTGCAGTACAATCCCTTTACCCAATCACAACAGGTCAGCCTCAGGCTGCCTGCCTCTTCACCTCCATGTCAATAAACTTAAGCTTTAAACTTATGAAACAGATTTTTTCTACGCTTTTTTTTGCTGTTATCTGTATCCTGGTGCTCTTGGTCTGCCAGCCTGCCCTGGCCACAACCAATGAACCCAGGCACAGTCTGGTGGACAGCGACGGTACAACTATCCACTTCAGCAAACCCTTTACCCGCATCATTTCGCTCTATCCAGCCCACACCAGTAACCTCATCTATCTAGGCCTGGAAAAACAGATCGTGGCCGTGGGCAGTGGCGATGCACGCCTTATTCAGCGCCCGCAGCTACGTTTTCAAGACGACCCGGAACGCCTGCTTGCCCTCAAGCCCGACCTGGTACTCATCCGGCCGATGATCAGCCGCTCCTATCCTAACCTGGTGAACATTCTAGAAAAAAACGGGGTGCGGGTGGTTTCATTGCAGCCAACCTCGCTGGATGATCTTTTTCATTATTGGCGTGCGCTGGCAGCTCTGGGCGGCGTTGAAGCCAGGGCTGAAAAAATGATCGCCACCTTCAAGGAACGCCTGGCCAGCCTGCGGGAAGAGCTGGCCAGCTTGCCCATGGAAAAACGTAAACAGGTTTACTTTGAATCCATCCATCGCCAGATGAAAACCTTCAGTCCCGACTCCATCGCCATCTTTGCCCTGGAAACGGCCGGTGGCATCAATGTGGCTGCCGATGCTGAACAGGTACGCAACACCAACATCGCCACCTATGGCAAGGAGCGCATTCTGGCCAAGGCGCACGAAATAGACATCTATCTTGCCCAAAACGGCCGCATGAATCCGGTCAGCGTGGCCGACATCGTGCGCGAACCAGGTTTTGAGGTGATCAAGGCGGTGCGCACAAATCAGGTTTTCCTGGTGGATGAAGCCATGGTCTCCCGCCCCACCATGGATTTGCTCCAAGGTATTGCCTTTATCCGCTCGCTGCTCTATCCGGATTTCGCCCAGGAGGGGCTGGCCTGGCAATGAGTGGCGCTCCGGCCCTGCTCATCGCCGGTACCCATTCGGGTTGCGGCAAAACCACGCTTACCCTTGGGATAATGGCGGCCCTCAAGCGGCGCAACATCGTGGTACGTCCCTTCAAGTGCGGCCCGGATTTCATCGACCCAAGCCTGCACGAGATGGTTACCGGACAGATCTCACGCAATCTGGATGTGCGTATGTGCGGGGAGGATTTTGTCCGCGCCAGCTTTGTCAGGCACAACCCGCCCGCCCCTGGGCAAACAAGTTGTGCGGTGGTGGAAGGAGTGATGGGGCTTTTTGATGGCGGTGAAGGCTCGGCTGCCCATCTGGCCAAAACTTTGGATATCCCGGTGATATTGGTGGTAGATGTGCGCTCAGCTGCCGAGAGCGTGGCTGCGGTGGTGCACGGTTTTGCCACCCTTGACCCAGGGCTGCAACTGGCTGGGGTTATCTGCAACCGGGTGGGTTCCAGCCGCCATGCCGAGCTGGTGGGCACGGCCATACGCAGCATCAGGCAGCTGGATATCCCTCTGGTGGGCTTTTTTCCCCGGGAAGAGACCATTAGCATACCCTCACGCCACCTGGGCCTGCACATGGGGAAGGAAACGCCCTTGACAGACGCCGCACTCGGCAACCTGACCCAGCTGGTAGAAAAACACCTTGATGTGCCGCTCTTGCTGCAGCTGGCAACACGACGCAGCAGGATAGACACCAGCCAAACCAGCAACATGACCAACTGCATGCCTGCGGCCGGACCACCGGTGCGCATTGGCCTGGCCCGCGATGCAGCTTTTTCGTTCTACTATGCCGACAACCTCGACCTGCTGCGCCAGGCCGGTGCCGAGTTGGTGCCCTTCAGCCCACTGACCGACAGCTCCCTGCCAGATAAGGTGCAGGGCCTGTACCTTGGTGGTGGTTATCCAGAACTGCACGCAGAGCAACTGGCAAACAATACCACCATGCGCGCGGCCATCCGCCGCTTCAGTGAGACAGGTGGCCCGGTCTATGCGGAGTGTGGCGGCTTTATGTATCTGTGCAGCAGTCTGCGCGATCTCAGCGGAGCTACCCAGCCGATGTGTGCTGTTTTTCCCTTTGCCTGCGCAATGCACACCACACTCAAGGGGCTTGGCTACCGACACCTCCACCAAAACAGAACCACCTTTTTTGGCCCAGCCCATACAACTCTTGCGGGCCACGAATTTCACTACTCAAGCCTGCTACATTCTCTCCAGAATACACCACACCACGGGCAAAAATCCCCTGTCTGCGCCTGGCAAGTGGACAACGGCGAGCAGGAAGGGTATTTGTACCACAACACCTTGGCCAGCTATATCCATCTGCACTGGGGTCGAAGCCCACAGGCGCCGGCCGCCTTTGTGCAGGCCTGCCGTTTTGTATCCCTTGCAGACAACCACTGAAGAACACTAAGGAACATCGAGGAAGATCATGGTGCAACTCCAGCATGTCGCCCCCCAGGATATTGAACGCGAAAGCTTTCGCCTCATTGAGGCGGAACTTGGCCCCACCACCTTGCCACCGCGCGAATTCCAGGTGCTGCGCCGCATTATCCACGCCACCGGTGACTTCTCCTTTGCAAAAAATATCCGCTTTCATCCCCAGGCCATTGACGCAGGCCTGGAGGCCATCCGTGCCGGAAAAAACATCCTGGTGGATGTCAACATGGCGGCCAGCGGTGTTTCTACAGGCCTGCTCGCCCCTTTTGGAGGCCAGGTAATCTGCCGCATCAATGAACAAAAAACCGCCCAAATGGCGCAGGAGGCGGGCAGCACCCGCTCCGAGGCTGCCATGCTCCGCGCTCAACACGACAACATTGGCATCGTGGCCGTGGGTAATGCCCCCACGGCCCTGCTCAAGGTCATGGAACTCATTGACCAGGGCCAGTTCAAACCGGCCCTGGTGGTGGGGGTACCAGTGGGTTTTGTCAATGCAGCCGAATCCAAAGAGCTCTTGAGCAGGGTAGACTATCCCTTTATCACCGCCCTGGGCCGCAAGGGCGGCACCCCGGTGGCCGTGGCAGCGCTGAACGCACTGCTACGTTTGGCAACAACAGCCTGAAACGTTTTCCAGGCACGTGGACGGCAAAAGGCAGAAAAAAAATCTGCGCAGTGGCTACACCACCGGCGCCTGCGCAGCAGCAGCGGCCAAGGCAGCACTTCTGACCCTGAGCGGGCAACCTGTGCCGGCAGCTGTGGCTATCCCCTTTCCAGATGGCTCTCGCCACACCTTCAGCCTGTGCCGCTGTCTGAAAAAAGAAGATTTTGTCCTGGCCTCGGTGGTCAAGGATGCAGGGGATGATCCAGATGTTACCAATGGTGCGGAAATAGGGGTTGAGCTGCGTTGGTTGGCGCAAGGTGGAGAGCAATGTCAAGAAGCCTTGGGCACGGTGCTCTTTGTACAGGGCCGGGGTGTGGGCCAGGTAACCAAACCCGGATTAGCCCTGCCTGTGGGTGAGGTAGCCATCAATCCAGTGCCTCGAAAAATGATTGTAGCCGCCTTAAACGAAGCGATTCCACAAGCAAAGCGCCCGGGCCTGGAGCTGCGTGTTTTTGTGGAACACGGTGAAATTCTAGCCAAAAAGACCTTGAACCAGCGGCTGGGCATCCTCGGCGGGCTCTCCATTTTGGGAACCACCGGCATTGTCCGCCCCATTTCGACCAAGGCCTGGACAGACACCATTGAGGCCTCCATGGCCGTGGCCAGGGCAGCAGGTTTAGCCGAAGTGGTGCTGGCCACTGGCCGCACGTCGGAGGCTGCGGTGCAGGCCAGGCTCGGTCTGCCGGAAGAGGCCCTGGTGATGATGGGCGACTATTTGCGCTATGCCCTGGAGGCAGCCCAGCGCCATGGCTTCACCACCATTCACCTTGCAGCTATGTGGGCAAAACTGGTGAAAGCCGCCCTGGGTGTACCACAGACCCATGTGCGCAACGGTGCCCTGGATGTGCGCGACGCCGCTCTGCTGCTGGCCGAGCTTGGCCTGCCTGCCCAGGAACAGGAAACGATGCGTCAGGCCAACACTGCCCGGCATATCTATGAGCTGCTTTGCCAGCAGAAACGCTGGGACCTGATTACGGCGGTGGCCAGCAGGGCGCGCAAGCAGGCTGCGCAGTGGTCGGGCCTTGCGGTGCAGGTGTACCTGGTGAGCGCTGAAAAGGAGGTGGTTTTGCATGTTCCACATTGAACTGATCGGCATCTGCGGCGAGACCCTCAGCCAAGAACAGCGCAAGCTGATCGCTGCCTGTGTGCTGGTGGCCCATTCCCGCAGACAGGAGCCCCTGCTTGAGCACCTGGCGGTTGAACGCAGACTGGTGACCCCCTTGGCTGCGCTTTTTACCGCCATCGAAGCAGGTCTAACCAGGGGCAATGTGGCGGTGCTGGCCAGTGGTGATCCCCTGTTCTTTGGTATTGGCCGCACACTGTTAAAACAATTTGGCGCAGAACGCCTGCGGGTGCACCCGGCGCTGTCAGCGGTGCAGCTTGCCTGTGCCCGTTTTAAAATCCCCTGGGATGACCTGCCCCTCCTCAGCCTGCATGGCCGCAGCACAAGCAGTGCAGAGCAAGTAAACAATCCAGATCATCCGGCTGCGCGCATCCTTGCCCACCAGCGGGTGCTCTGTTTCACGGATCAGCAGCACAGTCCAGATGCCCTGGCCCGCGGTCTGCTCCACATCCTGAGCAGCCATGGCGACACCGAGCGCCTGCAGGGTATACGCATGCGGGTGGCCGAAAACCTGGGCCTCAAGGATGAACGCCTCACAGAGGGCAGTTTGGCAGAAATGGCGGCAGCCTCCTTTTCACCTTTAAATATGGTGCTCATCGAACAAGAGCAAGCTGCCATACTCCCGCCGGCACTCGGCTTGACAGAACATGAAATCCGTCATTCCCGCGGGCTGATCACCAAAGATGAAATCCGCGCAGCCAGCCTGCATCGCCTGCACATCCCCCGGCAGGGCGTTTTCTGGGACATTGGCGGCGGTTCGGGCAGTTTGTCTTTAGAGGCAGCCAGACTTGCGCCGGAGCTGGCCATATACACGGTGGAAAAAAAGGAAGAAGAGCAGGCCAATATCCGCCACAACATCAAGACCTTTGGCGCGTATTCCATCCGCCTGATTGCCGGTGAAGCGCCGGAGGCCCTGGCACAACTGCCTGCGCCAGACCGGGTTTTTGTGGGCGGCAGCGGCAAGCGACTGGAAGAAATATTACACACCGCCGCCAACCGCCTGGCACCAGGTGGCCGCATCGTGGTCAACGCAGTGCTGGCCAGCACCCGGGAAAACGCCTGCCGCATCCTGGCCGCCCTGGGTCTGAAGGTGGAAAGCAGCACCCTGTCGCTCACGCGGCAGGCAGGCAACAGCGCTCCCCAGCAATTCAACCCCATCACCATTGTTACAGGAAGTTCATGAGTTCACCTACGCACACTACCCCCCGGGGTCACTTGTATCTGGTTGGTGTCGGCCCCGGCGATCCGGAACTGATGACCGTCAAAGCGGTACGCATCCTGCAGCACTGCCAGGTCTGGGCAACACCCAGCGCCAAAGACGGCGACAACGGCTTCAGCAGCGCCCTGGCCATTGCCCAGGGCATAGTGGCACCAGAGGAGCGAGAAATATTGCGGCTCTTTTTTCCCATGAAGCCAGTTTATCTGGATGCAGCGGCCGACCCTGCCCTGCTCAGTGCCTGGAACGAGTCGGCCGCCACGGTGCTGGCCCGTCTCGACCAGGGGCTGGATGTGGCCTTCCCCACCCTGGGAGATCCAGGCGTGTATTCCACTGCCTTCTATCTGCTGGCAGCCATCCAGAACCAGCGCCCGGATATCCGCTTTAGTATCGTGCCCGGCATTACTGCCATGTCGGCCTGTTCGGCAGGCCAGGCCAGACCGCTCGCCCTGGGTAACGATATACTGGCCGTGGTGCCGGCCGCCTTTACAGACGATCGCCTGCACGACATCCTCACCCAGTTCGATGCTGTAGTGCTGATGAAGGTGCACAAACGGCTGGACATCCTCATCACCCTTTTGGAAGAGTTGGGCCTGTGCGAACAGGCAGTGCTGATCGAATGCGCTGGTCTGCCAGAAGAGCGGATCTACACTGATATTCGCAGTGCGCGCGGCCGCAAGCTCCACTATTTTTCCACCATCCTCATCCGCAAAAAAAGCGTGCAGGTGCAGCCATGAGCCAGGAAAAAAACGCGGGGCTCATTCCCATAGCCTTTGTCGGCGCAGGCCCCGGCGATCCAGAGCTACTTACACTTAAGGGACGTCGCCTGCTGGACAGTGCGGACCTGGTGGTCTATGCGGGCAGTTTAGTCAACCCGGCGCTGTTAACGGGTATTGCTGCCCAATGCCACGACAGTGCCGGACTTGACCTGACGGCAATTATGGACCTGATGATTCCGGCCTGCCGAGCGGGCAAACGGGTGGTACGGCTGCACACCGGCGATCCGGCCCTGTACGGTGCCATCCGCGAGCAGATGCAGTGGCTGGATAGGGAGAAACTGCCCTACGAAGTGGTGCCCGGGGTCAGCTCTGCCTTTGCCGCGGCTGCCACCCTGCGCCGGGAACTGACCGTGCCGGAACAAACCCAAACCGTTATTCTCACTCGCCAGGCAGGCCGCACCCCGGTGCCGGAACGCGAGGCCCTGCCCAAACTGGCGGCCATTGGCGCCAGCATGTGTATTTTTTTAAGCGTGGCCATGATCAAGGAGGTGGTGGCAGACCTGCTTGCCGGTGGCTATGCCCCGAGCACGCCGGTGGCAGTGGTGGAAAAGGCCAGCTGGCCGGATGAACGTATCCTGCGCGGCACCCTGGCAGATATCACCACGCAGGTTGTCGCGGCAGACATCCGCAAAACCGCCATGATTGTGGTGGGCCCGGCTTTAGACGATGCCAGTCAGGCCGCCTCCCGGCTCTATGCCGAAGATTTTTCCCATGGCTGCCGCTGAGCAGAATAACAAACCCGGCAGTGCCGGCTCTGCGCAGCATCCCGATCAAACGGGACAAGGCAGGCAAATTGCACCTGCCCCTGTGCAAAAGGCGCAGATCGCCATTTTGGCCATCACTGCCGGTGCACTTGAATTGGGCGCGCAGCTGGCCCAGGCCCTGCCCGCAGACCTCTATCCCTGCAAGGGGCAGATACGAGAACGCTTTGCCGGCCTGTGGCACAACTACGAGGCACTAATCTGCATTATGGCAAGCGGCATTGTGGTGCGACAACTGGCCCCGCTCATGCACGACAAGTACCACGACCCGGCAGTGCTGGTACTGGATGAACGCGGCTGCTTCGTCATTTCCCTGCTCTCCGGTCACCTGGGCGGTGCCAATGCCCTGGCCCGACAGGTGGCAGCCATCACCGGCGGCCAGGCTGTGCTAACCACAGCCTCTGATGTACTTGGTCTGACTGCCCTAGATCTCTGGTGCCATTCCCTGGGCGTACAGGTAGCAGATACAAAGCGTTTTACCCAGGTTATGGGCCGCCTGGTAAACCGGGGATACGTTCGTCTGTGGGTTGATACGATCAGCCTGGCCGACACGGTCCAGCCAGCCCAGCCAGCACTACCACCGGATATCCACCAGGCAGCAGGGCCTGCAGAGGCTGATTTATTCATCAGCCCCTGCCTGCATCCTGCTGACCAACCCGCAGCAGCAGCCCTGCTTCATCCCAAAATTTTGGTGGTCGGCATTGGCTGCAAACGTGGCACCAGCAAAGAGCAGATTGCCGAGGCAGTGAGCGCTGCCCTCAGCCAGCACGGCCTTGCGCTACAAGCCCTGGCCCAACTGGCCAGCATTGACCTCAAGGCAAACGAAAACGGCCTGCTCAGCTATGCAGCCGAGCACCAGCTGCCCTTGACTTTTTTTAGCAAGGATGAACTCAACCAGGTGGCTGGGGTTTCGTTTTCAGAACCGGTTTTCCGCGCCACCGGCGCCAGGGGCGTGGCCGAACCCGCAGCCCTGCTGGCAGCCGGTGCAGGCGCCAGACTGCTGGTGGCCAAAATGAAATGGCCAGCGGTCACCGTGGCTGTGGCCTGCATGGCCTGGCCCCCTCCCCCTGTATCTGCACCAAAGGACCCATGAATACACAAAACACACAAAAAGCATCGCCCACTCTTCCCAACCCAGCAAGTGGCAAGGTCTGCGTGGTCGGCATTGGCCCAGGCGCGCTCGATCTTCTGGCGCCCAGGGCCCTGGCTGCCCTGCAGCAGACAGAGGTGATTGTTGGTTACCGCACCTACCTCAACTTGGTGAAGGACTGCTTCAACCCCAAAGCAGAGGTAATTTCCTCGGCCATGATGCAGGAGATCGACCGCTGCCGCAAGGCCCTGGAACTGGCAGAAGCGGGCCGCAAAGTGGCCCTGGTCTGCGGGGGTGATCCAGGGATCTACGCCATGGCCGGGCTGGTGTTCGAATTGGCACAAAGCCAAGGCAACCGCTGCGGCATCGAGATCATTCCGGGTATTGCCGCGCTCAATGACTGTGCCGCTGTTTTGGGTGCACCGCTCATGCACGACTTTGCTGCCATCAGCCTGTCAGACCTGATGACTCCATGGGAGTTGATCGAAAAACGGCTGACAGCCGCAGCTGCAGCGGATTTTGTTACTGTGCTCTACAATCCCAAATCCAAAAAGCGCACCAGCCAGATCGAGCGTGCCCGGGAAATTTTTTTGCAGCATCGCCCGGCCAGCACCCCGGTGGGTATTGTTAAGGCAGCCAGCCGAGAGGATGAACACGTGGAGCTCTGCACCTTGGCAGATATGCTTACCATTGATATCGGTATGCAAAGCACGCTTACCATTGGCAACTCGCAAACCTTTGTCTGGCAAAACCGCATGATCACCCCCAGGGGGTATGCGAAGAAATACGGCCTTTAATCATATTGTTAGCTTTTTTGTTGGGCTTCGCATGCGCTCAGCACCAACCTACGAAACTTTACGATCTTGCGATAAATTATGCGGTGTAGCGGTGTAGGCTGGGCTGAACCTTGGGTGAAGCCCAACGCTGGGGCCCAAAACACGCACACAACACGCACACACTGCGCATACCCACCACAGACAGGGGCTGGCCGCGTCTGCCAGTCTAGTCTGCTGTGGCACAACAGGGCATTCATGCTTACTGGTATTGTGTATAACGCACGCTAATTTTGCCGGCAGTGTAGAGCAACCTAGACATACCGGCCACAATTCAAGGCGTTGCATTGCTGTTGACATTACCATTACCATTGCCATTCAATGAGTAGCCCTACCCCACAACCCGCCAAACTCTTGGTCAAACGGCAGTTCTACACCTTTGCCGAACCACCGCAGACCATGCAGTTGGACAGTGGTGCACAGCTTGGCCCCATCACCCTGGCCTACGAGACCCTGGGCAAACTGAACCAGGAGCGCAGCAATGCGGTGCTCATCCTGCACGCCTTTTCCGGAGATTCACATGTGGCAGGCTACCTTACCCAAGAGGATACTCGCCCCGGCTGGTGGGACAGCATGGTGGGCCCGGGCAAGGCCATAGATACCAACATCTACTTTGTTGTCTGCATCAATATTTTGGGCAGTTGCGCCGGCTCCACCGGGCCTGCCTCCATCAATCCGGCCACCGGCGACTTCTGGGCGCTCACCTTTCCCATGGTCACCATTGGCGACATGGTGCGGGCGCAAAAACACCTCATCGACCATTTGGGCATAACAAAGTTACTCTCCCTGGTGGGCGGTTCGGTGGGCGGCATGCAGGTGCTTCAGTGGTGCGTAGATTATCCACATATGGTGCGCTCTGCCATTCCGCTGGCCACCACCAGCCGCCACTCTGCCCAGGCCATTGCCTTCAACGAAGTGGCCCGCCAGGCGATCATGGCCGATCCGGCCTGGAACATGGGTGACTACTACAACGGTCCTGGCCCTACCCATGGGCTTGCTGTGGCGCGCATGATCGGGCATGTCACCTACCTGTCCGACGAGGCCATGCGCGAAAAATTTGGCCGCAGACTGCACACCGGCAGCCTCTCCTTCAACTTCAGCGGCGACTTCCAGGTGGAGAGCTACCTGCACCACCAGGGCAAGAAATTTGTCGACCGTTTTGACGCCAACTCGCTGCTTTATATCACCAAGGCAGCAGATTATTTTGATTTGGAGCGCGAAGGCGGCAACCTGCTCATCAACCCGGACCTGGCAGCAGTGTCTTTTTTGGTCATCTCTTTTAGTTCAGACTGGCTCTATCCCACCTACCAGTCCAAAAACATTGTTTCTGCCCTGAAGAAAAATGGCAGTGATGTGAGTTTTTGCGAAATCGATGCCCAATGGGGGCACGATGCCTTTCTTTTGCCCAATGCGCGCCTGCATGGGCTGATCAGTGGTTTCCTTGCCCGCATGCGCCATGAGCACAGTATACAATAAAGAGGCAGGCTCCCTGCGCTACGATCTGCAGGTGATCGCCTCCTGGATCGAACCGGGTGCGCGGGTTCTAGACTTGGGTTGCGGTAGCGGTGACCTGCTCGCCTACCTGAAGATGCACAAACAGGCCCACACCACGGGCATCGAATATTCGGAAGAGCGGGTGGCGCACTGCATCCAGCGCGGGCTCACCGTGCTCCAGGGTGATTTTTGCCGGGAAATCCGCGATTATCCCGACAACTGCTTTGATGTGGTCATCCTCAGCCATACCCTGCAGCAGACCCGTAATCCCAAGGAACTGCTCACCGATATGCTGCGCATTGGCCGCCGGGTAATTGTCAGTTTCCCTAACTACGCCCACTGGCGCGTGCGCCTGCAGGTGCTCTTCACCGGGCTTGCACCGGTGACCGATCAGCTGCCCTACGAGTGGTACGACACCCCCAATATCCGCATCATCTGCTTCAAGGATTTCAAGCGCTTTTTGCAGCACTTTGGCATGCGGGCGGTGCGGGAGGTGGCCATTAACACCCACCACCACGAAACCAGGGGCAACCAGGTTCGTTTTCTCAAAAATTTACGCGCCACCTTTGGCATTCTCATGCTGGAGACGGCCGAAGATATTTATCCACACAAATAGGGAGTCCCATGGGTTCAAAGGAAATGTTGGCCGGCACCTGCAGCGTTGACAGCAGCATTATCAGCCGCATGGAAAACCCCATCCCCAAAACCGTGGCCGCTTTGAGCGCAGGTTTTAAAAGCGGTAAATGGGCCAGTCACATCGAACCAGTGCCCATCCCGCTCAAGCACGAGGTGGTTGCCCTAATCGACCAGGTGCAGCGCATCCTCTTTCCGGGTTTTTTCAGCGAAATCATCCTGCGGCCAGAAAACCTAGAATACTATCTGGGTCAGCAGGTGAGCCAGTTCTACGAAAACCTGGCCACGCAAATCAGCTCGGCCATCCGCCACGACTGCTACCGCCACGACCAATCCTGCACACTCTGTGGCGAACGCAGCTATCAGATTGCCGCCACCTTGATCGAAAGGCTGCCAGAAATCCGCAACCTGTTGGAAACAGATATTGAGGCCACCCTTGCTGGCGATCCAGCAGCAGCCAATTCCGACGAAGTCATCTTCAGCTATCCCGGCCTGTATGCCACCTGCATTTATCGGGTGGCACACCTGCTCGTTGAACTGGGGGTACCGCTTTTGCCTCGCATCATGAGTGAACACGCCTACCACCGCACAGCCATCGACATCAACCCCGGGGCGAAAATCGGCTCACATTTTTTCATCGATCACGGTGCAGGCGTGGTTATCGGCGCCACCACCACCATTGGCAACCGGGTACGCATCTACCAGGGCGTCACCCTGGGGGCGCTGTCTTTGCCCAGGGATGCGGGCGCAAAATTACGCAATACCAAACGCCATCCCACCATCGAAGACGATGTCATCATCTATGCCAATGCCACCATCCTGGGCGGGGAAACCGTAGTGGGGGCCCGTTCGGTCATTGGCGGCAACGTCTGGATGATCAAGAGTGTGCCACCCGATACCCAGGTACTGCTGGAGCGACATAAACTGGTATATTTTGCCACAGGAGAACAGGAGCCGGCATGAATAGCAGTATAAGCAGGCAGAGCACAGCCATCAACATAACCGAGGCCACTGGCGCCACCCCGCTGATTAGCCTCAAGCGAATTGGCCGGGATAAGGGGCTGCGGCTCTTGGTCAAGCTGGAGTCCATGAATCCCCTGGGCAGCGTCAAAGACCGGGTGGCTGTGGCCATGGTAGAGGCTGCCGAAGAGGCGGGCATCCTCAGGGCGGGCATGCGGGTGATCGAGCCCACCAGCGGCAACACCGGCATTGGCCTGGCCTTTGTCTGCGCCAGCCGCGGCTATACGCTTACCCTCACCATGCCAGAGAGCATGAGCCTGGAGCGGCGCAAATTGCTGGCCCACCTGGGGGCAGAACTGGTACTCACTCCGGCGGCCGAGGGCATGCGCGGCGCCGTAGCCAAGGCCGAAGCCCTGCATCAACAGCAACCTGGCTCCTGGATTGCCAACCAGTTCACCAACCCGGCAAATCCGGCGGTGCACAAAAAACACACTGGCCCAGAAATCTGGGCGCAGTGCGGCGGTGTTATCCACTTTTTTGTATCTGGGGTGGGAACCGGAGGCACCATTACCGGTGCAGGCGGTTATTTGAAAGCGCAGGATCAAAACATCCAGGTGGTGGCTGTGGAACCAGCGGCCTCGCCGGTACTTTCCGGCGGCCAGCCCGGTCCGCACGGTTTACAGGGCATTGGTGCGGGATTTGTGCCTGAAGTGTTAGACAGAAGCGTCATTGACCACATTGTGCAGATCACCGAGGACTCGGCCCTGGCCTGTGCACGCCAATTGGCCAGAGAAGAAGGCATCCTCTGCGGTATTTCGGGCGGTGCAGCCCTGGCCGCAGCGCTTCAACTGGGCAAGGATACCATGCATCCTGCAGCCAAAGAAGAACAAGCCGATGAAGAGCGGGTCAATACAGAACGGGTTGTGGTGGTGATTGTACCAGACACCGGAGAGCGCTACCTGAGCACCGCCCTACTGACGCAGTAAATTGTTGTCCAGCGTTGGGCTTCATCAAAAATTCTGGTAGGTTGGCGCTGAGCGCACGCGAAGCCCAACAAACAAAGCTACGTATTTATATACACAGGTTTTTCTCGTCGCACACGCGGATGGTCTGCATGAGGTTGAAAAGCAAATCAGAAAGAATCTTGCTCGTTTCTGCCTGCTTCTGGGCCTCGGTATTCTGAAAGGTAAGCACCCCGGCCTTTTTGGAGGCTGGAGTTCGTATCTCAGCCAGCACCAGGTGGTTGGCCACCTGATCACTGAAAATACTGATATAGGAGAGCAAGCCATAACTGTCCTTGCCCAGCTGCGAGCAAATCGCCTTGATATTAATCTGATCGCTGTACTTGCTTTGGCCCTTGAATGCCTCCACCTGGCTATCGGTGCAGTCCGCAAGTGGTGCCAATATCTGCCCCTTTAAGGTCGCCGGTGCCTGGGCCGGAACAATTTTCTGGTACATCACCCGGGCAGGAGATTCGGCCGGGCTGTAGCCCTCCAGCGTCCACTCGGCCGAACCCGCATTGGCCAGGGCCTCATCCGGATTCCGCACCCACTTCACCTGTTCGGGCAATGAAAAAGGCAGGTAGGCAATGTCTTCCTTCTGTTTTGCAGCCGCAGGTGCCGTGGCGCGCGACTTACCTGCAGATCTTTTTGCATCGGCACAGCCAAAGATAAGCAGGCTGCAACTACACAAGAGCACCAAGCCCAATTGTACAACAGTTTTTTGCATGGTCGTTTTCCCCATGGTTCAACTCCCTATTCAATCAAATTAACGTAAAGAAACCTCGAAAAATCTCGCAGGTTGGTACTGAGCGCACGCGAAGCCCAACAAAAAGCTGCGCAACAAGACCGGATTCCCGGTTGGAATCAACCCAACTCCAGCGTTGGGCTACGCTATTCGTCATAATGGCATGGAACCTCGTAGGTTGGTACATCGCACATGCGAAGCTCAACAAAAAGCTGCGCAACAAGACCGATTCCCGGTTGGAATTAACCCTACTCCAGCGTTGGGCTTCATCAAGGGTTCAGCCCAACCTACACCGTTCGTCATAATGGCGTGCAATCTCGTAGGTTGGTGCTGAGCGCAGGCGAAGCCCAACATAAAAACTTCCCTTAACAAGACTTCGGTCGTTGTGCGCACCACGCAGTGGCTGGGCTCAGTTGTTCACACCGCTTGCAAAAAAACCTTCGCCGCACTCTTTAGGCTGCCAGTAAAAATTGCGGGCAATGCGTTTGCTGTCAAACACCACCTTGTACTGGCACAGCTGTTCCTCGCCATTCCGCACAAATCTAAAAATATAATCCCACTCGCGCGAGGCAAACACCTCCCGGAAATGGGGCGGACCCAAAAGATAGTGCAGATCCTGCTTGCCCATCCCTGGCCGGATCTTCTTCAGGTTTTCCTCGTTGGGGGAAATGCCTTTCTTGTGCAAGGCCTGTTTTACCTCGGGAAAAACCACCTCACCCGGCACCCCGTCTGCGCTCACCCTGTGGCTCACCGTGCTGGTGCAGGAGGTGGCAAGAAAAACAGTAGCAAGAAAACCAGCGGCAACAAGCAGAGGCAGAGCAGCCCTGCCCATATAGCGTCGTATTATCGTTTTCATTGTCTTTTTTATACCATGATCAATAGAGCTGTGCACGGACGACTCGAACATCCCAAGCCCTCCGTGCATTTTTTTTACCAATTAACCTCTTCCCGCTTACCACTGGTAGCCAATACCAGCCGAAACAGCAGCATCTTCACTATTCACGCTGAAATTACTGCGGATAATCCACCTGCCATTGTCGCTCATGGCCGAATAGCCAATGGAAAGCGCACTGTGGCCGTTGTAATACCCAGTGCCCGCACCCAACAGGTTGGCACCCGGAATAGTTGCCTGGGGCACACTGGCTGCGGCCATGGCCGAGGCAATGCCTGCGCTGGCGCGGTCATCTACCTTGTCGATCTCACGCGATAGACGATGATCCAGCGCATCCAGCTGGCCACGGTTCACCGCATCGTAGGGCGCAAGGCCATCGGCCACATTGGTTACCTGTAACCCTGCCGCGTCAATACCAGCCTTGGTAACACTGGGGCCGCCCTTGATGAACAGCCCATTGGTGTTGATGCGGGTATCGCCGGTGGTCACGCTGCTCAGCCGCAGATTGGGGTTGAGGTTGAAGGTGAGGTTATTGCCTGCCTTGCCGATGCGGATATTGCCGTCTGTGTTTCTGAAGTCTACGGTTTGCCCTGGCCCGACATTGCTGGGGTTTTTACCATTGGCAGTTATGTTCCAGCCTGCGCTGACCTTACCATCCACCTGGGCAAGCTGGTCTTCGGTGGCAGCCTGGCCGCTGGTATAGCTGCCCGGATCAAAGGTTCTATTGCTCAATCCATTGATGGTGCCGCTATCGCCGCTGACCACAATCGGATTGGCGCCAGTGGCCACATAGGTGGGGGCGCTTACCTGCCCGCTGAACACCGGCGCATCCGCTATTTGCAGATTGATTGCCCCACTGGCCGGGTCACTTACGGTACGCACATTGGCCCCGCTGTAGCTGCCGGCAGTGCTGCCTTGGCCGCGGATGGCCAGGGTTTGCCCCAAATCGCGGTGCACATTGCTGCCCACATTGACGCTAAAGTTCATGCCTTCAGTGCGCAGGGTGTGGGCGGTATTATAGAGTTGGCTGCCATTGACGGCATCGGTGCTGGTGCCGCTGATGTCGCCTGCGGCAAGGCCGGTGATTTTTTGACTGTTCATATTGATGCCGCTGCTGTTCAAGGTGGGGCCGCCATTATTAATGCTCACGGAGTCAAAGGCAACATCGGGAGCGGTAGCCACAGTGTAATCAGTTCCACCATCGGCATTAACCCCAGATGTCACCACCATATTAGTTCCAGCACTCACAGAACTATGCTTGCCGGCCTCTCCGGCAACCGCTTCGAGCTGACTCATATTTACCGCGTCGGTTGCCTCCACTCCAGCAGCCACATCGGTAATACGTTTACCACCTGCAGCGATGCCATCGGTGGTCACGCTCGGGCCACCCTCAATGGTCAGGCCGTCGTTATTGATGGTCGTATTGCCGGTGGTCACGCTCGTTACGTTCAAATCCTTCTTCAAACCAATGGTAATGGTATTGTCTGCACTCACCTGGGTTTGAATGTTGTCGCTGTCATAGGCTGCGAATTCACCCTCCCCAGTTCCCTGTACAGTCAGGGTCTCGCCTGGCTCAATTCGAGTGTCTACAACGTCGTCGACCGAACTGTTAGCCGCGATGTTGAAACCTTGATTGGCATTCTGGGCCATCTCACCCACCGCTTTGAGCTGCGCCACGTTGACCGCGTCGGTATCCACGCTGCCGGCGGCGACTCCGGTAATCTGCCGGGTGGCTGTGGTTCCATCGCCCACCGAGACGGCGGCATGGGTGGATTGCCATGTTGAATCTCCTACCTTGGAGGCGCCTCCGGTGGCGGGGTCGTAGCCGGCTTCACCAGCAGCCGTTGTAGCCCTGGATTCCTCGCCCAGCGCCACACCACCGGCCTTGTCGACAAAGGCGTTGTTTCCAAGGGCTATCGCGCCGGAAACGCCGATGGTATCCTCCCCCGTTGCTGTCGCACCCAAGTAGATATTGTTGCCGAGGGCAAAGGCGTTCTGCGTAGTAGAGCCGATGGTGTTGTTGTTGCCAACAGAGTAGCTGTTCGCTCCGTTGATGATGGATGGGTCGCCGAAGGCGCCGGAGTTGGCACCACGCACCACGTTACCCCTGCCGATGGCGATGGAGCCACTACCAAGGGCCTGGGCGCCCGTGCCCATGGCGATGGCATTTACCGCTCCTGTTTGCGCCTGGGTTCCTATGCTGATACCCTGGTTGTCCGTGGTCTTGCTCTGAACTCCTATGGCTATGGAGTTGGCCGTGGCACTTGCTACATAGCCCATGGCGATTCCATGCCTGCCGCTTACGGATGCCTGTCGGCCTAAGGCCATGCCATTCATGGCTGTTGCCAACACGGACGCCTCCCGCCCCAAAGCAACCGAATAACTCCCTGCGGCATTGGATAGTACTCCCAAAGCCAGAGAGTACTGTCCGGAGCTTTGAGCGCCGTTAGCTAAGGCAACTGCCCCCTCATGGGTCGCACTGCTATTCAATCCTATAGCAATTGCAGCGGCTTTTGTGGCCTGTGCTTTTGTCCCTAAAGATAGCGCATTAGTATCGCTTGCGACGGCGTCGGCACCGATCGCGGTGGATTGAGCCCCGCTGGCTTTGGTCCGCGTGCCAAAAGCGACAGACCTTTCAGCCGCAGCCTGGGCGCCTTTACCTATTGCAATTGACTGCTGCCCCGTTGCCTCCGTACTGGTTGGTGTACCCGGGAGAGCGTTGACACCTATGGCGATGGCCTCGGTTGCAGTGGCTTTCGTGTTACTTGTGTTGCTGTTGCCTCCGCCTATGGCAAGGGAATAGCTTCCTGTAGCCTGGGCGCTGGCCCCCAACGCAACCGATCTGTTGGCGGCGAGCGCGGTATCACCTATGGCCACAGCACTTATGTTATACATGGCCGGAACGCTGGCCTTTCTGCCGATGGCGATAGAGTTCGCACTCTCAACTGACGCCTCAGAACCGATAGCTATGCCGTAGTCTCTGGTATTTTTAGCCAATTGTCCGAGTGATACACTACTAGGACCTTGGGCAATTGTACCGGCGCCAATGGCGACTGCAGAGCCGGCGCTGGCGAGCGCTCCCTCTGTCGTCCCTATTTCTCCCGCCATTTTCGAGCCGATAGCTATGGATCCCCAGCCCGTCGCCTTGGTGTTACTTCCGATGGCAATGCTGCTTAAGCTAGTTGCCTGAGCACCGCTATCGCCGACGGCGATAGATAGTTTTGAACCGATAGCGATGGCACCGGTGTTTTGTGATGTGGCCCCAAAGCCCACAGCGACACCGCCGTCACCCGGCGCCTTGGCCGCGACGCCAGCGGCAAGGGCATTTCTCCCCGTCGCGCCGTCGTTGTCGTAGTTGCTGCCCGGACCGGTTACATCGCTTTTAACACTGTAGTAATGTGTTTTACTGCCTGCTATGGCCGTGTTCAGCTGACTGACGTTGACGGCGTCCGTGTTCTCTGTGCCGACAGCCACGTTTTTAATCGTGACAGGCTGCGTCATGTTTCCGCCTTTGAGCGTTACGGTGTTGAGTTTGTTTCCGTTTGAATCGAGGTCGTATTTGACGGCAACGTCGTCAAGTCCCTTAAGCTGGGCCACGTTCACTGCGTCGGTGTCGTTGAATCCGGCGGCCAGCCCGGTAATCTGGCGAGTGACACTGCCGTCGGCCTTTCCTACGGATACTGCGCCTTTGGTGGCTTTCCAGGTAGGTGTATGGTTTTGAGACGAGCCATTTTTAACCGGATCATAGCCCACTACACCCGCTGCAACTGTACCTTCGGAACCTGTACCCAGAGCTACTCCGTCGAGTACGGTAGCCTTGCTATTATACCCAATGGCCACCGTATTCTGAGCGCTCACAAATGTATTAAAGCCAATCGCGACAGCGTTGGAAGCGTTTGTTTCCCCATCAAAGGTAATTGCCCCGGCATTAGAAACTGTAGCACCTGTAGCACCAACTTTACCCTGATGACCAAACACTAGGGCATTGCTGGATGTCGTTCCCACTATATTCCTTGTACCTACTACATTGGCCGCAT
>JABMJC010000146.1 GCA_013201405.1 Desulfobulbaceae bacterium
ATATGCTGCCCGGTGGCGCAATTGCCAACAAGCATAGCTAGACAGAAAAGAAGTACACAGCGCAGGCTGCTGGAAATATGTTTTTGTGAGCGATAATGTGCTGAAAAAGAACGCATGGGTCACCTCTTACGTGTACAAGAAATCTCTTTGCATAGACCTTGCCTGTGCAGGAAAAACAAGGACACCTGCCCTGAACCCAGGAGGGTAGATCCTGTTGTACCTTGTTACCTATATGCTTCATTAATTGCCGCCAGCACAGCCGCGCCTGGGCAGAGTTCATCCTTGCCCAAGCTGTTCAATGGTTTTTGGCAGGTGTTGAGCAGATCATGGGTGTCCTGGCTGTCAGGGTTGATATAGAGTACCCCGGTGAGCAGGCGGCCCTTGGCCTTGTGGTCTTCCAGGGTATCAATGGCCATGCGCCGGTCGGTAATGCTGGGGCCGGCCTTGGGTTTGTGCAGGTAGATCACTGATTCATCGTGCAGGGTGATGGCCTCGGTCGCGCCTTCGCTATAACTGGTATTGATGGTCTGGCGGAAGGGCACGAAATCAAGCCCACTGCTCTCCTCGCGGTGCTCGCGCACCCAGTGGTAGCTTTTGGTGGATTCCGGGTTGTTGTTGAAGGTGACGCAGGGCGAAATCACATCCAGAAAGGACAGGCCGTGGTGGGAGAGGGCTGCCTTTAAAAGTGGTACCAGTTGCTCCTTATCGCCGGAGAAGCTGCGGCCGACAAAGCCTGCGCCTAGCTGAATAGCCATCTCGCAGAGATCGATTGATTCTAACAGGTTGACCGCACCCTTGCGGCTCCTGCTGCCCTTGTCGGCGGTGGCCGAATACTGGCCCTTGGTCAGACCGTAGCAGCCATTATTCATGACTATATAGACCATGTTCAGATTGCGGCGCACCACGTGCACAAACTGGCCCATGCCGATGGAGGCGGTGTCGCCGTCGCCGGAAACGCCGAGGTAGATCAGGTCCCGGTTGGCCATGTTGGCGCCAGTGGCAATGGCGGGCATGCGGCCGTGCACCGAGTTGAAGCCATGGGATTTGGCCAGAAAGTAGGCAGGCGTTTTAGAGGAACAGCCAATACCCGAGAGCTTGGCAATGCGGTGCGGCGGTAAAGCCAGCTCAAAGCAGGCCTGGATGATGGCGCTGGTGATGGAGTCATGGCCGCAACCGGCACAGAGGGTGGAAATAAGCCCCTCATAGTCACGGCGGCTGTAGCCCGCCTCATTGGGCTGAATGTCAGGATTACGGAAGCTGGGCCTGGTGGAACTCATGCTGATTCTCCTTGCCGTGATTGGGAACTTGCCTCAGGCAGGCCGTGCTCATCGAGCAATTGGCGCAGGCCGCTCAAAACTTCGCGGCTTGCAAGGGGCATGCCGTCGTACAGGGTCAAAGACAGTACATCTACCGGCGCGACCCCACATTCATTGCTGCACTCATTGATGAGCAGTTGGCGCATCTGGCCGTCCCGGTTCTGCTCCACCACGATGATGGGCCGGTGCTGCTTGAGAAAGTCTGCCACCTCAGGGCCAAAGGGGAAGGCACGCAGCCGCAGGATGGCGGGCTTAAGGCCATAATCCTGCGCAAGCAAGGCCGCTGCCTCCTCCACTGCGGCATAACTGGTGCCATAGTAGATCAGGCCAGGGCTGGTTGCAAATCCTGGTGTAGTCTCCCCCACCTGAATCAGGGCTGCAGGTACCTTCAGCTTTGCGGTCTCCCACTTCAGGCTCAGACGCTGCATATTCTTCACATACTCGGCGCTGTCTTCGGTATAGCCAGAAAATTCGTTGTGCGAGGTGCCTCGGGTGAAGTAGACGCCGCGCTCCGGGTCGGTGCCGGGCAGGGTGCGCCAGGGGATGCCGTCTCCGTCCCGATCCAGATAGCGGCCCCATTTTTCCGCCTTTTCCGCAAGCACGGCCAGGGCCACTGCATCCAGCACCCGGCCGCGCTGGTAGGCGAGTTCGTCATTCCACTCAAGCGGCGGGCTCACATGCTCATTCATGCCCAAATCCAGATCGCTCAGCACTATCACCGGGGTTTGCAGTTCCTCAGCCAGATCAAAGGCAGTGGCAGTCAGCTCAAAGCACTCTGCCGGGGTAGACGGGAAGAGGAGAACATGCTTGGTATCGCCATGGGAGGCATAGGCGCAGCTCAGCACATCGCTCTGCTGGGTGCGAGTGGGCATGCCAGTGGAAGGCCCGACCCGCTGCACATTGATGAGCACTGCCGGTATCTCGGCAAAATAGGCCAGGCCCAAAAATTCGTTCATCAGGGAAAAGCCCGGCCCGGAGGTGGCGGTGAAGGAACGGGCCCCGTTCCAGCTTGCGCCGATCACCATGCCGATGGCGGCCAGTTCGTCCTCGGCCTGGACAATGGCTACCCGTAAGCGGCCTTCTTCATCCAGCCGGAAACGGCCAGCATAGCGGGCAAAGGCCTCGATTACCGAGGTGGAGGGTGTGATCGGATACCAGCCCACCACGGTCGCGCCCGCATAGAGCGCGCCCAGGGCCGCAGCGGTGTTGCCGTCCATCATGATGGCGTTATCTGTGCGTCTGTTGCCGCGCACCCGCAGCAAGCAGGCATCGGCGTGGTGCTCGCGGGCATAGCTATGGCCCAGTTCCAGCGCCTTGAGATTGGCTTCGGCCAGGGCTGGTTTCTTGGCAAACTGGCGGCCTATGCCGTTCTTGAGCATGCTCAGATCCATGTCGAGCAGGGCCGCCACTGCGCCCACATACACAATGTTTTGCAAGAGCGGCCGCTGTTTGCTGCCGGCAAAGGCCTCGTTCACCAAAAGGGTGAGCGGGATGCCGATCAGGGTGATGTCACTGCGGGTAAAGTCTTCGGGCAACTGCTTGGAGGAATCAAAGAAGAAATATCCGCCCGGCTCAAGGGAGACATAATCCTGGCGCAGGGTCTGGCCATTCACCGCCACCACCATGTCCACCCCACCCCGGCGGGCTAGAGAGCCGCTTGTGCTTACCCGCACCTCGTACCAGGTGGGCAGGCCCTGGATGTTGGAGGGAAAAATGTTTTTGGCGCTCACCGCAAGCCCCATACGAAAGAGCGAGCGGGCAAAGAGGTTGTTGGCACTGGCCGAGCCTGAGCCGTTCACCGTGGCAAAACGGATGACAAAGTCGTTGGTGCCTTCAATCTTGTTCATGCTTTTTGTCCTGCCCGTGGCGTCTGGTAGAAAAATTTCTGCATCTGCCAGGCCGAGGTGGGGCAGCGTTCCGCGCAAATACCACAGTGCACGCAGAGGTTCTCGTCCTTGACCATGACCTTACCCGTGGCCAGTGGCCCTGAAATGTACAGGGCCTGCGCTGTGTTGCCAGCCGGAGCGCGCAGGCGTGTGCGTAACTCCTCTTCAGGCCCGTCGGGCACAAAACTGATGCAGGTCAGTGGGCAGGCATCGGCGCAGGCATCGCATTCAATGCACTCCTGCGCGTAGAAGATTGTTTGCACATCGCAGTTAAGACAGCGATAGGATTCCTTGCGGCCGTGATCTCGGTCAAAACCAAGCTCCACTTCCACCAGCCGGTCGCGCAGGGTCTTGGCTTTGGGCGCGGTGGGCACGGCCTGACGCTGGGTATCGCTGACCTGATTGTTGTAGAGCCAGTCCTGCCGGCCCATTTGCTGGCTGCTCAGGCTGAAGCTGGAGTTGGGTCGCAGATCAAGTGGCAGACCCTGGCAGAAGAGATCAATGGAGATGGCCGCTTCATGGCCGTGGGCCACGGCAGTGATAATGTTTTTGGGCCCGTATGCGGCATCGCCGCCAAAAAAGACCTGGGGCAGGGTGGACTGATAGGTGCCGGGCCCAAGCACAGGCAAGCCCTGTTCGTTAAAGTCAATACCCAGTCCTTCCTCTATCCACGGAAAAGCATTGAGCTGGCCTACTGCCAAAAGCACCTCATCGC
>JABMJC010000147.1 GCA_013201405.1 Desulfobulbaceae bacterium
CGATGGCGTGCTCTATACCCACGCTGGCCCTGAAGTCAGCGTGGCCTCCACCAAGGCCTTTACCTGCCAGATGACCGCCCTGTTTCTCTTTGCCCTGTACCTGGCGCAGCTGCGCCAGAGCCAGACTATCCCAGCGGCTGAACGCAAAAGCCTCGGCCTGCAACTCATCGGCCTGACCGATATTCTAACAGGCTTGCTCGAAACATTACGCAAGGACATACAGCAGGTTATTGAAACCTATTGCGAGACCAGGGATTTTCTCTTTATCGGCCGCGGACTGAACTATCCCATTGCCCTGGAAGGCGCCCTCAAGCTCAAGGAAATTTCGTATATTCATGCAGAAGGTTATGCAGGCGGCGAACTCAAACACGGACCCATCGCCTTAATCGATCAGGACATGCCGGTACTGGCCCTGGCCCCCCAAGACAGCACCTACCTAAAGACCATTGCCAACATTCAAGAAATCAAGGCACGCCAGGGTCGCCTCATTCTCATCGGTACAGAGGGCGACACCCAGCTACCCAGCTTGAGCGAGCATGTGATTCTGCTCCCACAGGTGCATGAAGAACTGACCCCCATTCTCTACACCCTGCCGGCACAGCTTGTGGCCTATGAGATCGCTGCCCGGCGCGGATGCGATGTGGACCAGCCCAGGAATCTGGCCAAAAGCGTAACCGTGGAGTGATATCTGTTGGTATGGCAATTAAAGGAACAGGGATACAGGGCTTGGAAACCGTGCTGGACAGATAGCAGAGTAGATCGTTCTAGCTCTCCTTGCTGGTCTTGTTTTCCCTGTTCTCCTTTGGCAGGCTGATTTCAAAGGTGGCACCCCGCGGCACGGCCAGGGCCTGGATCGTTCCGCCATGGCCTTCAACAATCTGATGCACCAAGTGCAGACCCAGGCCAAAGCCCTCATCTTTTTCTGTGTGCGAACCTCGCTGAAATTTGTCAAAAATGCGCTGGCGTTCCGCCTCAGGGATACCTGGCCCCTGGTCTGCCACCTGCAGCACAAACCGCTCCCTCTCCTCCCGCAGGCTCACCTGTACCGTTGTACCCGCATCACTGAATTTAACCGCATTATCGAGCAAATTGATAACCGCGTGCACCAATAGGGCCTCATCGCCGCTGTAGGGAGAACTCCGTTCCGGCACATCCTGTATGAGTTGAATACTCTTTTTCTCTGCTGCAGTCTGAATCGTCTCAAGCGCCTCCGCCACCATCCGTTTCAGGGGAAAAGGGAAACGTTTCACCTGCTGTCGGCCACTTTCCAGCCGGGCAATATCCAGAAAGTCGCGAATCATTCGGTTGAGGCGTTCTGCCTGGCTGCAAATCTTCTGGGCATAGCCGCGACCGGTTCCATCCAAATCTTCGCTCAACATCTGTCCGTAGCCCAGAATAACCGTTAACGGTTGTTTGAGCTCATGGGAAACAATGGAAACCACCTCGTCCTTGACCCGCTCCAGCTCCTTGATTTCAGTGATATCCTGAAGCAGGGCTAAATTTCCGGAAAAACCAATATCCGATGCCACCAGCCGATGCAGACGGCCCTGGAGAAAACGGCGACCAGAATCCATGCGCACCTGCACATCAAAGTGCTGCAAGGCGTAGTCTTTGTCGGTGCCCCGCAGTACAGCCTCTTCTGCCGGACGTGTCTCGACCTGGTGGGCAAATTTGGCAAAATCAGGCAGGATGTTGCCCTCTTGGGGGGCAAAATACTGCCAAAACTCCCTGAAGGCTGCATTGGCAAAGATCGGCTCACCGCTTTTATCTTCCCAAAGAATCAGCGGCGGCAACTCCCGGTTCAGGAGATTTTCAAGGAAATGGTGCTGCAGGCCCAGGGCTGCAGCAGCCTCCTGCAGACGTCTGAGATGGTTTTGAATGCCTGCAGAGCTAAGTAGAGGATGGCCTTGTTGCGCGCTGTCTGCGGAGCCCCTACTCCCCCTACTACCAGGATGCTGGTAGGCCTCTTGCAAACGTGCATCGAGCTGTTGATCAAGAACATTGGCCTGGTGCAGGATACGACCGGCAGCGCTGAACAGCTCCTGCACGAGGTAAAATAGATAGGCAAAGAGCAAAAAGATCAGCGGCTGGGCATAGTTAAAAAAGAGGTGCCACTGGAAGAGGATCAAAGCGCCCAAGCCTATCATGACGGCTAACAGACTGTTGAGCAAAAGATTACGACGTTCACCTGCAAGCGGCCAAACAAAAACCGCCAAAAAACAAATCAGGGCAAGGAGTGCAGCAGGCAGCCAAGAAATGGGGCGAATGAAACTGTGGTTCAGGATATTGGCAAGGATGTTGGCCTGTATCTCGATGCCGGGCGTTGGTGTTTCGCGGGTAAAGGCGGTGACATGGGAATCACCCAGGCCAAGAGCCTGGGCACCCACCAGAACGTAGCGGCCGGCAAACACGCTGGCTGGATAGCGGCCAACCAGGACATCACGGTAGGACAGGGTGAGAAACGTTCCCTCAGGCCCATAAAAGTTAATGATGCGCGGCCCGCTTATATTGTTGGCTGGCGCTTCTTCTCTTGTCTCCCCTGTCAGAGCGGCAAGGGCTACGGAAAAGGCCGGCGCACCACGACGAAAACTGAGATCAACCCGACGGACGATACCATCGCCAGAAAGCATGGTTTCGATATGACCGACTCCTGCATAACCAGTAATGGTCTGACTCGGTTTGAGAAGCCCGCCCTGGCCATCTGTGGCTACTGCCAGGATAGCCGGAGGCGCCTTGACCAAGGCCGCGCTCAAGGTCGCGTCATCTGCACCGGCCTCCGGAAAAAGAAAATCAAAGGCTATGGCCTTGGCTCCATCCAGGTGCGACAGCAACTCGGCGTGCAACTGGCGCGCAAAGGGCCATTGTCCGTATGTCTGCAGGCTGGCATTATCCACTCCCACAATCACAATGCGTTGGTCCGGAGGCATGCTTCCGCGCAGACGAAAGAGCAGATCCATACTCTCGTTGACCAAAATGGCCCCTCCCCCGACCCGAACAAACAGGAACAGTAAGAAAAGGGCCAGGCCCGGAGCGACCAAGCGACGGAGCATATGGACCATTGCCGCTTTACAGCACCAATAAAATACCCAGCAACAGGGCACCGATGAGACTACCCTGCAACACTTTTGGCCTGTTTTTCACGGTCATGGTCTGCTCCGGTGTCCAAGGGGTGACTGGCTCGCCATTTTCTACGCCACGCAAGTGGATGTAGTACTTACCCGGATCAAGCTTGTCCGGGAAGGTGTAGGAGGTGGAGGCCAGACACTGCTCGTCCACCAGCAGTTCGGTAAACTCCTGGTCGCGTGCCACCTGTACATCATACTGCCAACCTTCGCCCATGGCCGGCCATTGCAGCACTGGCAATTCATCGCTGGTGCTCTCCATGCCACCCAGGGCGGGCGCCTCTTTTTGCTCCCACTGCACTGTCTCGGAAAAATTGGAAGCAAAACCATCTGCAGCCAGGCTCTGCATCCTAAAATAGTAGATACCCGGCACCAGCTCCGGGCTGGAGTACACAGGTGTTGCCAGCTTCTGTTCATCAACAAGATCACTGAACTGGGCATCACGCCCCACCTGCACCAGGTACTGCACAGCCTGTTCCGATTCCAGCCAGCTGACCTGGGCAAGCTTACCCCACAAGATTGAACCGTTCCGGGGCGCGCTCACCATGGGTGCTGGTGGCTTGGTACGAATAAGCAGCGCATGGGGCCCTTGTTCCCGACTTTCAAAACCCTTGTTATCCGTAGCCGTGAAAAAAGCAAAATACTGGCCATCCGGCACATTGCTCACCTGCAACGGAGTGCCTGCCGGGGCGCTGTGTTCGTATACCGTGGCCAGCCCCGCTTCATCACTGCTCAAACGCAGTTTGACTGCCCGGATGTCGGCCTTGGCAGGTAATTGGAAATGCACAGGCAA
>JABMJC010000148.1 GCA_013201405.1 Desulfobulbaceae bacterium
GCTGACCAACAAACGTTTTACTGCCACCCAGTACGCCTTGCTCACCAGCATCATGGGCATCCCCAGAGTTGTCGCTTCCGCGCCCACAGGCTGGATGGCCGAGGCGATGGGCTGGCCGTTTTTTTTCCTGGCCTGTACTTTCTTTGCAGTGCCGGGCCTGCTGCTTTTGCCCCTGATTACTTCAGGCCGCACGGGGTGTACAGGCAAGGTTTAAGACCCGTTGCCTGCGCGGATTAAGCGGTTGTCTTCTGCCGCTTCTGTTGTACAGTATGGGTATGTTTTCAAGCTGTTATTGGTAGAGGCTTACCGGAGTTTCCACGCAGGAGTAGAATGTTTATGATTGTTCCAGCCCAGGCTAGCCCCATCAGTATCTATAATACGCTCAGCCGCCGCAAGGAGCCTCTTGTTCCGCTGGAAGAGGGGCACGTAAAGTTGTATGTCTGCGGGATCACCTCGTATGACTACTGCCATATCGGCCATGCCCGTTCGGTTTTGGTTTTCGACATGGTGGTGCGCTACCTGCGTTATCGCGGCTATGCTGTTACATTTATACGAAATTTTACTGATATAGACGACAAGATTATTGATCGCGCCCACAAGCAGCAGGTGGAAGCGGCGGCACTGGCCCAGCGTTTTATCGATGAGTTTTATGTGGACATGGATGCGCTCGGTGCCCTGCGGCCAGACAAGGAACCCCGCGCCACCGGCCATGTGGCCGAGATGATTACCCTTATTCAGGAGTTGATGGCCAAGGACATGGCCTATGCCGCTGGTGGAGACGTGTATTACCGGGTGGAGCGTTTCCCTGAATACGGCCGTCTTTCCGGCCGAAGCCTGGAAGACATGCAGGCCGGAGCCAGGGTGGAGGTGAATGCCAGCAAGCAGCATCCCATGGATTTTGTTTTGTGGAAAGGGGCAAAACCAGGCGAGCCGCAGTGGGACAGCCCCTGGGGACCAGGGCGGCCAGGTTGGCACATTGAATGTTCTGCCATGAGCAGGAAATATCTGGGCGATGTTTTTGATATCCATGGTGGTGGTAAGGATCTGATTTTTCCCCACCATGAAAATGAAATAGCCCAGAGCTGTGGCGCCACGGGCAAGGATTTTGCCAGGGTATGGATGCACCATGGTTTTGTGACTATCCGCGACGAGAAGATGTCGAAATCGTTGGGTAATTTTCTTACCATTCGGGAAATTTTAAAAAAATATCATCCCGAGGTGCTGCGTCTCTTTATTTTTTCCGCCCATTACCGCTCGCCCATTGATTTCAATGAGGCTGCCCTACAGGATGCGCAGGCAGGGCTTGAACGGCTCTACAGCTGTGTGCAGCGTCTTGAGGCCCTGCCCCAACACGGCACTGCAGGAGCAGCTTGCATCACCACCCAGGAGGCCGAGCATATCGCTGCATTGCACGACCGTTTCCAGGGGGCCATGGATAATGACTTCAACAGCGCCCAGGCCATTGGTTACCTCTTTGATGCAGTCAAGCAGTTGAACCAACTGGCAGACCGACTGCCCGACCAGGCAGCGACAAGTGATTTGAACCTCTTGCATGCAGCTGCGGCAGATCTACGCATTCTTGCCGATATCCTCGGTCTGTTGCAGATGCCTGCCTGGGAAAAGGACAGTAGCCAGAGCAGCGATCGCTTGGCAAAATTGGGCATCAGTGAAGGGGAAATCGCCGCACTCATCGAAGAGCGCGCCCAGGCCAGGGCAGCGAAGGACTGGGCCGCCTCTGATGCCATCCGTGACTCCCTGTTGGTCCGAGGAATTGCCTTGAAAGACGGTCCCAAAGGTACCCATTGGGAGTTCGTTCAATAGGAAGTGTGTTCAATAGAATGGGAGGATATGGAAATGAGCCGCGCGCCAGTTGCCTCTGGACGATTTTATCCCGCTGATCCGGCGCAACTCAAAAGAGAGGTGGCGTATTATACATCACAGCAGGATGCGATGGAACGCCAGCAAGCTTTGGCCGTGGTTCTTCCCCATGCCGGGTACATGTATTCCGGGGCGACCGCAGGTAAAACCTTGGCCAGGGTGGAGGTGCCCCCAAGCGTGCTTGTCCTTGGCCCCAATCACACGGGCATGGGTGCAGCCTGTGCGCTCAGCCCGGATGATTGGCGCATCCCAGGCGTTGAAATTCCCAGAAACCAAGAGCTGGCCAGGGCCCTTCTGCATCACTCTTCCCTTGTAGAGGAGGATAGCCGCGCTCATCAACGCGAACACTCCATCGAGGTACTGCTACCCTTTTTGCTGCATGCCCAGCCCAAACTCCGCGTAGGTGCCCTTTGCCTTGGCCAGCTCTCCTTTGCGCAGTGTCACCAGCTTGCCCAGGACGTGCACCAGGCGGTGCAGACCTATGGCCAACCAACTCTATTGGTGGCCTCGACAGACATGAATCATTTTGCTTCCCGTGAGCAGGGCAGTCGCAAGGATCAGCAGGCCATATCCCGCATACTCGCCCTGGATGCGCAGGGTCTTTTTGACACGGTGCGGACGCAGCATATTTCCATGTGTGGAGTACTGCCGGTGACTGTGGCCCTGCTCTTTTCCCTTGCCCATGGGGCCAGTAAGGCTGAGTTGGTGCACTATACCGATTCCGGTGCAGCCAGCGGTGCCACTGATCAGGTGGTGGGCTATGCAGGTTTTATTCTGTCATGAAACAGAGATGTTTTTTGAAGGAAGCAGTTTCCTGGAAGGCCGGGAAACCGATGGGTCGAAGAACTTGAAGAAAGGTACTGGTAATCATTGGAAATTCCCTGGTTGTCAGGGTGTGGCCATCATCTGCACACCGTTTAGTTGAGAAGGCCGTTTTTTAAATGGAGGAAGATCAATGCAACGGTATCTGTGGGTTTGGCATTGTGCCTTGTTGGTTTTGTGCTGCTTGCTCCTGCCTGCACCTGCGCGGGCCGCTACCAGTATTATCGTGGATGAACCGGGTTTTTATGGCCGCTTGGATTTGGGTGGCTTCCCTTCACCCCGGCTGCTCTATCCCCAGGCGCTCATTATAGACCGGGTTGCCACTCCGCCTGCACCGGTTTATTTGCGTGTGCCACCCGGGCATGCCAAAAACTGGGCCAAGCACTGTCACCGCTACAATGCCTGTAGACAGCCGGTCTTTTTTGTGGATGAAGCCTGGTACAATGATGTGTATGTGCCGCGCTACCGGGAGATGCACGCCCGGCCTGGTCCGATGCGGCAGCATGTTGGACCACCCCCAGGCCAGAGGCCGGTCAAGGTGAAGGAGCAAAAAAAGGCCGTGCAGGGCAAGGCAGCACCTGGCCAGGCTAAGGTGGAGGCCAACCAGGGCAACAGTGGCAATGCTAATCGTGGCAAGGGCAAGAAAGGCAACGACAACGCCAACCAGGGTAGGGGACCACACAAATAAAAAACCGGCCTGTTGCGTGGGCCGGGCGCAAGACATCTGGATGTGGTTTGAAATAAGTTTGCTTAGTCAGCACTGCATTGACAGGCAGCCTCTCCCGGGGAGGGGCTGCCTGTTTTGATTTTGGGCTTTGGGCAGAATCCGGTTAAAAAAGGAGGCTGAAAATAGTTTGTCGCGCTGCAGTTGCACTGAAAGGGAGGCTTTGCCTACCTGCGTCGGTGGCGCTGCTCCAGGGTGAGCAGGCTGTGTTTCATCTCCAGGCCGCCGCCAAAACCGGTGAGCGCTCCGGATGCGCCGATGAGCCGATGGCAGGGAATGATAATCCCCAGTGGATTGGCATGGGCTGCTCCGCCCACGGCCCTGGCCTTGTTGCGGTTGCCAAGGGCTGCTGCCACTTGGCCATAGCTGCGGGTTTCCCCATAGCCATAATGGCTGACAGTAGACATTAAAAGACCTGCCCCTTGCAAACATGGGT
>JABMJC010000020.1 GCA_013201405.1 Desulfobulbaceae bacterium
CCAGAGCTTCCCTTGCGCCTGCTCAATGCCTGCCTGGCTCATGGGCCAGTGAAAATTGCTGAGTTTCATTAAGAGCCACTTTTTGTTTTATTGATCAGGGGATCTGTCCTTGCTCTGCATGGTTTGTTTTTCCTGCCTGTGTAGGATACATTGCCCCAAGAGCAGCATGCCCTTGACCACCCTGAAGGCGAGCAGGCCGGTGAACAAGGCACCAGCTGCTGCGCTGGCAAGAACTATTTTTGCAGCATCCTTTTCACGCATGGCATACCTTCTTTTGTCTGGTGAGTAGAACAAATACAAATGTATTATAAATTGAAATTTACACGAGGATCGCCAATACGGTAAGCAGTTTTCAGCCAGTTTACAGTCGCATGTAAGCCGTCCTGGCAAAAGGGTGCCAAAGCCTTGTGCCAAGGTTGTTGTGTTGATTGTACAGATATTTTAGTTGACAGCCCGGGATGAAGCGAGTAAGTAGAATAACTCTTTGGTTGGAGGGTCGTTAACTCAGCCGGTAGAGTATCTGCCTTTTAAGCAGAGAGTCGCGCGTTCGAATCGCGCACGACCCACCATGGGCCTACCCAAGTTTGTCCCCATCGTCTAGTCAGGTCCAGGACACCGGCCTTTCACGCCGGCAACACCGGTTCAAATCCGGTTGGGGACGCCACAATAATTTCAGCTGGTTAGCTGACTTTCACCAGATAAGCCCCTTGGAATTTTTTTTCCAGGGGGCTTTCCTGTTTCGCCTCCTTCAGGCCGCTTGAATGCGTTGCCCTGCCACCGGCGTATGCAAAAGCCTCTCTGGAACAGCAAAAGTTCCGGGGAGGCTTTTTTGTTTATGGCGCTGGTGCAGGTGTTTAGGCCAGCAAACGATTCATTCAGGCCAGGTGGGAGACCATGGACTGAAATAACAGGCTGTAGAAAACAGAAAGGCTTCAAGCGTTGGCGCGCTTGAAGCCCTCCGTGAAGTCTTGAGACTTCTGTAACCGTTAAATGCGGGTACAGATTACCCGAAAAAAAATGGGGTGTCAAGAAGACAGGGAAGTTTTTTGTTTTTTCCGGCCCGGGAGAAAACGTTAAATGCAAACAATATCAGTGTGTTGTGAGGGGACGTCCATTATGAACATCGTGCGGCAGATCAAATTCATGTTCTGGTCGCACAGGCGGCCTTCTGGCCGCAAGGTATTTGGTGACGGGCCGGTAAAGGCATACATCTACCTGCTCCTGACCTGCAGAAAAACAAACTTCAGCTACGCATCAATAGAGCGGATAGCAAATGAACACGGTGTAGATGCCCGGACAGTACGACGATGGCTGAAAATGCTTCGCGAAAACGGTTTTATCAGCAGTGGCCGCAAGTTCGTCTCCGGCTGTTGGAGGCAGGGTCATTATCTCAACGCCCACAAGTGGATCGTTGACCTGCTGAAAACAATCAGGGGAGTTGTGGTCAGGCTCTATGGGAATAGCGAAAAGGATGCAGAACAGTCGATCCAGGCAGCTGTTTTGCAAGCCAACACAGCCGGGCAACAGGGACAAGTTGGCGACAAGTTGTCACCCCAACTAACTATAAGGAACGGTGGGAGCATGAATACATCCCCCCCTACCCCCCAACAAAACACAATCGCTAACGCGTCTAAGGAGAGAGAACATGAGCAAAAAATTGCAACGCATGTTGAGCCGCAAGAAAAGCATTGCCCAGAAGACTGCCGAAGCAACGGTGTGCCTGGTCAGTGCGCTGGGATGCCGATCAGTAGAAGAGCTTCAAGCAGCGTCAGTACTGGCGGGCTACGACGTGAATCCTCAACGCTTCAGCAAACTGCCGCCCTTGAGCGAATTGAGGAAACGTGTCCACCAACCAATACTGAATGGCAAGCAGCGTTAGCCATCCTGCTACAAAAGCTGCCGGAACAGGATGTTGTTCTATGGATCAGGTCGATCAGCACAGAGCAGACTACAACAGGGCTTCGGCTGGATTGCCCGGACAGGTACAGCATGGCCTGGGTTCAGGAACACTTTGGCAGCGACATCAGAAGTGCGTTGCAACGAGTTGGAATTACGGAGTTTTATTTTTCATTCGGAGAACAAGAAAAGGCACTCCAAAAGGAAAAGAATCAGGAACTGCGGGTTGAAACAGCCCGACATGCAGAACGCCAGGCGCAAGCATTACGAAGCATGCCGCTGCAAGAGCAGTTCGCAGCCTTGCTGAACGCCTATCCGCGCAAAACAAGCGGTGAATGGTTTGCCTGGCGAACATTCAAGCGCTTGGCGCATAAAGGAGAATTGCCTGAAATATCTGAACTTTTGCAGATGATTGAGGCAAAAAGGCAGTCAGATGATTGGAACCGGGATGCAGGACGCTGGATACCCGGATTGAGTAAATGGCTTAACAATAGACCATGGTGGAAAATTGATTGCAAAGAAAGGGGAAAAGAACCCGGTGAGGCTGTCTCCTGGTGAGGCAAGAGTGCAATTCATTGCTAATCTCGATGAAATACAGCAAATGGTTAACGATGGATACAGTATTCGTCACATATATTTAAAACTATTTAATGAAGGAAAGATAACCATGGCTCAAAGGACATTTTCAGCAATTGCCAGGCCAAGACAGAATAAAAAAAAATAATGAAAAGAGGATATGGAATCAGGGAGGTACTCGCTTGTCGAGATGAAATCGTCAATATATTAAACGATGGGTACACAATTGCTTATGTGCATAGAAAGTTATTATCTAATGGTAAAATTACAATAAAATATAGTCATTTTCATGATTTATTGAAGAAGATGAAGATCAGGCCAAGAGTCATTAAAAAAATAGGGATTACTGTTGAGCATCCTTCTGAACAATATGAGCTTATTTCTATGGATAAAAATATAAATGAATTGAAATTATCGACAGATCAAAAAGATGAATTCGGCATTATCAGGAAACCAGAAGACGAAGTCTTTTAACAGGATAACAATATGCGAACTGTCCATTTGATATTGCAGGGAAAGGGCGGGGTCGGGAAGTCACTTGTAGCCTCTCTTTTATGCCAGTACTTGATAGAGCAAGGCCGTGAAATACTTGCCTTTGATACAGATCCTGTCAACCAAACCCTGACTGGGTACAAAGACTTGCCGGTGCAAGAGTTGAAGCTGATGAAGGGCGACGACATTGATCGGCGCAGATTCGATCAGCTCATTGAGGCTGTTCTGAGTGCATCAGACGATGTGGTGGTGGACAACGGTGCTGCCACCTTTGTTCCCCTGAGCTCGTATCTGAAGGAAAATCAGACAGTTGATTTTCTTGAGGAAGCCGGGATGCGAGTGCTGATGCATACGGTATTTACCGGTGGCCAGGCAATGAAGGAAACAGCTGACGGCCTGGTGTCTCTGGCCCGTCATTTTCCCACTGTGCCGCTGGTGGTGTGGCTGAACCGCTATTTTGGCGAAATCGCCACAGCTGGGAAGCAGTTCGAGGAGTTCAAGGTATACCGCGAGAATCAGGACCAGATTGCAGGACTCATCTACATTCCAATGAAATCACCGCAAACATTCGGCAGGGATCTTGAGGAGCTTTTTTCTCGCCACCAGACCTTTGCCCAGGCCGCAGTGGATGCATCCCTGCCGGTTATGACCAGGCAACGGCTGAAAATTTTCTGGAGCGAAGTGTGCCAGGCTATTGATAAGACAGGGATTATTGACGCGCTGCCCAATGAGTGAACCTGCTGATTTTTCTTTTTTTGGGATGTGAATTTTGAAAATTATCGAGGCGATTGAAGTACCAGAAGAGCTCACTCACCTCAAAAATGAGGAGATCGAAATACAGCCCCTCGCCATTTTTGGCGCGGGGTACCGGTTCATAACCTGTGACGGCCTTGCAGGAGCATACCATGAGTAATCAAAAGCCAACTACTTCCGATCTGGCCCTCACCGTACAAGACGGGAAAGTGACAGCTTCATCCAGAGACATTGCCAAGAAGTTCGGCAAACAGCATAGGGATGTTATTCGTGCAATTGATCTGCTTGACTGTTCCCAGGAATTTAAGGTGCGCAATTTTGCGCAACTTAAATTTACCTACAGAGGACAAGAGTTTCCCTACTACGAAATGACCCGCGACGGGTTCAGCTTCCTTTGCATGGGATTTACCGGCGCAAAGGCAGCCATCTGGAAAGAAGCCTACATAGCGGCCTTCAATGCTATGGAAGCGGAGCTGCTTCAACAAAAAATCTGGATCGGCGGGCTGACGCAGGCGCTGGAACAAATCTGTCCAACACCTCCCAGGGAGGCGGATACTGTGCGTAACCAGCGGGGCCTGAACCTGCTGCGGGCACAGGCTGCATACTGGGCCATGCTTGAAGAGATGCCGCTTGCAGCGGCGGAGTCTGCGGTCTGCGCCGTTGGCAGGCTGCGCAGACTTGATGATCTTGACCTGTCCCGACATCAGTTCAGCGAGATGTCCGACTTTCTTGAGCGGGTGATTGTCCATTCCAACAAGGACACGCAGCCTGCCACTGAGGAACAGATCAACACCATCAAATGCCTGGTGGAAGCCTGCGCCCAGTTCAGGTATTCGCGGGACAGGGACATCTATGACCTCTTGCAGGAAGAGTACGGGGTCAGCATTGAAACCATTGTGGCTGCTTCCAGCGGCGAGGCGAAACGAATCGCAGGCATTGCCTACAACATGCTGCATCAGCACCTGGTGCAAACCCTGACCATTAACGAGATCAAGCGTCGTGCGCAAAAGGCAGACGGCAAACATTGCAAATCAGAAGAACCACCACCCCAGGTGGATGACGGTGAGGAACAGTCATGAGCGCTGAAGACGAAGGCAAAACAGCTCAGACCCCTCCTGCCATGCCAGCGCTGCCCGATGGAATTGGCCTTGGCTATGAGGAAATTGCAGAGGAGTTGAGCAAGAAAAGTGAGACCATTGTCAGGGTAGACGATCCAATCATGATGATGGTGCCCCTGTGCAATGTCTTTTTGAGCCAACAGCACGCCTTGCAGGAGCGCCACAAAGGGGCACTTGCCCAGGTCATGTCTGACAAAACAGACAATTTTGTCCAGTCAGTGCAACAGACGCTTGATGCCCTGGGCAACACCCTGGCTTCTGAGGCTGTGCAATCCCTGCACACTGCTTTTTCAGGCCAGCAAGAGGCCATGCGGCAGCATGAATTTGCCCTGCAAAAGCATACAACAAGCATGTTCTGGCTGGCAGCAATCACCACCATCAGTGCCCTGGTGAATGTTGGCGTGTTTGTGGCGCTGTTTCTTTTGGGGGGTTGAAGCATGGCTCTTGAGATTATCACCAGGCCCTGTCGCCAGCGTAAACCGCGTGTCTCTGTCATTTGTCCCTGGTGCAGCCGTAAACTGCTGGTTGAGAAAAAATCCACTCTCCCTTGTGCCTGCGGGGCGCTGCACCGCTGGAACGGCAGCACTCTCTACCATGTACCAAAGGTGAAATGATGCAAGCTGATTCCCGGCTGCTCGCCAACCTGGAGTACAATCTTGGCCCGGTGGTAATGGCCGGGCTGCATGATCCGGATGTAATTGAAATCATCCTCAATTCAGATGGCAGCCTGTGGATGGAGCGGCTGGGCCATGACATGGAAATAGTTGGCGCAATGTCTGCTGCCCAGGGCCGCCTGGTTATTTCGCTGGTGGCCAGCGCCCTTGAAACCGTGGTGACAGCCCAAAACCCCATTGTTGAAGGCGAACTGCCGCTTGATGGATCGCGCTTTGAAGGCACCCTGCCGCCGATCTGTACCGCACCCAGCTTTGCTATCCGCAAGAAGGCCAGCAAGGTTTTTGAGCTGGCAAGCTATGCCGAAGCCGGAATCATGCCCTCCTTTCTGATTGATGCGTTTCATGATGGCCTGCTGACCAAAAAGAATTTCCTGGTGGTGGGCGGCACAGGCAGCGGCAAGACCACCTTTGTCAATGCCCTGATTCGTGCCCTGTCTGAACTGTGTCCCAATGACCGGCTGGTGATCCTGGAAGACACCATGGAATTGCAATCCCTTTCAGAAAACAGCCAGTTTTTCAGAACTTCAGACAGCGTGGATATGACCAGGCTCCTGCGCATGACCATGCGTATGCGGCCGGATCGTATTTTGATTGGTGAAGTGCGCGATGGTGCAGCCCTGGCACTGTTGAAAGCCTGGAACACGGGGCATCCCGGCGGTATCGCCACCGTCCATGCCAACAGCGCAGAGGAAGGGTTGTACCGGCTGGAAGAACTGATAGCTGAAGCAACCCAGGCCCCCAAGCAGCGGCTCATCGGGCATGCAGTTGATCTGGTGGTGCATATAGAACGAGCGCCTGGCGTGGGCCGTCGCATAGCCGAGGTCTTGCGCGTGGGCGGCTGCAATTTTGCAGAACAGTGTTATCTCACCCAACCCATCTACAGTGTGGAGGAATTGGCAGCATGAAGAAAACAGAACAACATTTTGTGTGGCTGAGCCTGGCAATTGTGATGCTGGCAGCAGCAGTCCTGGTGCCGGAGCAGGCATTGGCATCAGGTGGCCTGGATGAGTTTGCCGGGCCATTTGAAAAGGTAGTGAACACCATTACCGGCAAATGGGGCCAGCTTATTTCCGTGGCAGGTATGGCGGTCTGTGGCGTGGTCTTCATCTTTAACCGCCAGGACATGGGCGAGGGCTTCAAGATGTTACTCCAGGTGGTATTCGGCATCTGCTTTATCGCCTTTGCCTCCACCATCGTAACAGCCATGTTCAGCTTTAGCGGCGCGGTGATCTGATGGATGAACCCAGGTCAATCCCGATCCGGCAGAGCCTGCACCGGCCAGAGCTGGTCATGGGCGGTGAACGTGAACCGGTCATGTGCGCGGCGCTCATGGCGATTATTACCGGCATTGTCGGTGCAGTACAGGCAGCCTTTGTTACGGTTTTCATAGCCCTGGCTTTCTACTTTGGCGTGGTCTTTGTGTTCCGCAGGATGGCCAAGGCAGACCCGGACATGACCAGGGTATGGCGCAGGCACATGGGCTATAAAAATTTTTACCGGGCACGCAGCCCCTTTTGGGCAAGGGAAGGATACAGAAAGTGATTCGACTTGCGGACTACAGGCCAAAGGCACAGGGTCTGCCAGATCTGCTCCCCTGGGCAGCCCTGGTTGCGCCAGGCGTGGTGCTGAACAAGGACGGCAGTCTGCTTGCTGCCTGGACAGTGCGCGGCCAGGACACGGCCAGTTCCACCTTTGATGAAATGGCCTGGATCAGCGGCAAGGCCAATGATGCCCTGCGCCAACTGGGTACGGGCTGGATGCTGCACATGAATGCAAACAGGGAATACAGCCGGGCCTATCCGCCGGAAGAGTCCAGCCGTTTCCCTGATGCAATCACCCAGATGATTGATGATGAGCGCCGGGCTTTTTTTGGCGCAGACTGGTGCTATTCCACCACCACCGTGCTTTGCCTGAGCTACAAACCGAATTTCCAGGCAGCAAAGCTGGCCCGGCAGGCGCAGAACAACCAGGAAACCAACATTTTTGACGAGACCCTGGAATACTTTCAGCTCATGCTGCACCAGGTTGAAGACACCCTGGCTTCGGTGCTGAAGATGGAGCGCCTGCAAGAGCGCCCATCCATGAATGGTGATGAGCGCATTACAGTATCAGACCTGCTCAGTCACCTGCAACTCTGCCTGACCGGAGAGAATCAGCTGATCAGGGTACCACCGGTACCGATGTACCTGGATGCGGTACTGGGCGCAGGTGATCTGACCCTGGACGGCACCTCCCCGGTTTTGGGTGACAACTATATCAGCGTAGTCGGCCTGGGCGGTTTTCCCCTGGAGTCCTGGCCAGCCATGCTCTCCAGGCTGGACAGCCTGTCCCTGCCGTACCGTTTCTGCATCCGTTATCTTTTTCTCGATCAGTGGGATGCGGTCAAGGAAATCAACAAGTACCGCAAGGGCTGGCAGCAGTCCATGACCAGGGTGATTGACCAGCTCACCAGCAAGAAGAACCCGCGCATCAACCGGGATGCAGCCAATATGCACGAAGATGCGGAACAGGCCGAAGCTGAGGTCAGATCAGGTGCGGTGGGCGCTGGTTTTCTTACGGCCTGCGTGGTGCTCATGGATGGAGATCAGAGGTTACTTGCGGAAATGTCCAGGGAAGTGCGGCGTCTGTTCATGTCCCTGGGCTTTGCAGGCCGGATCGAGACCATAAACACTCTTGAAGCCTGGCTGGGTACGCACCCGGGCAATGGCTGGGCAGATGTGCGCAGACCCCTGGTCAATACCATGAACCTGGCAGATTTTCTGCCACTCTCCAGCGCCTGGACAGGCCATGCGTATAATCCCTGCCCCTTCTACCCGGAGCATTCCCGCAGCCTGGCAGTGCTGACCACAGATGGCAGCACCCCCTACCGACTAAACCTGCACGAGGGCGATTTGGGCCATACAGTGATTCTTGGCCCCACTGGCAGCGGCAAAAGTACGCTGTTGGCCCTGATTGTGGCGCAGTTCAGAACATATCCCCAAGCATCCATCTTTGTCTTTGACAAGGGCCTGTCCATGTTTGCATTGGCCAGTGGCGCAGGCGGCGACCATCACGACATAGGCCGGGGTGCGCTCTCCTTTGCTCCGCTTCAGCGCATTGACGAATCTGAAGAGGAATTTTCCTGGGCAGCAAACTGGATAGCCAGCCTGGCTGAACTGCAAAAGATGACTGTTTTGCCGGTGCATAAAAACGCGATCCATCAGTCCCTGGATACCCTGCGCTACAACCCGGAAAACATGCGCAGCCTGACAGACTTCTGGCATGTGATCCAGGATCAGGAGTTGAAACAGGCGCTCAAGCACTACACCAAGAGCGGAGCCCTGGGGCACCTGCTCGATGCGCAGACTGATAATCTGGAGCTGTCCAGCTTTGTGGTGTTCGAGATTGAATCACTTATGGAAATGGGTGAATCCAACCTGATTCCGGTACTGGAATATTTGTTCCACCGCATTGAAAAAGCCCTGAAGGGCCAGCCAGGGCTTTTGATCCTGGATGAGGCCTGGGTCATGCTGGGGCATCCCATCTTCAGAAACAAGATCCGGGAATGGCTGAAGACCTACCGCCGTAAAAACTGCGCAGTGGTGCTCTCTACCCAGAGCATTTCCGATGCCAGCAACTCAGGCATCATGGACGTTATTGTGGAATCCTGCCCAACCAAGATATTCCTGGCCAACCATGCAGCTGAAGAAGAGCAGCCTGCCCAGCTTTACCGCATGGCCGGATTGAATGAACGGCAGATTTCAATCATTGCCAAGACCATGACGCCCAAGCAGGACTACTACATTGTGCAGCCCTCTGGCCGCAGACGAGTGCAATTGGCGCTGGGCCCAAAAACCCTGGCCTTTACCGGTGCATCTGATCGGGACAGCATAGCCAGGATTCGGGCGCTCATGACAGAGCACCCTGAAGGCTGGCAGGAACTATGGCTGCGGGAACGCGGGGCAATCTGAACTATTTGAATACTAGCCGGGCATAAGTGCCTGGCTGAAGGATACGCCAAAAAGAAAAACTCAACGGGGGACTGTCATGAAGATAAAAAAACTGTTTTCCATAGCTGCCTTGTCCGCATTCCTGATTTGTCAGCAGCCTGGCACTGCCAGCGCCTATGCCTTTGTCTGCGCTAACTGTAGTACCAACCTGCAACAAGCCCTGGAATACGCAACCCAGCTGGCAGAACTGGCAGAACTGGTCAGTCAGACCAAGGAAGCCATCAAGCAGACTGAAATGCAGATCAAGAATCTGAAACAACTGGGTGAAGACCTGCGCAACAACCCTTTGGATACCCTGCTTGACCTGGCGCACAAAACCGCCCAGCTAAACACCTACCGGGCAGATGAAAACCTTCTGGCCCAGATATTTAACGAGCTCTTCCCTGAACAGAGTGAATTTGCCGACCTGGCAGGGGCAACACGGGATGAGATCAAGGCTGCCAATGAGAAGTACCAGAAACACTACGAGGAATGGTCAAAGGCCATTGATGAGGCCACCATGGCCACCTTTCAGCTCTCAGGCCGACAGTTGAAGGATATGGAAGAAAGCGGTGAACTGCGAGATTACCTGGAAAATCTGCTTAACGATCCTGAAGGGCACATGGAAGCAATTCAGGCAGGCAACCAGCTGGCAGCGCTCCAGATTCAGGAGATGCGCCAGTTCCGGGAACTGGCGGCTACCCAGGCACAATCTGAAATTACCCAGCAGATGAAGGCAGAAAAGCAGGAAGAAATGGCCAATGCCCAGCATCAGGAAGCAACAAAAACAGAAATCCTTAATTCCGGGGATGATAACTCAGGAACTATACGTTTGTATTAGTATAAACGTATTTTTCCCGAATTATCGTCTCCTTTATTCAATATTTCGTTTTTGGTGGCCTCCTTGTGTTGTTCCTCTGCTCTCCGTTTTTCTTCTTCTGTAACCAGGGGCACCAGGTTTTCATCTGATTTTGAATTATTGACGGTAGATGATGTACTACTTGATTGCTGGTTTGTTTGTGTGGATTTGTTTGACGTGGACTGATCGCAGGAAGAAATGGTAATCGCCAGGAAAAGGAAACAGGCAACAGGAATGGCACGATTCATTGTAACAACCTCCCTTGTATTTTTGGTTTTTTCTTTCATTGGAATTACGTGTACGGCATCCATAACAAATGCAGCTGAAATAAAGCAAAGCGTTGCCAAACAAATTCAAACTCAATTTGAGACAAAGGCAACAGAATACGGCACCAAGCTGAAAGGCTATGCCCTGGGCATTTTCAAACTCTTTCTCCTGGTTGGAGTGGTGGTCTTTGGTGTCCAGGCTGCCCTTGGCAGGGCAGAAATCGCTGATGTTATCAAAGAATTTATTATCATGCTTCTTTTTGCTGCATTTTGTTATGTAGCTATCCAGTATTATCATGACTGGACAAAATATATACTGGAAAAAACAGATATCATTTCTTCAAACGTTGGTGGTGCTGAACTTGAACTATCACCAATAGATTTAGGATTTACAATATTAAATACAATTATAGAAAAGATCAATAGCTTATCCTGGGGTTTTTCTGCTGTTGTTGATGGTATTGCCTATCTGCTTATTGGTGCTGTAATCCTGTGTTGCCTGGCGCTCATGAGCGCCAGAATACTGGTGGTGATCTGCGAGGCCTACATTGCCATGAACGTTGCTATTCTGCTGCTTGGCTTTGGCGCGGCCTCATTTATGAAAGAATATGCCGTGAACGTCATGCGCTATGTGGTCAGCCTGGCGTTCAAGGTGCTGGTCATGAACCTAATCCTTGGCATTGGGATCAGCTTTATCAAGGATTTGGGTAATTTTGATAAAATCTCATACGAAGTGCTTTTTGTCCTTCTGGCCGCGTCTCTGGTGCTCCTGGTCATTATCCAGACCATCCCGGAGACCGTTGCAGGCATTATCAATGGTTCACATACAGGCGGCGGTGTGGGCCTTCGGGCAGCAACCGGTGCTGCTCTGGGCGCGATGGCCGCCACCTATGCTGTTGCCAGCAAGGGTGTGGGCGGTGCTGGCGGCGTGGTCTCCGGTGTCAGCCGGGCAGCCAAGATTGCCAGCCTGCAAGGGGAAGGCGGGGTTGGCGGTACAGCCAACCAAATATGGAGGAGTTACCAGGAAGCCCGGCAGGATGAACGCCGGGCAGGTGTGGGGCCAAGCGCTGTTGGTGAACTGCGGCGCATGGGTTCCAGCCTGGGCGATATGTACAGCGCTGCCCGGTCAGCAAGTGATTCCAGCTACACGGGCAATCCTTACAGCCGTAACCAGTTCAGCGGCAATCCCTACACCCCGGCAGCCGGTGCTGCGGCTCAAGCCTCCCCGTCCAGCCAGAGGCCCAATCCAGCCGCGCAGGCAGCCGCGCCTTTTGGTTCCATTGCTGGCCAGGCCCAGGCCGCAGCAGACGCCAGGTCAGAAGGTCAGCACGGTGCTGCACCATTCAGAACACCGGGGGCTGATCAGGCTGCCCAGGCAGCCGGAAGCACTGCCACCTCAAGGGAAGCCCTGCGCCAGCAGAAAGAGAACTCCAAAGAAGGAAGATAAAGAGTTGTCAAAGACCAAAACGAATGAGCCAGCCTAATGTTGCGGTTAAAAAAAGCCAACACAAAACAAAGGGATATGAGCGCAATAAAACAAACCGTATTGCGGGACAGAGACAGCGACAACAATCCATACCTGAACGCACGGGAAGAATGGATGGAACGCTACGGCAGCTATATCAGCCGGGCAGCGCAGTGGCGCAAGATAGCCGTGCTGGCACTGATTATCGCGGTGCTCTCACTTGCAGGCAACATCATCCAGCTCACCCAGGTCAAGGTGGTGCGCTACTTTGTGGCAGTGGATGAGCTGGGCAAGACAGTTGCAGAAAAAATCCAGGGCCAGGGCGGCAGCACACCTGAGAAGGTCATCCAGGCAGCGGTTGCCCAGGCCATTGTTGACTGGCGCACAGTCACGGTTGATACCGAACTGCAACGGCGGATGATTGGCAGGCTGACCATGCACACGGCAGGTGCCAGCAAGGGCATGTTGAAGCAGTGGTATGAGAAGAACAGCCCTTATAAGGTAGCCAAAGCCGGACGCCTGGTCAACATTGAAGTCAAGGGCATCCCGCTGCCAGTGAGCAAGGGCAGTTACCGGGTTGAATGGAACGAGATTGTGCGCAACCTGCAAGGCGTGGAGCTTGCGCGGGAAAATTATGAAGCGATAGCCACGGTGGAGATCCTGCCGCCACAGTCAGAAGAAGTGCTTCTGGCCAACCCTGCCGGTGTGTACATCACCAACCTATCCACAGCAAAGGTGATCAGATGAAACGAGCAGGATTGTTGTGTTGTGCGCTGGCCGTGGCTGGAATGATGGCCATGCCTGCGCATGGAGCAGAGTATTTGTCACCAGACACCGTGCCTTTGACCGCAAAGGAAAAACGGGTGCTTGATCTGGTTCGGCAATGGTCAGGTGCAGGAAAAGACGGTGCCAGGTCTTCCTTTATGCAGGGCGGCCAGCTGGTGTACGTGCATGGTGCTGATGGCGGTATTCCAGTGGTGATTGCTGCCCCTTTGCAGGTGGTGGATGTGGAGTTGGAACCAGGTGAAATGGTCAATGAAATTGTGGTGGGCGATTCAGCCAGATGGCAGGTCGAAAGCGGTACAGCAGGTGCCAGCACCCACCTCTTTATCAAGCCGGTGGATGTGGGTCTTGAAAGCAGTGCAGTGGTGACCACAGACAGACGGGTCTATCACCTGCGGCTGGTATCGAGGAAAAACGATTTCACGCCCTATATCGGATTTGTTTATGCGGATGATCTCAGACGGCAGGTGGCAGCCAACCAGGCGCAGCAGCAGCGGCAGCAGAAGTGGAAGAGCACCGCAGATCAAAGCGGGGCAGTCACAGATTTATCAAAGCTCAACTTTGAATACGATGTGTCCGGGTCTGCCGCATGGAAGCCTGAGCGGGTCTATGATGATGGCCGCAAGATGTATATTCAGCTGCCGTCCTCAACAGGAAGCGGTGAGATGCCAGCCCTTCTGGTGAAAAAGGGTCAAAAGGATGTGCTGGTCAATTACCGGGTGAAGGGCCTTACCATGGAAGTTGACGGGCTCTTTCCGCATCTGGCCCTGGTCGTGGGTGTGGGCAATGCCCAGGAACTGGTTGAAATCTGCAAAGGTGGCACCATGCCTGGCCATTTCAGCAGCACTGCCACAGATGATGAAAAAGACCTGCCCTGGAGGTTTAACCGATGACTCGTTTACTGGTTTTTCTTCTTCTGGTGTCCTTTTTGGCCGCCGGTTGTGGCCAGCATACTGGCCGGTCGTTTACTGGCGAGGTGCCTGAAGCGGCCCTGACCGGGATTGCCTTTGATGCAGCCAACCGGCTGGCCACCTTGTACCCGCCAGGCCATACCAGCCTGTACCTGCAATACCCCACGGCAAAAGGGCAGAAGGTTGTTGATCTGTTCGGGCCAGTGCTGGAACGGAGTTTGCGGGCCAGGGGCTTTACGATTCAGCCAGTTTCCGGTTCTGAGCCACGGGTCAGCTGGACAGTGGACGGCCTTGGTGACACAGACCCGGTGGTCAACTGGTATCTGCGGCTCAAGGTGCAGGATGAAACAGGGCTGCGGACATTTGGCCGGGTCTATGATGCCCAGGGCCGGGCCCAGGGTGGATTTGCCGAGGGCCAGGCAGAATAAGGGAGGGGGAAGACAATGGAAGACTCGCCAAACAGCCTGCAACCGCCAAAACCGCCTAAAAGAGGTATGAGCAAGCGGCCCATGTACATTGTACTGGGCGTGACTCTGGCCCTGATTGTCTCGCTATTTTACGCAATCGAGCAGGCAGACAAGCGCAATGCCCGCAGGGCAGCTGAGGAGAACAAGCCGCAGGTGGATCAACGCGCCCTGGCCCAGGGCTATGGTACCGGCATTATCCTGCCACCGCCCACCACCGGGGCACTGGTGGAGGGCACGCCAGTTCAGGAGGAGCCTAAAAAGCCCCTGGTGGTGGTGATGAAGGACAGCGAACCAGACAAGGATGCAGAAGCCATGCGCAAGCGCAAGGAACAGCAATATCTGGCTGCCCTGGCATCACCCATGATCGCCAAACAAAACAGAACAGAAGGGCCTGGTGCAGAAGCCGGGCAGGAGGCCCGCGCAACAAAGGGGCCTGGACAGGCAACACTGCCCGGCCAACAGTCAGTAAATTATGATCCGGCAGCAGATATTGACAAGGAGGGCTTTTTCACCAGGGCGGATACGAGAGCCGGAGAACGCGGCTGGCTCTGGCGCTACACCAGGGAAGAGGGCAGGCTTCTTGAAATCAAAACCGGCACCGTGATTCCGGCGGTCATGGTCAGCGGCATCAACTCTGATCTGCCAGGCGTGATGATTGCCCAGGTGAGCCAGAACGTCTGGAACACCTCAAACGGCAGGCATTTACTCATACCACAGGGCGCAAAGCTGTACGGGGTCTATGACTCGCGCGTGGTCTATGGCCAGGAGCGGGTGTTGATTGCCTGGAACCGGATCATCTTTCCGGATGGCAGCTCGGTTACCCTGGGGGCCATGCCAGGCGCGGACATGAGCGGCTATGCCGGATTCCATGACAAGGTGAACAATCACTATCTGCGCATTTTTGGCAGCGCCTTTTTTATGAGTGCCATTCTCGGCACCACAGCCTATACGCTCGATGAAATAGACAGTAATGGCCGCAATTCAGACAACCCCAGCTTCCAGGATGAGATGATAACCGCGCTGGCGCAGCAGATGGGCAGTGCAGCCATGCAGCTTTTGCAGCGCAACCTGAATATCAAGCCAACCCTTGAGATCAGGCCCGGCTATCAGTTCAACGTGATTACCACCAAGGATGTGGTGTTTTCTGAACCGTACACCCCGCACGATTACGAGGCATATCATGCAGGCCCAGTACGGCCATAAGAAAACAGGCAATGCCAGCTGGTGGCCATGGCTTGTTTTGTGCGCCGGGCTCTTGTGGGCATTCAGCGTCTTTTTCTGGACAACAGCCAGAATCGGCGCGGTATATGGCTATGCTCCTGCCCTGGGTAATCCGCTGCACTTCGGCAGCCTTGTTGGCTACAGTCCGCTTACAGTGTGGAACTGGCCAAAGATTATCTGGGTTACCCCTGCGGTGGAACTCATTCTGCAACGCGGAATGCTGATTTTTGCCGGGCCGCCCATAGTACTCGTTCTTGTGGTCTTGGCCTATGGCCACCGGCAGGGCATGGTCAGGGATTTGCACGGCTCGGCATACTGGGCCGGCAAAAAAGAGATCCAGGATATGGGCTATCTGGATGGCCAGGGCGTGTATGTGGGCGGCTGGTGGGACGCAGGTCGCAAACGACAGTTGTACCTGCGGCATGACGGGCCGGAACATATCCTCTGCTTTGCGCCCACCAGAAGCGGTAAGGGTGTGGGCCTGATCCTGCCCACGCTCTTGTCCTGGCCGGATTCCTCAGTGGTGCTCGACATCAAGGCTGAAAACCATGCCCTGACCTCTGGCTGGCTGCAAAGCCAGGGCAACCGGGTGCTGCGCTTTGATCCGGCTGATCCGTCCAGAACCTCAGCCCGTTTCAACCCGCTGGAAGAAATCCGGCTTGAGTCTGAGCGCGGCATTGCTGATGTGCAGCAGATTGTCTCCATGGTGCTCGATCCGGACGGCAAGGGCCTGGGGGATTACTGGAACAAGGCAGCCTTTGGCTTTTTAGGCGGGGTGCTCCTGCATTGCCTGATTATGACGCAGCTTGTGGAAGGACGCAGGGCCACCATGTATGACCTGTCAGTCATGCTGGAAGACCCGAAGCGCGAAGGCGGGCCAAAGGAACTGTTTCAGGAAATTATTGACACAGATCATGCCCGGCATCTGCAAACCCTGTTTCCAGGCATGAGCCATGAACTGGCTGAAGCCATGCACATTTTCTGTGCCTCTGCTGCCAGCGGCATGCTTGCCAAGGCAGACAAGGAAATGGCTGGCGTGGTCTCCACGGCCACCGCCAACCTTGCCCTGTACCGTGACCCGGTTGTGGCCTCGAACATTGGTGCCAGCGATTTTCGCATTAGCGATCTCATGAACCAGGACAAGGCAATCAATCTTTACCTGGTTATTTCCCCTGCTGATATTGACCGGCTGCGGCCGCTCTTTCGTATTTTCACCAATCAACTGCTTGGCCGTCTCACTGAAAAAATGGAGTTTGGCCAAGGCGGCACCAGGATTGCCTTCAAGCACCGGCTGCTTTTGATGCTCGATGAGTTCACCAGCCTGGGTAAACTGGCAATCATTGAGCGGGCCATTGCCTTTATGGCAGGCTACGGCATCAAGGGTTATTTCATTGTGCAGGACACCAAGCAGCTCAATGCTGCCTACGGCCAGGACAATGCCCTTATGGCCAACTGCCAGGTGCGCATTGCCTATGCGCCCAACCTGCCAGAAACTGCCGAATACCTCTCAAAACTGACCGGCACCACCACTGTAGTGCAGCGCAAGAAAAGTATTTCCACAGGCAAGGGCGGCAGGGGCACCTCAATCAGCATTCAGGAGACCGCCAGGCCGCTCTTAACCCCGGATGAATGCCTGCGTCTGCCCGGCATCCACAAGGAACAAAGCGGCTGGTGGCAGAAGAAAAGCCATATTGCACCCGGTGATATGCTGATTTTTACTGCCGGACATGCGCCCATCTATGGCAGGCAGATTCTGCATTTTGTTGACCCAATCTTTCTGGCACGATCCTCCATGCCGCCTGCCGGAAAAGCAGATAACGCTAAAAAAGAAAAAACCACCGCAGCACCAGAGCCAGTATCTGAAGAATCAGCAGGCGCTGCCTATTTACGGTACCTCGATGATCTGCCTGCACACCTGGAAGGCCAGGCATGAACAGAAAAGTTGCATGGTTGGTCGTGATTCCGGGCCTTGTTCTTGTCTTGTTTTCTGTTGCCTGGGCTTACGGTTACCGGGTCAATGTCACCTCCAGCCTGCCCCTGGGCCTGTACCGCTTGACAGATGAAAGACCACAACGCGGCAGCATTGTTTTTTTCTGCCTGGAGTCAGAGCATTTTATCAAGCTGGCCAGGGCGCGGGAATATGCAGGGACAGGCACTTGTCCTGGCGCTCTTCGCGCCCTGGGCAAGGAAGTCTACGGTCTGCCTGGTGATCTGGTCAGCATCGGTGCAGACGGTTTAATCAGCATCAACCATCAGACAATTCCTGGCAGTGCAGCCCGGGACGTGGACAGCAAGGGACGGCCCATGCCAAAGCCTGAACTCACAGCCGGAATTATCCCGGCTGGTCAGGCATTAACACTTTCCCTGCATCACCAGGGCAGCTTTGACGGCCGTTATTTTGGTCTGGTCAGCCTGCACAGCTTGCGCCAGGCGCGACCTGTACTGACATTCAAAAAAAGAGGACAGCATGGAACAGGACAAGGCGTATCTGAATGCAGCAGCAGAAGCAGTATACCGGCAGCTTGAGGAGAATCCCGGAATGAGTATCCCGGTTGATCCGGATGTTGCGGAACACATGGGTGCCTTTTCTGATGAGGCCATGAGCGAGGCCGATGCCCTGGAAGGGGCTACAGGGGAACAAGAAGAGGTGTAAGCCATGGCAGAAAACAAAAAACCGTACCCTGAGCAGATAGCTGGACAGGTTATCGCAGCGCTCAGGGACGGTACTGCTCCATGGGTTGTTCCCTGGGAACCTGGTCAGATACCGGAAGGCCCGGTCAATGCCGTCACTGGCCAGCCCTACCGGGGCATAAATCGTGTCTGGCTAGGTATGCAGCAGGGGAACAACATTGATCCGCGCTGGTGTACCTACAGACAGGCGCAGCAGCTTGGCGCCCAGGTGAAAAAGGGCAGCCGGGGCACCACAGTACAGTACTGGAAGTTTCGAGAAAAAACCCTGCTCAAGGATGAACAAGGGAAACCCCTCCTCGATGAGAATGGCCAGAAAAGTTATTCAGTAACAGAGCTTGATCGGCCCAGGGTGTTTTACTCAACCGTTTTTCATGCCTCGCAGATCGAGGGCCTGCCGCCCTTGCCTGCACGGGTTGAAACCCCGGAATGGCAGCGGCATGAAATGGCTGAAAAACTCCTGAAAGAGTCAGGGGCCAGAATTTTTAATGACCAGGTGAGCAGGGCTTTTTACCGGCCCTCAAGTGATGAAATCCATCTGCCGGAACGGGGCCAGTTTGCCACGCCTGACCGGTACTACGCAACCGCCCTGCATGAGCTTGGCCACTGGACTGGGCATGAGAGCAGGCTTGACCGTGATCTGAAACATCCCTTTGGCAGTGAAGGCTATGCCAGGGAAGAGCTCAGGGCAGAACTGGCCAGCTACATGCTAGGGGCAGAACTGGGCATTGGTCATGATCCCGGCCAGCACCACGCCTATATTGCCAGCTGGATCAAGGCGCTTGAGGAAGACCCCAAGGAGATCATCCGGGCTGCACGGGATGCAGAACATATCAGGGAATATGTCATGGGCAGGGAAAAAGGGATTCAAGCCAGCAATCAGCTAAAAGCTAATGAAATGAGCAATAATGCAAAAACGGCAGACCTTGCCACAGAAAAGACCTGGCTGGATGTGCCGTACAAGGAAAAAAACATAGCCAAGGCAGCCGGGGCAAGATGGGACAAGGAAGCAAAGCGCTGGTACGCGCCCGAAGGTGCAGACATGCAACGCCTCAACCAGTGGCAGGCCGTACCGGAACAACAGCAAGAAACGCCTGCGGTGGTGAACCCTGCTGCCGAGTTCGGCCAGGTGTTACGGGATGCAGGGCTGCTCATCGAGGGTGAGCCGGTCATGGATGGGAAGATTCAGCGGGTGCCGGTGGCCACCGGCAGGCCAGGGGCCAAAGATGGTGCCTATTGCGGTTTTGCCGATGGCAAACCCAATGGCTGGTATCAGAATCATAAAACCGGGGTGCAGGGGAAATGGCTGGCCACTGGCCATGTCCTGAGCGAGGAGGCCAAACGCGAGCTGCACAAGGAAGCTGCCAATACCCTGAGCGCAGCAGAAATTGAACGCCAGGCGGTGCAGGAAAAAGCCCAAAAAAGGGCCTATGCCAAATGGATGAATGCTGAACCGGTACAGGATCATCCTTACCTGAACCGCAAGGGGGTTGAATCCTTTGCTGTTCGGCAGGATAAACAGGGCAACCTGGTGGTGCCGGGTTTTGATCTGGACACAGGCCGTCTGCAAACCGTGGAATATATCAATAAAGATGGCGGCAAATGGTTTGAGAAAGACTGCCCGAAGAAAGGAGCGGTCTGCGTGCTGCCCAACAAGGATGCTCTTGAAACAGGCAATGTGGTGCTGATGGTGGAAGGCTATGCTACAGGTGCCAGCGTACACCAGGCCACTGGTCTGCCAGTGGCTGTAGCCTTTGATGCAGGCAATATCAAGGATGCGGCTCTGGCGATCAGAAAAAAGCTGCCCAATGCGCAAATCACCATCTGCGCGGATAATGACCCACCCCGGCCAGATGGCACCAATATAGGCGTGATGAAGGCCAAGGAGGCTGCTGCTGCTATTTCCGGTGCCAAGGTGATGGTTGCGGATTTCTCAAAGGATGAGCGCTCAAGGGGCCTGAAAGATTTCAACGATCTGCACCAGGCGCGCGGGCTTGATGCAGTGAAGAAAAGTATTCTTGTCGAAAAGACCAGGGAACCTGCCGGGGTGGAGCGATGAAAAAACCCTGGCTGGCTGTGGTCTGGGTTTTTCTTTTTTGGTGTCCGTCCCTTGCCCTGGCCTCACTGGTTACAGATGAACCCCAGCTTGTTGCCGGGATTGAGGCGGAAGAGAACCAGGCATCTTTTTTTGAGGCCGCAGCGCAGGAAGTAGATGTGCCGCCGGAACTGACCCAGGCTATTGCCAGGGTTGAAAGTGGCGGCACTCCCTATGCGCTCAATGTGGAAGGCCGGGGCTATTTTTTTGACAGCAAGGAAGAGGCCCTTGCCGCTGCCAGCGAAGCCCAGGCAGCCGGAAAGAGTTTTGATTCCGGGGTCATGCAAATCAACAACTGGTGGCTGAAGCAGTATGACATTCCCCTTGAAGCGGTTTTTGACCCGGCTGCTAATATCCTGCTGGGCTCCTGGATACTCAGGCAGGAACTTGATCGACACGGCGACACCTGGACAGCTGTTGCCCGCTATCATTCGCCCAATGCAGACCGAGGCGACCAGTATGTTGCCCTGGTGCGCCGGGCTTTGGAAAAAGGTGCTGCCAAAACAAAAAAATCCGCCCCTGGTATCGTTGATTCTGGCGCTACCAAAGAGACTGCGCCAAAATTTGTCTCAACCCGGAAAAGGGCTGCTGAAGATGACGCCAAAACAAAAAAACCAAAACAAAAAATGGAGACAACAGGCCCCTTGGTCGTGTATCGCGGCATCCAGAAAAGAGCAAAACCGGTGTTCAGCCGTACCCGACCCGGGCAGCCTGACTACCACCATGAAGGGCTGATGGCGCAAAACAAGTTTTTTGTGCGTCGCATGCCATAATTATTTCGCCATCACAATATACGCTATGCACATAATTCTGATATTTAACCACCGGAGCAATAAAACAAAACCAGCAGCTTCAATTCAATAAAAGAAACCGCTGGTTTTCTGCCTAACAGCCTGTTGAAAAACTCACCAGTAATGGATATTTGGCCATGAATAAAATCAGTTTCGTATGAATAGCGAGGGTCGTTTCGGTAGTATTCCAAAACAGACAAGTCAAAAGTTCTATAGTCGAGTTGGCCAGCCCCTCTCGCTAACTCCATTTCGTAAGGTGACTGACTGTAGTCAGCGAGCCTTTTCGAGTTGGTCAGTCTTTTTTCATGGGGATATAGACATATATGACCTGGATATTCTGAAGCATCGAAGGTCTCAAGTACTTTGTACTTTGGAATGTTTGAAAAACCTCTGATATGAGGATTGCCGTCAGCTCTGGCTGTCAGGATATCATCTTCGATTCCTTTCCGTACCGACGTTTTAAAGGCTTCATCATTAATGTCGAAGACGCCTTCAAGGCTGTAAATGGGCACTCCATTAAAGTCACCAGATGAAAAATATTTTTCTTCGACGACTGCGTATATTTCTTCGATCATCTTAGTATTCCGATACTTCTTTGAGTGCTAACGTAGAGCTGACCGGCGCTGGCCCGGTACTTGCCATGGTGCAGGAGGGCTCCCAGCGTCCGGTCAAGCGCCTGGTTCGGCATTTCTGTTGACAGCCTTCCGGTCAACGGTTAAATTCATTTTATCCCCTCGTTCGAGGTGGTTCAAGACTTCCCCTCAAGTCATAACCGGCGCGCTTCGCGCCGGGGTCACAGGCCAGAATAACATGTGACCCTGTAACCGCATTTCCTTTATGCGATGGTATCAGAATGGTATCATTTTAATGTCATTTATTGCTTTTTCTTTTGACTCATGGTATCATTATGATGTCAATATGATACTGTCAATCGTTTGGAGGCAATATGGCTAGAAACACTCAGAGAACTCAAAACACTGTTCGTCCATCTCAGGAACCGTCTGAACAAACAAACACCGTCATATCTCTTCGTTTGCCTGAAAATCTTAGTGCCTGTGCTCGAAGGCATGCCGAAAAATGCGGCGTTTCTCTCAATGGTTTAATTTGCCTTGCGCTGGCTGACTATCTTATGGGCCGCAACGTTTTCAGCGGCAAGTAAAGATAGATTTCTTTAGCTCACCCCTCTGCATTGCAGGGGCTCGGCTGATCGTTCCTCTAAAATTGTCTGTTAAACTGCTACAGGATTCGGCGGGTCAAGCTAGGCGGCTCCGGTTCATACCGGGCCGTCTGGCTTGGCCGTCGAGAGCAGGGGGCTGGGGGTACCCCAGTAAGGGAACGAAGTGACCGTAGGCATACAGGGCTTGCCACAAGCAAGGATGTTGTCCGGCCTCGGAACCCTATTGCTTCCGACGTTCATCTTCCGCCCCTCATAGACGGTCTTTGTCTTTTTGCCGAACGCTTCAATAACCGGCGCAGCTTTGCTGCGTCCGGCGCCGAAGGCGCGAAGTTGATTGATTTGTTAGAGCAATTATTCACAGTAGGCTCAGTATGTCTCCAACGACCAAGTATGTATAAACCACATATCGGTCTGCCTCGTCCTTAGAAACTCCAGCATGCGAACCTTTCTGAGCAGCTTTGAATACACTATCTAACCTGTCGCCTACGAATCCCAAGTGGCTGCCAACAATCTCTTCAAACCGCTCGGAATTTGAATTTTCCTCGAGAAAGGCTATCAGTCGGTTTATGTAATTGTCAGGACCAAGCTTTATTGTGCGTTTTTTGCCACCGATTTCTTTCTCAATATCTTCTCTCGGTGGATACAATGAGTCAGCCAAATCTTGGAGTATTCTTCGGCAACTATGAACCGCATTAGCCCAGTCTTCTGGATTTTCGGATTTCAAATTTTCATAGACTGCCACAAGTTTTTGAGCTGCAACCGGAACTCTTTCGCCAATAGCTCCATCCACACTCTCGCGAATTCTCGAAAAAATATCATCAGCAATTCCAGAAAATTTAAGCTCATGATGCCGCTTAAGGGTATACGAATAGATGAACGAACGCCGTGATGAAAGGCGGCGCTGAGCTCGAGCCGCATTTGTCCGGATAGTGTCCCTCTCAAACTTATTTCCAACTGGATTCCAAACCATCTGGTTTGGATTCGCTGATGATACTGAAACGTCCGGATCGCGAGCTGCGGCCAGAGCAGAATCTGCAGACTTTACTTCCTGTTCCAATTCCTCAACCGAAGTTGTGTATATGTAGGTTTTTATTTCGCCTGTTTTTTCATTTTTTTGTTGCGACTCCCTTCCAGCAATAACGGCTAAGCGATAAATATCCTGAGATACACCGTCTGGTGTTGAAGGATATCCACTGGCTTCTAACTCCATTATTTTTTGGCTATCAAAATCATTTAATAGCCGCGCCAGCCTTGATGCTTTCAACAAAATATTGGCTAATGGCATTTCACATAGCTCAATATTTCTTAGTATGTCTTCAGACAATGCCAATGCTTCTCTCAGCGCTTGTCTGGATGGAGGTATCTGCTCATTCATACTCTATTGCTCTAACGTCAAAATCAGCGGCGCGTTTTTATGCGTCCGCTGGATTTACTTGTTGTGCGGCGTCGCAGACTCATTGAGCAACCTTTTTGCCTGCGCAATTACAGTTCTCGGAAGCTCGATATTCAGAGGTTCTGTCACGCTCTTGAACAATTCGAGACTCCACGTCCACGTTTGATGATAGGCTGCACATAGTGCTCTTGGTTCTGCACTGCTTGTGCATGCCAGATAGCGATTATACGAGTCCTCCGAGATATCCTTTTCGAGCGCGCGTGAAGGTGTCGGCCAGTGGTCTGTTGCCCCTTCGTGGAGTCGAACCAGCTTGAGTAGGTTTTGATGTGCTTTGCTGAGCAAAGCCCAGGCGCGAGCGTACTCTCCCCGATTTAAAAGATTGGCCCCAAAGCGCATCAGGCTGATGAGGTTCAACACGAGCCCTTCCACCAGCGGCGCGCCTTCACGTATCGGGGGATCGCCCACGAGAGCGCTTGCATACCTTGACAACTCTCCTGATCGGTCCAACAAAACAGCCGCCTCAAGCGAGGGAAACCACCCATAGCCTTGCCAAGTGGAAATGACCGGTATGTCCGATTTTCGCATGAAATGGAATTCACCGCGAATGCCGTTTTCAAAAAGTGCGGTGTGGTGGCCGAAGTCGTCCGGAAAGTAAGCAGCAACCGGACTTACGGCATTAAGCCACGAGCGCTGATCGAAATTTTCAAAATGGTCATCCTGGATGAACACTGCGAATTCGATATCAGAGAACTCGTCACCCTCTCCGATAGCAAATGAGCCGAACATCAATGTCGCGATTATTCGTGCATCCTCATGACAACCTTCCTTGAAGAGTTCTATCATTTTCAGTTGAAGCATAGAAATATCCTTTTATTGAAGCCACAGATTATGAGGAAAGGTATACGCAGATTTTTGTTTTTTTCGTAAGCACAACGTCGGCGCTCAGCCGCGCTTGAGGACGACGCGACTTTGTGGCAACAAAGGCGCGACGTGGTCAAGCGTCGGTCTGCAGCGCCCTTGTTATGTGTCGTTGCTAATTGCAACGCGTGTTCCCAAATGCATCTTTCCGGCATGTTGTGCCGTCATTCGAACGCCAGTTACCGAAAGCATCTTTCCTCCAAGTGTCTCCTCGGTTGGACCGGTAGTTCCCGAACGCGTCTTGTCGCCAAGTCGTACCATCATTTGATCTTGTGTTTCCGAACGCATCCTGTCGCCACGTTGTACCAGTTCGGCTATCTCTCGTGTTTCCGAACGCATCTTGGCGAAGCGTTCCACTTACCCCGTCGCACTGGTATCTCGTGTTTCCGAATGCATCTTGCCGAAATGTGCATCCCGCGTACAAATTCGCCGATACGACAAACATGGAAAGGAATACGGTAATTAGTAGCGTCTTCATATGAACACCCTCTCTTTGAACACATAACAGTAATAATATGCCTAAGTTTGCCGAAAAATAACGTGGCATTCTGTAAATATTTCGAAAAAATATACTTTATTTTTTTTGATTTTGCAAATTTTGAAAAAAACTTTCATTTTATAATTTTTATGTGTTTACAATCAGTTAACGATATTTTTGTATAAAGGGCAAATGGCTTGCTTTCTTGAATGTGGCCTTAGTCCAAAGTATATTGCATGGTGATATGACAAAGACTAAAGACAAAGTGATGCCACCATCCGATGTGCCTGTGTTTTTTCCGCGTTGGCGGGAGGTGTTGCACAACGACAAACGCCTCAGTGCCCAGGAAGTGCAATCGCATGAACGGCACATATTTTCCTACTTGAAATACTTGAAGGCCTGCCGCCGTCTCGCCACGGTAGCCAGTGCTTTTGATTTTCTGCAATCATTACCAGAAATTGAAACGCAGGTGAACCAGGCGCGTGCCGCTCTGCGCTGGTTTTTTCGCTTAGCCACGCAACAGGCAGCGGGCAATGAAGCGCAACCTTTATCTGATTCAACCGCACCGGTGACAAGCGCGCCTGGCACACGCAACGAAAGCGTGGATGATGGTACAAGGCCTTGGGATCAGCGCATGGTAGCAGTTTTGCGTATCCGGCACATGCAATTGCGCACCGAGCAAAGCTACATGGGCTGGGCCAGACGCTTTGAGCGTTGGTTGCATGGTAAATCAGTAGAAAATGCCAGCGGCGATGATGTGCGCAGGTTTCTGGAATATTTGGCGGTTGAAGGCAGGGTTGCCGCCAGCACCCAGCGGCAGGCTTTAAATGCCCTGGTATTTTTATACCGGGAAGTACTGCAGCTGGATCTGGGTGATTTATCGGGCTATACACGAGCGCGTGCAGGCAAAAGGATTCCTGTGGTATTGAGTCAGCAGCAATGCCAGGCGCTTTTTCAAGAGCTTTCTGGCACCTACCTGCTTATGGCGCAGTTAATGTATGGCGCAGGTTTGCGGCTGATGGAGTTGCTGCGCCTCAGGGTGCAGGATGTGCATTTTGAGCAGGGAATTATTGTTATACGGCAAGGGAAGGGCGGGAAAGACCGGGTGAGCATGCTGCCAGAAAGCCTGCGTGCTGCGTTGCTGGAACAGCGGGAAAGATTGCATACGCTATACGAACAAGACCAGCAGGAAGGCCTGGCCGGGGTATGGCTTCCGCCAGCGGTTGAGAACAAAATTCCGACAGCAGGCACACAATGGATTTGGCAATGGTATTTTCCTTCGCGGCAGCTGTCGTTAGACCCCCGCAGTGGAGTTCTCCGGCGGCATCATCTTCAGGATGCCAGTTTTCAAAACGCCATTCGCAAGGCGGCCCGTGCCGCGAATCTACCTGTGCGGGTAACGCCTCACACCCTGCGCCACAGTTTTGCCACCCATCTGCTGGCCAATGGGGCTGATATTCGCACGGTACAGGAACTGCTTGGCCATGCCGATGTGAGCACCACCATGATCTACACCCATGTGCTGAATAGAGGCGGGCTGGCGGTGCGCAGTCCGCTGGACAACCTCTAATCGCCTGTAATCAGGTTGGGTATTAATCTAGGCTTGGTCACTCCACACAGTTTTTCCTTGCTCTTCACTCATTTCTGATTCTATTTCCGTAGGCTGCAATCCATTGCGCAGCGCTGCTGATCTTTGCGGCGATTTGGTGTATAGAGCTTTGTTGACAGCAATGCGGGCCACCTTGGCTTTTTAGGTAGTACGGTGCTGTAGGATCTATCGTTCTTTCCTTCAAGTTATGATACAAAAAATGCTGACAAGTTGTGTGCATCCAGATGGCCGATTCAGGGTGGGCGTGCATCAACCGAGCTATACGGTGCGCAATCTGCGGGCGTGCGAGTATCGTGGCACGCTGGGGCAATTGCCGGATGGCCGCAAGGTCGATAATGCCGCTAATTTTCCTGAAGGTGATATCAGCGCAAGTGCCGGTTACCCGGTTTACGAAATTGCCAATGCCTTGCCCTTTCGCGGCTGCACCTATATCGATGCGGGTTGGGCCGCAGCACGCAGCGAGAACCCGGCCTCCATCGCCATTCGGCCACAACCGCCCTTGTCTTTGCGACAACATTTGGCAGAGCAGGGCCTGATGGATAAGGCAGCAGTGCAGCAGTGCATACGAAGCCTACCCCTGCAACTGCGCTATGCCCTGGCCGCCACCTCAAGCGATGCGGAAGAGCTGATCTGGCTGGCCGAAAGTTGCTGCACCTTTCTCTATACGGATACTGCCAATCATAATGCGCCAAGCGACCTGCTCTACGAGGAAAAGCATGGCCGCCTGCGCCCGGCCATCAGCGATATGGAGCTGTTTGAAACCATTGCCAATAACCCGCACCTGCCGGACAGCTATAAGGAAGTGATGGTGCTGCGGCCAGGGGCCCAGGGCACCAGCCCGATCACGGCCGATACTTATCATGAAGAAACAGGCCAGGGGCAGGGCGGAGCCATATTTGAATACCTGCGCGCCAACTCCTACATTCCGGGCGGACACTATGCCGCCAACTTTGCCCATACTTCAAGACGCTACAGTATTGCCGAGCTGAGCCTGGCGGATATGCGTGGCCTGCGGCATCTCTACTATCAGCGCATCTATACGGTGCTGGCAGCCCAGTTCGGCCTAGAGCTTCCCGAGCAGGGCCGGGCTCTCAGCGTCGATGAACTGGAAGCCTTGCGTATGCAGGTGTGCCAGGCAGCAAAGAATCAAGGTGAACATCCTGCCACTCTCTGGGGCTGGAATTTCGGCTATGATTTTTCGCCCACCGGCTACCGGCTGCATGCCTCGCACCAGATGATCCATCAGCAGTATGCCCTGGTGCCGGAATGGGTACAGAGCAGCGCGGGTGACACCATGCCCGCCTTTGCCTGCGGTGATCTGGTGGCA
>JABMJC010000021.1 GCA_013201405.1 Desulfobulbaceae bacterium
GGTATCCTTTTTTTTTGTATCTTGTGTGTCTGCAAGTGCACTGCCCTGCACTGAACTAGTGCGATCGGCTGGCAATACTGCCACGGAAAAGGCTTGCAGTGCAGCACCCGACACGGTATGCGTGCTTGCTGCAACCCACCCCCTATCATTCAAACTAACATTCTGAGTACATGAGCACATTTGAAATTTTTCAGGCCATCATACTTGGCTTGGTGGAGGGGCTGACAGAGTTCTTGCCGATATCCAGCACCGGCCATCTGATTATTGCCGGCGATATGCTCGGCTATACCGGCGAGCAGGCCAAGACCTTTTCTATAGTCATCCAGCTGGGAGCCATTCTTGCGGTCTGTTGGCATTACCGTGTGCGTTTGTTGGAGTTGGCAAACGGCCTTGTGCATGACCGGCCCAGCCAACGCTTTGTCTTCAATCTGATACTGGCCATCTGTCCTTCAGCCCTGCTCGGACTTACCCTGCATCGGTATATCAAGCATTACCTGTTCAATCCCACGAGCGTGGCCGTGGCACTGGTGATAGGCGGCTTGGTGATTCTTTTGGTGGAAAGAAAGGAGCGTCATGTCCGCATTGCAGACATGGATGAATTGAGTTGGAAGGATGCCCTGAAGATCGGCTTTGCCCAGGCCGTATCATTGATTCCCGGGGTCTCGCGCTCCGGGGCCACGATCATCGGTGGTTTGCTCTTTGGCTTGTCCAGGCGGGCGGCTACGGAGTTTTCTTTCTTTCTCGCCATTCCGACCATGTTTCTGGCAACAGGCTATGATCTGTTCAGTTCCTGGCAATCTTTGTCTGCCGGTGATTTTCCCTTTTTTCTTATAGGCTTTGTTGTTGCTTTTATGAGTGCACTCCTGGCAATACGGGGATTATTGTGGTATGTAGCTCACCATGACTTTCGTCTTTTTGCCTACTACAGAATTGCTTTTGGCATTCTGGTTCTCAGCTATTTTATTTTCCTTGCGCAGCCATGATCACAGAGTACATCAGCGAAATAGCTATATACATCCTTGATAAAACCACCTATTTCGGCGCTTTTTTTTTAATGATGTTGGAAAGCATGATTGCCCCGGTGCCCAGCGAGGCAGTGATGCCGTTTGTCGGTTTTTTGGTGGCTGATGGCCGCTGGCACCTTGGTTTGGCTATTTTTGCCACCAGCCTCGGTTCCCTGTGTGGTTCGCTTCTTTCCTATTGGATGGGCTATTATGGAGGCAAACCCTTTGTTCTTCAGGTCGGCAAGTATCTCTTTCTCAATCCCCGGGATCTTGAGCGTACCGAGCGCTATTTCAACCGGAAACAGGGCCTGATTACCGTGTTCATCGCCCGTTTTATTCCAGTGGTGCGCCATCTCATCTCCATTCCCGCCGGTATCGGTAAAATGCCGCTGGTGCCGTTTTTACTGGTATCCACCATTGGGGCCACCATGTGGAATGGCTTTTTGCTGTACTGCGGCATGCAGTTGCGAGCCAACTGGACCGTGGTGCAGCACTATTCCCACCAGCTCGATATCCTGATTGTACTGCTTTGTGCCGCGGTCGTACTGTGGTTTTTTGGCATGCGCTGGAAGCGAAGGAGATTGCAGCCAGGGAGGTAGAAAGCATCTTTTTGCCGTGGCTGTTGGTTCTCTTTTTTGCTTCCTTTCCATGTGCCCCTCTCTGTCCTTTGGAAAGAAATGTTGAAAGACTGGGTGCACATGGTTACTTTTTCAACTGAAATCCTTTAGATGCGAGCAGTGAATCAGGCAGGAAATTTTAAAGGGATGTATGCGGAGGAAGAACAGGGGTGGCCAAAAAAACGTTTGAAAGTGCCTTGGCAAGGCTGGAACAGATAACTGAAGAACTGGAAACAGGTGCCTTGCCCTTGGAAAAGAGTCTGGTCAAATTCAGTGAAGGGATTGAACTGGCCAACTACTGCAATAGTATGCTGGAAGAAGCGCGCGGTCGGGTTGAGTTACTCCTCGATAAAAATGGTTCACTCAGCCTCACTCCCTTTGCCGGAGAGGATGATGGAGATCAAGACCTATCTGCTTGAACGGCAGGATCTGGTTGAGCAAGAATTGGCAGCCCTGATGCTCTCTGCCAGCGGCCCCTTTGTCCAGCACATTGAAGCCATGCGGTACAGCCTCTTCTCTGGGGGAAAGCGTCTGCGCCCTATCCTGTGCCTGGCTGCGGCCGAGGCTGTCGCTACAGACAGTGAGACCCGTTGCAAGGCCCTGCCTGTGGCCTGCGCCCTGGAATGCATCCATACCTATTCGCTGATCCATGATGATTTGCCGGCCATGGATAATGATGCCCTGCGTCGGGGCAAACCAACCAATCATACGGTATATGGCGAGGCTGCGGCCATCCTAGCTGGGGATGGTCTCTTGACCTATGCCTTTGATCTTTTGAGCGGCTCATCTACTGCCAACCTGTCTGACAGGGCCCGCATGCGCATTATCCAGGTAATTGCACGGGCAGCAGGCCCGCAGGGCATGGTGGGCGGGCAATCACTGGACATGATTTATGAAGGGAAACAGGCTGGCTATGAGGTGCTGCGTACCATCCACCAAAGCAAAACCGGGGCACTGATCACCGCTGCCATTGAGGCCGGGGCCATTGCCGCTGGCGCCAATGAGGAGCAGGTGAGTTGCCTGTGCAGTTATGGTCAGCAAGTAGGTCTGGCCTTCCAGATTGTTGATGATTTACTTGACCTGGAATCCAGCACCGAGGAGCTGGGCAAGGCAGTGGGCAAGGATGCCGAGGTGCTTAAACTCACCTATCCAGCACTTTTTGGCGTGGAAGGTTCCCGCAAAATGGCACGTGAGGCAGTGGATGCCGCTCAGCAGGTTTTGAACGGTTTCGATACCAAGGCAGATCCTCTGCGTGCCCTTGCCCGTTATATTGTGGAGCGGAAAAAGTAATCATGCTGCTTGTTGACAAGGAACCGCTGGTGCGGAAAAAATTGCTGCAGAGCATCCGTTCTCCCCATGACCTGCGCAGTATGGAGCTTGCCGATCTTGAAGACTTGGCTGATGAACTGCGACAGACCATTATTGCTACAGTTGCCGACACTGGCGGCCATCTGGCCCCAAGCCTGGGTGTGGTCGAGCTGACCCTGGCCCTGCATTATGTTTTTGATACTCCGAACGATAAGCTTATTTGGGATGTGGGGCATCAGGCCTATGCCCATAAATTGCTCACCGGGCGCCAGAATCGTTTTCATACCCTCAGGCAGCACGGCGGTTTAAGCGGTTTTCCAAAACGTTCGGAAAGCGTATTTGACACCATTGAAACCGGACACAGTTCCACCTCGATTTCCTTTGGCGTGGGCGTGGCTGCAGCCAGGCACATCCAGAAGCGGCCGGGTAAGGTGGTGGCGGTGATTGGAGACGGCTCCATGACCGCAGGCATGGCCTTTGAAGGGCTGAACCATGCCGGTGATCTGGATGAGGATCTTGTGGTTGTGCTCAATGACAATGAAATGTCCATCTCTGAGAATGTGGGCGCATTGTCCAGCTTCATGAGTAGAAAGCTGACTGGAAGAGCCATCCGTCGCCTGCGTGACCATATCGAGGAGCGATTGCTGGCACTGTCAACGGTTGGGGAAAATGTTCTCAATCTGCTGCGCAAAAGCGAAGAGAGCATGAAGGCCTTTTTTACGCCGGGCATGCTTTTTGAGGCCTTTAAGTTCAAGTATGTGGGGCCAATTCCTGGCCATCAGCTGGAAGACCTCATCGCTACCCTGGAAAATGTACGGGATCATAACCACGGGCCAGTACTGGTGCACGTGATTACCACGAAAGGCAAGGGGTACCTGCATGCGGAGCAGAACCCAGGCATGTACCATGGCGTTGGCCCCTTTGATATTGCTAGCGGCAAATCCAAACCGGCACAGGCAACCTCGCCTTCCTACACCAAGGTTTTTGGCGAAACCCTTTGCCGCATTGCCCGCGAAGATGCGCGCGTTGTCGGTATTACCGCGGCCATGCCAGATGGCACTGGCCTGGCTCCCTTTTGTACGGCCTTTCCCGATCGTTTTTTTGACGTGGGTATTGCCGAGCAGCATGGCCTCACCTTTGCCGCCGGCCTTGCCCTGGAGGGTATGCGGCCCTGTTTTGCAGTATACTCCTCCTTCATGCAGCGGGCGCTGGATCAGCTTATCCACGATGTCTGTTTGCCCAACCTGCCGGTGACCATTGCCCTGGATCGGAGCGGGGTGGTTGGTGCAGATGGCCCCACCCATCACGGTGTTTTCGATCTTGCCTATCTGCGCTTCATCCCCAATATCACCGTGATGATGCCCAAGGATGAAAATGAATTGCAGCACATGCTCTACACAGCCCTGAACATGGAGGGTCCGGCAGTGTTGCGCTATCCGCGTGGCCAAGGCGAGGGAATTGGGTTGGACAGCAGTTTACAGGCGCTGGAGAGGGGTAAGGGAGAACTGTTGCGCGAAGGAAGCGATCTATTGCTTTTACCTGCTGGTAACCGGGTGTACCCGGCCCTGCATGCAGCAGAACTTCTGGCCGAGCAGGGCATCAGTGCTGCGGTGGTGAATCCGCGCTTCCTCAAGCCCCTGGATGCCACTTTGATCTGTTCTTGGGCCAGTCGCACCGGCGCTGTGCTTACGGTTGAAGATGGCACTGTTCTGGGCGGTTTTGGCAGCGCCGTGGCTCAGCTTCTGCAAGAACAAGAAGTGTACATACCTGTAAAAATGCTCGGTTTTGGCGACGCATTTGTCGATCAGGGACCCCAAGCTCTGCTGTGGCACCAGGCAGGCTTGGATGCTGCTGGCATTGCCAGTGCTGCAGAGGCTTTTCTTGAAAAATGCAGGCTGCGGTAGCGCAGACTGTCTACGTTTTCCTGATTTGTTAAAAATTATGACTGTTTGTTGGGAAATTGCACTTTTCTCTGGACAGCAGTAGCAGGAGCAGGGCATAGTTTATTCGAACTCCCTAAGAGTTACTTATTACTCCTGCGAATCTACTTGATATTATCCCATGCTGTCTGTATCCCTGCCTCCAAATTGTCCTGCTAAGCACCTTCGAATGCGAAGTGCTTTCTTCCAGCTTGTGGCATTCATCGCCCTTGCCATGGTGCTTCTTGGCGGTTGCGCCAAACGTGACCAAGGTGCTGCTAGCCAAAGTGGCCAGAATCAAGGATCCCTGACTTCGCTCTATACTCGTCTGCCCGATGACCGTACCAGGGGCACAAGCAGTCAGCAGAGAGGACTGGGAATGACCACGCCCCAAAGCAGATTGTCCCAATCAGTATGCCAAAGTCAAGCGCCACGCTTGCAAAGGGAGTTTCAGCGTTCAGCGTTGGCATTTGGTGCACCAATTTTTATTCGTATTTTCAAGGAGAGTCGCGAGCTGGAGCTGTGGGTGCAGCGCGGCGAGCGTTATTACCTGTTCAAAAAATATCCCATTGCTTATTTTTCCGGCGGGTTGGGTCCTAAACTGCACGAAGGGGATTTGCAGGCGCCAGAAGGTTTTTATGAAGTTTTCCCATCCCACATGAACCCCTGGAGCAACTTTCACCTCGCCTTCAACATTGGCTACCCCAACCTGTACGATCAGGCACAGCAGGCATCCGGGGGGCTGATCATGGTGCATGGCAAGCGTCTTTCTGCTGGTTGTTTTGCCATGACTGATCCGGTTATTGAAGAAATTTACGCCATCGCGGACCGGGCCCTGAATGCTGGCCAACCTTCTTTTCAGGTACATATTTTTCCGTTTCGCATGACGCCTGCCAATCTGATGCGGCATGAACAATCGCCACATAGCGGTTTTTGGCGCAACCTGTTGCACGGCTATACGCTGTTTGAGCTGACACGTATCCCGCCGCAGGTGCATGTGCAAAACAACCGGTATGCCTTTTCCACCGGGCGCCCCAGGCAGGCACCGCTGCCAGGCAATGCACCAAGAACGAATGTGGTCAGTATTCAGCGCGAGTTGCAGGTACTTCCCTGAACAGCAATACGCACTGCGGGCGTCTTTCCAGGTAAAATTTTCAGTGGCGTGCCTTTCAAGAAACGCTTGACAAATTTTGTCGGGAGAGGCATTATGGCAGCTTAGTGCCGAAGTGGCGGAATTGGTAGACGCGCTAGGTTCAGGGTCTAGTTGGGGTTCCCCAGTGGAAGTTCGAGTCTTCTCTTCGGCACCACATTGATGTCCAAAGAAGTACCAGGAAGTACATTAGCCCCGTGAAACCATTAGGTTTTTCGGGGTTTTTCTTTGTTCTTTGTCTCATAAGTTCCAGCAACAAAGTCTATTGACGTACAGGCCTTTTTATGGGTACGAAGAAAAAAGATTCACACTACCCACAGAAATATACCCACAAAAAACGTCAAGACTTAAGCATCAGGGGCAAACTGACCGACAAAGGGATTGTCGCTTGCCGGAATCCGGATCACAAAGAACGGCACGTTGATGGTGGTGGTTTATTTGTCAGTCTTCACTAAACTAACGGCACCGGACCGTAATCAAAAAGGTCTGCACGCACGCGTATCCATGCCACTGGTCAGGGTTAGAAAAGGGAAAGGGGCAACCTTCGCGCTGTTTTTTTGTCTGGGTGCTGCGATTTTTTGTGTTTTATTATCTTGACAACACGTGTGTACTTGGTAGAAGAAATTCCTGTTGACTGAAGGGCGCACATACTGTAGATTTCTTTTTTATTCATTCCTCGGTAGCTCAGCCGGTAGAGCAGGTGGCTGTTAACCACCCTGTCGGGGGTTCGAGTCCCTCCCGAGGAGCCACAAAACAATCCGCTTGTGCAAGCGTTTTTTGAAAGCAAAACCCCGTGGGTGTATCCCACGGGGTTTTGCTTTTAGCCCGGTCATGTCAAATTCAGCTTCCGTCTTCAGGTTCTCGGTTGGAATGCAACTGGAAAAGACACCTGAAGATATAGTGTTCAAAAGGGAGTTTCTTATAGAGAATTCTTTATGAAAAACGGGCTTGGTTCCACGACCGAAAAAAGCGGCCATAGAAAGGATTACATCTTGGTGTCAGCAGGTAATTTGCTGATTTTTTATATTTTGGGATACGGGTATCCTGGTGGTCAACAATAAAGAAGTGCTGCAAACCAATGCGTTGCTTTTGCTCATCGCCCTTATCTGGGGCTTTGGGTTTGTTGCCCAGCGATTGGGCATGGAACATGTTGGGCCCTTCACCTTCAACGGCATCCGCTTTATACTGGGCGGGCTGTGCCTGTTACCCCTGGCCATGCGCAGTCAGCGCGCTACGCTCCTGCCCGGTCACAAGGCGATCAATCCGCTGATAGCCGGTGGATGCGCCGGTGCGCTGCTCTTTATAGCTGCTACCCTGCAGCAGGCTGGCCTGCTCTATACTACGGCTGGAAAGGCTGGTTTCATTACAGGGATTTATGTGGTCTTTATACCGCTGTTTGGTTTGCTTTTGGGCAAGCGTTCCAACGTCGGCACCTGGTTTGGCGTGGGCCTGGCAATGGCGGGGTTATATTTGCTGAGTGTTAACGAAACCCTGCAACTCAATTTTGGCGATATACTGGAACTTGCTGGCGCCCTGTTTTGGGCCCTGCATGTGATTGCCCTGGCGTATCTCTCGCCACGCACTTCGCCGGTGCGTTTGGCCATGATTCAGTTCTACATCTGTGGTGCGTGCAGTTTGGTGGTTGCCGTACTGTTTGAATCTATGAGTCTGGAAAGCATCCGGGCGGCCTACCTGGCCCTGTTGTACAGTAGTTTTATTTCTGTGGGTGCTGGCTACACTTTGCAGGTCGTGGCTTTGCAAAAAGCCAATCCAACCCATGCGGCCATCCTCATGAGTATGGAGGCACCCTTTGCCGCCCTGGGTGGTTGGCTCTTCTTGCAAGAAATACTGACGCCAAGGGCAATGGTGGGCAGCGGCTTGATGTTGGCCGCCATCCTCATCACCCAGCTTTGGCCAAAAAGAGTCAGCTCCTCGCTTCCCCAGTCCCAAACGCCTTAGGGTACCGTTTGCCTGTGTACGAAACAGGGGCAGGAGGTTGGGCCACCGGTTAGATGTATCTTTATTTACGCGAATTTGCGCACAGCTCCTGCACAGCAGTACTTGGTTTGCTGAGGCAGGTGGTGAGTTGTCCTTTTTCTTCCCTGTTGATTTTTGCCCCGTCCTTGATCATATTATTGATAACCCAACCCCAGGCCATCCGGCCCTTATTTTTTCGTATTCCCGGACAGATATAGTCAACAAAGTGGCAGCTGGCACATTTGTTTTCAATGAGCGAGTAGCAGTCTGTTTGGGCTTCAGTGCCCATGACCGAATTGGGCAGCAGGAAGAGTACAGCGAGCCCTGCTACAAGAAGCAAAATGCCTGCATGTTTCTTCATGGTTTTTCCTCTTGCTGTAGCCTGTTGCCGGAGTTTGTATCTCTGACAACAGGCCATGTTAGCTGTCATACCATCCCGCGATAGCGGCTTCCCCTCCGGTCAATGGGAAAACAGGGGCAGATGTTTTGCCGACATTTTGTACAGGAAAATGCCCAACGAAATAATACCCAAAGAGACCAGAAACTCCATCCAGCTTGGCGAATACGACAGACCATGCGAGGCAAAATATTCTTCCATGCTGAAGAGACCTACGTTAAGTCGGTTAAGCAGAACGCCAGAGATGACCAAAAGGTTAATGGAGAAAATCCAGCTGGTATTTCTCCTGATGCTTTTCATGGCCAGGAGTGCGACCGGGATGATAACCCCGATCAGCATTTCCAGCAGGTACATGTTGGCTTGCATGGAGCCGTTGAAAGCAAGGCCTACTCCGGAGACTACGAAGAGTTGGTAGAGCTTGAGGAGCAGATAAAACGAAAGGACAATCAGCGTGCCCCGGGCAAGGCCGTAGAATATTTCCTTATCTACTTTGTGGTGGAGAAATTTGCGGCTGAGCATGGTTTCCACGCTGACCATGGCTAAGCCCATGGCTACAGCAGAGACAAGGAATTGGAAGGGGAGCTTGGTATCCCACCAAAGGGGTGACATCTTGCTCTGGGCGATGAGATACACTGCGCCCAGGGAAGACTGGTGCAGGGTGGAGAGCATAACTCCAAAGATGACCGCTGCCACCATGACCTTGCCCACAGCCCTTCGTGCCTTTTCCCAACCAAGACGTTCAAAAAGCATGGGACTAAATTCCAGGCCCAAGGTGGCAGTGTAAAAAATGACATGCATGGCCACCACCCACATGACCGAGTGGTACTGCCACATGAACATGGGGTGCCAGATACGAAAAGGGTGACCGATATCCAGGCAGATGGCCACCACTGCCATCAGGTAGCCGAGGAAGGCGGTGAGGATGGCAGGGCGTACGATGGGCCGGTATTTTTTCCAGTTGAAGAGATAGACTGCACAGGCAATGATAAATCCGCCCGCAGCCATGGCCACACCGCCAAGAACATCCAGTCCCAGCCAAAAACCCCAAGGATAGGCATCGCTTAGATTGGTGGTCGCTCCCAGGCCGAATACCAGTCGGTAGAGCATGGCCATGCTGCCGGTGACGATAAATAGCAGCAGGACAGCGGTGACTGGTGTCCATGTTTTTATAGTTGGATTAGATTCCATTATATTTCACCTCATAGCCAAATTGACGGAGTTGATCGGCAACTGCGTGGACAACGTGTTCCATGGCTGTTTGTACCTCGGCGGAAAGCTCCAGGCCAACTTTCAGGCACTTGGGTTCAATACCGAATAGGATGAGCTTTTCAGGTAGCGATTCCGTGAGTTGAGCCGCGGCCAACACATCGCAAATGCCCAGCTGATGCGGTGTTGTTCGGGTAAGAAAGGCTTTGGGTACATGTTCGTCTTCCACTTTGATGATCGTACCAGGGGCACGATCATCTTGCAGAGCATCAATGAGAATAACCTGGTCGCGGCCATCCAACAGGGAGAGCAGCTCAAAACCTGCGGTGCCGCCGTCAATACACTCCACTGCAGGCGGCAGGGTATAGCGGCGGGACAGCTCTGCCACGGCTCGGCATCCGACCCCCTCATCACCGATGAGGAGATTGCCTATTCCCAAAACCAAGGCGTTCACAGCCATCTCCCTACAGAACCTTCACTTTGGAAAGCGGGGTCTTTTTGCCATCCACTAGATGGATAGCACAGGCTATACAGGGGTCAAAAGAGTGTACGGTACGAAGGACCTCCAAAGGCAGCTCCTCATCGGCAACCGGATTGCCCACCAGGGAGGCCTCGTAAGGGCCAAGGGCATCATTACTGTCTCGGGGTGCGGCATTCCAGGTAGAGGGCACGACGCACTGGTAATTTTTGATTTTGCCGTTATCGATGATTACCCAGTGCGATAAGGCGCCTCGGGATGCCTCGTGGAAACCAACGCCCCGCAGTTCTCCGGTAGGAAAAACTGGAGAGTTGAAGGTGTCGTAGTCTCCTTTGCCGATGTTATCCATCAATGCCTGCCACTGTTTGTCCATGGTGTCGTGCAGAACCGCAGCGCGGATGACGCGCGCGGCAATACGACCAATGGTGGAGTGGAGAGCTTCAATGCCCACGGTTGTACCGGCCAGTGTGGATATGGTTTGCAGGGTATTGTCTACATAGCGTTTGGTGGGTTCGTGCCCGGCTAGGTACAGGGTGAGGATATGGGCCAGAGGGCCCACCTGCGCTGGCTTACCCATGAAAGTGGGCGATTTGATCCAGGAGTAGCGATCTTCGTAGCTGAAACCGGTGTAATTGGGCACGGTCTCGCCTTCATAGGGGGAACGGTCCCAATCGCCCTGATACCAGGAGTGCTTGATGGATTCCTTGATGTTCTCGGTCAACAGCTTCTCCTTTTGCGAACCAATGGCTGTTGGCTTGCCATCGGGTTCACCTGCGGGCAGATAACCGCCGCTGAGTTCGTATTGCGTTCCTTTGGTATCCATCGGTAATTCAGGCACACAGAGGTAATCCATCACCCCTGCACCATAGGTGGTCCAATCTGCATAGGCTGCACCGATGGCAGCCACGTCGGTCAGCATGGCCTGGTTGATGAACTTGCCCACCTCATCGATCAGGGTCTTGATGTGGAAGAGTTTTTCCACCGTCAAATTGGCTGGACTGTTGGGATCAATGGCGTTGGAAACGCCGCCTACAACCAGGTTCTGGATGTGCGGGGTCTTGCTGCCGAGGATGGCTACCACCTGGTTTATCTTTCGTTCGTATTCCAGAGCTTGCAAATAGTGGGTTGCTGCCAGCAGGTTCACCTCCGGGGTCAGCTTCATGGCCGGATGGCCCCAATACCCGCTGGCAAAGATGCCGAGCTGGCCGCTGGCAATAAATTTTTTTAGTCGATCCTGCACAGCTTGCAATTCCTGCGGACTGTTACCGCGCCAGTCCGAAAGCTTTTGGCCCAAAGCGGCAGCAGCCCGGGCATCGGCGGTGGTGGCGGAAACAATATCCACCCAATCCAGGGCACTGAGTTGGTAGAAGTGGGCCATGTGGTCAAAAATATTGTGGGCTGCAATGATAAGGTTGCGGATATATTGCGCATTCAGCGGGATTTCCATTTGCAGGGCATCTTCCACTGCACGCACCGAGGCAACAGCATGCACTGTGGTGCAGACGCCGCAGATGCGCTGGGTGTAAGCCCAGGCATCTCGCGGATCACGTCCCTGCAGGATGATTTCGATTCCCCGCCACATCTGGCCAGATGACCAGGCGTTGGTGACCTTGCCATTCTCCACTTCGCAGTCAATGCGCAGATGTCCTTCGATTCTGGTAACCGGGTCAATGGTTATCTTTTTGGCCATGTTTCATTCTCCTTGAATGTGCTCATGCACGGCAACTTGCGTTTGGAGGCTCTATTCTCTACAAATTTCGCGACTTATGAGGCGTCGGCCTCGTCGGTGGATTTCTGATTTGCGTCCTTGTTTTTTTCAATCCTCTGGGTCACCAGCCGGGTGACGGTTCCGACCACCAGCAAGGTACCGATCAGTGCCGGCACCTGGGAGATATAGCTCCATGTCAGTCTGGGGTATATTTCGTTTGAGATGTGCGGATTGAAGCCCAGCTTGTTGAACTCCACCCCTGCCAGAAACAGATATTGGGTACCGCCAGCCTCGTCCATACCGTAGATATGGTCCACATAACGGCTCACCACTTTTTCGGTGCGCTGCCGTCCATCCACATGCTGCACTTGGTAGTTGTAGGTGTCGCCCGGCTTGAGCGCCAGACGACGCTTGGCCTCTTCACGCAGCTCTTCCACCGGGCCGAAGATGGAGGCCCCAGTAGGGCAGAACTCGCAGCAGGCAGAAAATTTGCCTTGGGCCAGGCGGTGGTTGCACAACTGGCATTTTACTATCGAGGGTGAGGCCTTCTCCCATTCGAATTGCGGAATTCCGAAGGGACAGGCAACTTGGCAATACCGGCAACCAAAACAACGATGTTTGTTATAGGTAACAATGCCGGTGTCTGACTGTTTCTGTAGCGCCCTAACTGGGCAAACAGAAACGCAGGGTGGATCAATGCAGTGCAGACAGTGTTGTTTGATGAATGAGGAGTGGGGTGCGTCCGGTTCCACTGCATCGCCCTCGGCCCGGTAGGCCTTGATGATGCACAAAGTTTTTCCGGAGAGTCGCAGAGGTGCATCGTAAATGGCATCGCCGGATTCAGGATACTCGTACGGCACCTGGCCCTCTGCCTCGCGATGGTAGAGGGCACCGCCTGGTTCGGCATTGGTTCTTTTACAGTTGACCATGCAGGCCATGCAGCCAATGCACAGGGTGGCGTCATAGAGAATGCCGACCGCGTCCTTGGGCAGCTGAGGCGGTTTTTCCGTGGCAGCAACGGCACTATCCACGCCAGCCCCGGCCAGAAGCCCAGCTCCTGCGGAAAATTTCAGGAAATCACGTCTGTTAATAGGCATAAGAGCGTACTCCTGTATGGGTTGATCAGCTTTTCTCGTCTTCTTTATTGCCATCACGTTTGGCCAGGGCCACGACAGCAGCACCTACCGCTGCCCCGGCGACACCGTAGGCGAATGATACCGAACCACTGCCTCGTTGTGGAACTGCTTCGGTGAATTGGTTAGGCGGTGTGGGATAGGCCACCCGGGATTTGGAAAAAAGTGGAATATGGAAGCCGACTCGCTCTTCCGAGCAACCAAAACAGGGGGCGCCTGTACCGACGGGCCAACAGCCAATGGTGTCATTGTAGTGGACCAGGGAACAGTTGTTGAATGTTTCCGGTCCCTTGCAACCAAGCTTGTAGAGGCAGTAGCCCTTGCGGTGGCCTTCATCGCCAAACTCATCGGCAAAGCGACCCGCATCAAAATGGGGACGGCGTTCACAGTTTTCGTGAATGAGCCTGCTGTAGGCAAAGGTCGGGCGGCCTTTGCCGTCCAGTTCGGGCAGTTTGCCAAAAGTGAGGTAGTGGATGACAGTGGAGAGGAAATTATAAGGATTGGGTGGACAACCAGGAATGTTGACCACGCCGATACCCTTGGGCGCCAGTATTTCATGTACTGGTTTGGCTCCGGTTGGATTGGGTTCGGCAGCAGCCACCCCGCCCCAAGAGGCGCAGGAACCAATGGCGATAACTGCAGCGGCCTGCGGCGCCATTTCATTAAGGATATCCAGTACTGGTCTGCCTGCGATCTGACAGTAGATGCCACCCTCATTCACGGGGATGGAGCCATCCACCACTAGGATGAATGTGCCCTTGTAGCGCTCGATGGACTGTTGCAGGGCAGCCTCGGCCTGATGCCCGGAACCGGCATTCAGGGTTTCCGAATATTCCAGCGAGATGAGGTTAAAGATGAGGCTGTCGATAGAGGGGTGATCGGTGCGCAGCAGCATTTCCACGCAACCAGTACACTGCTGGCCAGAGAGCCAGATAACCGGTGGTCGCTCGGGGGAGGTCACGGCCTTGGCGATTTGTACCCCTGCCGTCATAGGCAAACCCAGGGTTGCAGCCACAGCTGTGCAGAATTTCATAAAATCTCTGCGGTTGATACTGCTGAGCAAAGTATCCTGGGGACAAGGACCCTTTAGTTCCATTCGCTACCTCCTTGTTGTTTGTTCTCTCTGTTTGAGTATTGCTGCTTTGTGCAGACCAAACAGCAACGGGTAAAAGTCCATATAGAGCAAAATTTTTTGTGCGACAGCGTTGTTGGCATTGCTGTCTCTCTATTATCGACCCATCGATGGCTGGAAGGCTGGGGTGTTTTTTTTAGGAATGTCGTATTGTCTGTAACCTCCTGGGCGGGATTATTTGTACCACAGTGGGCGTTGACACTTTTTTTACATTTGTGTAAGATCTGTCAAGGATACTCCCCCATAATGCATTACCCTAGAAAAGGCAAGTGGATTTTTTGTCAGGGAAAAGAGCGGGCTGTGTAGAGAGGTAGTAGTTTTTGTATCGTATTGTTTTTTTAGGTTTTTAGGGAAGAGGGTGTGATTTAAGGCATGCAATGCAGGGGCGACCAGGTACGAGCAGGGCAGGGGTGTGTGGCTGATGAGATGAAGTTCAAGTTATCCAAAAGCAAAACCCCTTGAAGGTAAACAGAAAAGGTTACAAATAGGTTGCCGCACAGAAGGATTGGGATAGGTGTGCCCTCTTGCCTGCATGTGCTGATGACTACTGTTTGTTGCACGCAGCATCAGATGCAGTCGTAGTACTCATCCCATCTGCCGCTCCAGGGGAAAGCACTCCAAGGGAAAGCAGAGCCAGGCGCAAAGGATCTGGCTCTATACAATCAGGCGAAGAAATTGCCCTTTTAGACAGAAAAAAACGATACAATAGGTAACTACAGGGAAAAGCGTCAGCGCGGCACTGGTGTAGGCTGCAGCATCAAGGTGTCTGGCGGAGCTGAATCTGGTGGCCCATGGAGGATAAGGCTGCAACCACCGCATCCAGGGTTTTTTCCAGAGCCTGGCTGATTTCCGGCGACAAGCCCATGGTCACCTCAAGGCTCTTGGGTTCAATACCAAAGAGCAAAAGCCGCTGCGGTACCTTGCCGGTAAGTTGGGCCGTGGCCAGCACTTCGCAGATGCCGATTTGGTGCGGAGACGTGCGGGTCAGCATGAGGCGCGGCACGGCCTCGTCTTCCACCAGTACCAGGGTGCCGGGTGGCCGCCCGTCTTTAAGGGCGTCAATGATGATCAGCGTCTGGGCATCTTCAATCAGGGGCAGCAGTTCAAAACCGGCAGTGCCGCCATCCACGCAGGTCACAGCCGGCGGCAAAACATAGCGGCGCTCCAGTTCCTCAACACAGCGGCAACCCACTCCCTCGTCGCCGAGGAGCAGGTTGCCGATACCAAGTACAAGTGTTTCCATGAATGTTTAGAGTACCCGCACCTTGCCAAGCGGCATTTGCTTGCCGTCTACCAGGTGAACCGCGCAGGCCATGCAGGGGTCAAAGGAGTGGATGGTGCGCAGTACCTCAAGCGGTTTTTCCGGATCGGCAATGGGGTTGCCGACCAGGCAACGCTCGTAGTAGCCGGGTTCGTCATTGGTGCCCTTGGGGCAGGCCAGCCAGGTGCTGGGCACCACGCACTGATAGTTGCGGATTTTGCCGTTTTCGATCACCACCCAGTGGGACAGCATGCCCCGTGGTGCTTCGTGGAAGCCGACCCCGCGCAACTCGCCTTCAGGAAAGCTGGGCGTGTTGCAGGTGGTGAAATCGCCGGAACTGATGTTGTTGATCAGGGCCTTCCAGTGTTCGGCCATGGTGTCCTTCATGATATCCACCCGGATGGAGCGGGCAATGTGGCGGCCCATGGTGGAGGTCAGGATATCGACGCTCTGGGTCTCTTTGCTGATGGCGGAGATTCTGCCCAGCATGCGCTCGATGGCCTGGAGTGCGGGCGGATACTTGGCCGCATACATGGCCAGGACATGCGCCAGCGGGCCCACCTGGGCGGGCTCGTTTAAGAAAGAGGGCGACTTGACCCAGGAGTACTTGCCCTGCGCGCCGTCGGGTGTGTAGGCGGGTTCCGTTTCACCCACATAGGGCGCGCGCGTCCAGTCGCCGGCGTAGAAGGAATGCTTGACGCTTTCCTTGACGTTGTCTTCAAAGTAGGGGTCGTGCGCGGTGCTGATCTTGCGGAAGCTCGCAAAGTCGCCGCCCTTGATATAGCCGCCGGGCAGGGTGTAATTCATGTTCTTGCTGTCTTGCGGCATCTCGGGCACGGAGAGGTAGTTGCCGTCTTCGGCCTTGCCGTAGTTGCACCACGCCGGATAGAAGGCGGCAATGGTGGCCACGTCCACGGTGTAGACTTGGCTGACGAAATCGCGCACTTCGTCGATCTGGGTCTTGATGTAGTAGAGTTTCTCCATGGTGAGGGTGGCCGGGCTGTCGAGGTTGATGGGGTTGGCCACGCCGCCCACGGCCAGGTTCTGGATGTGCGGGGTCTTTGAACCGAGAATGGTGACGATCTTGTTGACCTTGCGCTGGTATTCCAGGGCCTGAAAGTAGTGTGCCGCTGCAATCAGGTTGACGTTGGGCTCAAGCTGCATGCCCGGATGGCCCCAGTAGCCGCTGGCAAAAGGCCCGAGCTGGCCCGAATCGATCAGCTTTTTCAGGCGGGCCTGCACCTCGGCAAATTCCTGGGCACTGTTGCGCTTCCAGGGCGAGAGCTGCTGCGCCAGGGCAGCGGCTGCCTTGGGGTCTGCATGCAGGGCGGCTGAGGCGATATCCACCCAATCCAGGGCAGAGAGGATGTAGAAGTGGATCATGTTGTCGGCCAGGCAGTGCGCGCCCACAATGAGGTTGCGGATATACTGCGCATTGACCGGCACTTCCAGATCAAGGGCGTTTTCCACTGCCCGCACCGAGGCCAGGCCGTGCACCGTGGTGCATACCCCGCAGATGCGCTGCGCAATGATCCAGGCCTCGCGCGGGTCTCTGCCTTTCAAGATGTTTTCCAGGCCGCGCCACATGGTGCCGATGGAGCGGGCGCTCTGTATCTGGCCGCCATCCACTTCGCATTCAATGCGCAGGTGGCCTTCAATACGGGTTATTGGATCAACAACGATTTGTTCCGCCATGGCTTACTCCTTAACTGGTATAGGCGCGGCAGATTTGTGGCCGGCGCTGAAGACAGGGAAAAATTTGACAAAGAGCATGTATCCGGCAATTTCCAGAGCAATGAGACCGTAGGTGATCATCTGCTCGCCTATTGAAGGGAAATACTTCCAGCCTGTGCCGGGGTTATAACCGATGATATAGGTGTTGAAGCGGAAGAGCGCGCCCCCGCACAGCACCAGTACCGCAGCGATGAACAGCAGGCGCGGGCTGTGGCGGTAGCCGGGATAGGCAAGGATGAACATGCCGCCTAAAAGCAGCGCGTTTTCCAGCAGGAACATGTAGCCTAGAAAGCTGCCCGAAAAGGCCTCGGGCATGGCCCCGCGTACAAAGATGTTCTGCAGCCGCAAAATGAGGTAGACGCCGATCAGATAGGCGATGATTTTACCGATTTTCGCCAGCAGATGGGTTTCGTCCTCAAGCCTGTACACGCGGCCGGACAGGGTACCCTCGAAGATCACCATGGCAAAGCCCATGAAGAGCGCGGTGAATAAGAAGAGCAGGGGCAGGGTGCTGGTGTGCCACAAGGGGGAGAGTTTGTAGCCTGCCATCAGCATCATGGTCCCCAGGGAGGACTGGTGCATGGTGGGCAGGAGCACGCCCAGGGCGATGAGCACGAAAACCACCTTGTCGAGAACCGCGCCGAACTTCTTCAGCTTCCATTTCTCGACAAAGGCAGGGGCAAATTCCAACCACATGACAAAGACATAGGTGGTGATGCACAGAGCTACCTCCAGCATAACCGAGTGCAGGTTGATCTGCCAGGGCAGGTAGAGGTTGTAGACGTTGAAGTAGCGGCCGATATCCACCAGTACCGAAACACCGGCCAGGCTGTAGCCGAACATGGAGGCCAAAAGCGCAGGCCGCACCAGGGGATGGAAACGGCCGCCGTTAAAGACATAAACCATCAGCGCCATGACGTAGCCGCCGCAGGCAAAGGCGCTGCCGACCACCACGTCGTAGGAGATCCACAGGCCCCAGGGGAAACCGTCGTTCAGGTTGGCGACTGCGCCGATTCCCAGAAGAAAACGCTTGTAGGTATAGTAACCCGCCACGCCGATAACCAGCAGGCAGACGAGAAAGGTCGGCGTCAGGATTCTGCCACCAAGCGGTTTGGCGTCACTCATTATCCTCACCTCGCTGTGTAAGAAGGGCCTGATCCTGCCTTGGGGCAGGGGGATTTGCATCCGGCGTTTCGCCATGCTTGTTCTTTTTCACCATGAACATCAGGGCCGCCAGCACCACCAGGGGGTAGACCATACCCTTGTAGATGGCGTATTGGATACCGCTGGACATGGAGACAAAGGACTCCTTGGGAAAGGCGTCCAGGCCGAAATTTTCAAAGGGCACCGCAGAAAGATACATCACCTGGGTGCCGCCGAGTTCCTCCTGGCCGTAGATGTGGCGGATGTATTTCGGCGCGGTAAAGTTGTGGGTCTTGCCGGAATCCATGGACGAAACCGGGAAGGCATAGGTCTTGCCTGGGGTCATCTGCAGACGCCGCCTGGCCTCTTCAATCAGATCCTCCACCCGGCCAAAGAGGGACGCACCCGTGGGGCAGACCGAACAGCAGGCGGAAATGCCGCCCTGCTCGATCAAATGCGAGCAGAGCTGGCATTTGACGATTTCCGGGTAGGCCACATCCCACTCGAATTTGGGAATATGGTAGGGGCAGGCGATCTGGCAGTAGCGGCAGCCGATGCAGACATCCTTGTCGTAACTGACAATGCCGTTTTCCTTGTCCTTGGTCAGGGCGGATACCGGGCAGGCGGTCACGCAGGAGGGGTCGACACAGTGCAGACACTGCCGTTTGATAAAGGCATAGCCGTCTGTTTCCACGTCTTTAGTGGCGGCGGTGCCGTTTTCGTATTTTTTGATGATGTTGAGGGTCTTGGCCGAGAGATCGATGGGGTTGTCCCAGATCTGCTCAGCAGAGCCGGATTCCACCGGCATGTGATTGGCCTCCTTGCAGGCGGCCATGCAGGCATTGCAGCCCACACACAGGGTGGAATCGTAGAGGATGCCCAAAGCCTCGGGCGGCAGGGCCTGAATAGTACGGGCCTCGCTCTTGCCCGGCGCATCCAGAACGGCCAGGGCCAGCCCGCCCGCCATTCCTTTTAAGAGATCACGCCTTTTCATCTTCATGCCGTTCTTCCTTGTTGCCTAACTTGCTGGCAAAAACAACGCCCGCGCCGATCGCAGCGCCGCCCACGCCCGCCATGAGCGCAGCCGCGCCCGGAGTCACACCCTCGCCGCGTTCAACCGTTATGGGCGCATGACCGGCATTGGGGGTGGCATGCAGCACCGGGCTGGTGCTGAACTGGGGCATGTTGAAGCCCACGCCCTGCTCGGTACAGCCGAAACAGGGGTGACCGGTACCCACCGGCCAGCAGCCGGAGCCCGCATCGCCGAACTGGGCCGTGGAGCAGTTGGCATAGGTCACCGGCCCCTTGCAGCCCAGGTAGTAGAGGCAGTAGCCGAGGCGGTGGCCTTCATCGCCGAATTCGCGGGCAAAACGGCCGTTGTCGAAGTGGGGCCTGCGTTCACAGTGTTCGTGGATCAGGCGGCCATAGGCGAATTTGGGCCGGTTCTTGGCATCCAGGGCAGGCAGTTTGCCAAAGGTGAGATAGTGGATGATGGTGGAAAGCAGGTTGTAGGGGTTGGGCGGGCAGCCCGGCACATTGACTACCTGTCTGCCCGGCAAAACTTCCTGCACACCTACGCAGCCGGTCGGGTTGGGCGACATGGCCGCCACCCCGCCCCAACTGGCGCAGGAGCCGACCGCAATGACCGCGCCTGCGGCAGCGGCCGTTTCCTTGACGCTGTCGACAAAGTTCTTGCCGCCGACCCGACAGTAAATGCCGGAATCCTGCAGGGGCACCGCACCCTCGATTATAAGGATGAATTTGCCGTAGTTGCTCTCAATTGTGCGGGCAAGCGAGGCCTCGGCCTGGTGGCCGGCACCTGCTTCCAGGGTTTCATGAAAATCCAGGGAGATCAGATCAAAGATGAGTTTCTCCACGGTCGGGTGCTCCGCCCGCAGGAGCGACATGCTGCAGCCGGTGCACTCCGCGCCGTGCAGCCAGATAACCGGCGGCCGTTGCGGGTCGGTTATGGCCTGGGCGATACGCGGGGCCATGGTCGCCGGTAGGGCCATACCAGCAGCAAGGGCCGTGCAGAATTTCATGAAATCGCGGCGGTTGACACCAACCAGCCGGGCATGCGGCTGGCCTGAATCTTCGGTCATTACGTACTCCTTGGGTTGAAAGAATGGTGGGGTATTACATATACGGCAAGTGCACAAGGCAACTCATGGGGCAGTGCAGAGGGTGCGGATACCAGATTTGTCGGCCCGGCTTAGGCAGGTGGCCAGCGCTGTGCGCTCTTGCAGGGAGATATCAGCTTGCAGTTTGATCATTGCATCAATGGTTTGCAGCCATTGTTTTTCACTGGCACCGATTTTTTTGCAGGTGGAAGTGAGGTTATGACAACCTAGACACTTGCTCTGAACAAGCTGGTGACAATCTGTGCCAGAAGAGCAGGCATTCAGCAGACCGGTGGCTAGGATGACGGTGAGATAAAAGAAACGCAGGTTCATATCAGTACAATCGATGAATAACATAAAAATTGATTAGCCCGGTGTGTTTGTACCAGATATTATTCGAAAAAAACAGGGTAATTATCAAAATTTTTTTATTGACGGGTGCAGCTACTGCTGAATGATGATAAAAACCACCTTTTGCCAGCCACATTGTTTCTCTTATACAAAGCGGGTAAGCGAGCTGTTGCGACAGGACAGTTACGTCCTGAAACGACTTCAGTTTGCGGAGATCAACCCAGGGCAGGCCAATTCAAAATACCTTAAGATAGTTTAGAATACCTGCGGCCGCCTGCCTGCCCTGCCAGATGACAGTATCCACCGAGATGATCTGTCCGGGGCCAAGTTGTCCCTTGGCCACCACCTCGCCGGGATCATAACTGTGCACCCCTATCTCCGAGGCCACGGTGAGGAGATCGTCGCGGGTAGCGTACCCAGCGCGAGGGCCGCAGCCCGTTTCTGTCCAGGGCGTAGACCGCGTAGCGGCCGTCGCTGATCACCAGCCCGGCCAGACCGTCCCAGGCCTGCTGTGCATGAAGTTGAACTCGTAGAAGGCGCGCAAATCTGGATCCAGATGCTGTGCATTCTGCCAGGCCGGAGGAATGAGCATGCGCAGGGCACGGTGCAGATCCATGCCGCCGATTACCAGCATCTCCAGCATGTTGTCGAGGCTGGAGGAGTCTGAGCCGCTCAGATTCACCAAGGGGAAAATCGCGGCAATGTTGGGCAACAGATGGGAGTTGAATTTACAAGAGCGAGCCGCTGCCCAGTTACGGTTACCAGAGATGGTGTTGATTTCGCCATTGTGGGCCAAGAGGTGAAAGGGTTGCGCCAGCGGCCATCTGCGGCAATGTCACCCCGGTGGATCATGCGGGTGAGGGCTTCGATGGCCATGCGCACCAGTTGGTGACTGGTATGGCCCTTGATATGGGCAATGAGACCAAAACCGCAGTTGCCTTTATATTCGGAGAGATCGTAGAGTTGTGCCATACTCGTCTACCTAGAGGGATAAAAATGCGGCGCAGCTAAACACCATGCCGGTCGAAGCGTAACGGGCAAGATTAATTGTATTTTTTTAGATATTTTGCGCTTCCAGCAAGCCATGGTCATCAAGTCAAACTTTTTGGAGAGGAGAGACAAGATAGATGTGTGCAGATTGACCTTGCATTACAAAGGGCTGTTTTGAATAATTTAACTTCATTAGGATAGCCCTTGGCGGGTCTGCTTGGGCTGTGTACGAAAGTTTTCAGGAGATATGCTGATGTCACTTGCTGACACACTGCATTTTTGGTCATGCAAATTGCGGTAACTCACAAAGACGCGGATTTCGACGCCCTTTCTTCCATTGTCGCCGCCACCCTAGTCTATCCAGGTATGGTGGCACTCTGCCCCAATTCCCTCCAGTCCAATGTGCAGCAGTTTCTGGCCCTGCATAAAACAGCGTTCAACCTGGCTCGTGATCTGCAATATGAGCCGAATGCCGTGCGCAGGCTGGCAATTTGTGACTGCAACCAGTGGCGGCAGCTGGAAAACAGTGCACTTTTACAGGAGTGTACCCATGCCGAAATTGATTTGTGGGATCATCACCTGCACAAGGGAGATATCATACCCACCTGGTCCTGCGTGGAGCGGGTCGGCGCTACCATCACCTTGTTTTTGCGAGTCATTCAAGAGCGGCAGATAGCTGTCAGTCCGCAGGAGGCCACCCTCTTTTTGCTGGGCCTTTATGAAGACACCGGCCAGCTCACTTATGATGGTACTACACCTGAAGATGTGCGCAGCGCTGCCTTTCTTATGGAGCAGGGTGGCGATTTGCGACTGGTGGTCGACTTTTTGCACGTTGCCTACAATGAAACACAGAAAAAGGTGTTGTACCGGCTCATGCGCGGCATGCAGCAGTATCAGATCAATGACAAACGCGTGGGGGTGGGGATCGTGCGGATTGACCAGTATGTGGCACTGGCGACCGTGGTGCAGTTGTACGCGCGTATCATCGACGCAGATGCGGTTTTTGTCGTATTTGAAAATGAAGTGAGCGATTTCTTTATCATTGGCAGGAGTAAAACACCAGATATCGATGTGCGTGTTATCCTGCAGGACTTTGGCGGTGGTGGTCATGCCGGCGCTGGTTCCGCCAGGATTTCTGGAGAGGCGTACACTGCAGCGACAATCCGCGAACAGATCCTGACGATCTTGTACCGGGAGTCATCGGCTGGGCCCCTGGTGAGCGAGATGATGTCTGCACCGGTGACCACCATTTCTCCCGACACTCGGGTGTACGAGGCCGGTGCCCTGATGGAAAAAAAGGGTATTCGCGGCCTGGTGGTGGTCGAAGATGGTAGTCCTGTCGGTATTGTCACCCTGTGGGATTTGAAAAAGTTGAGCCTGCACAAACAGCAGAACCATCCGGTCAAGGCCTTTATGCAACGCAATGTGCGCACCATTGCCCCTGCTACGACAGTTCGGGAGGCTGCCCACGTGATGGTGAGTAAAGATATCGGCCATCTACCTGTGGTAGCAGGTTCCACTGTGGTTGGCATTATCACCAGGACCGATATTGTCAATTATTTGTATGGTATGATTTGATCACAATTTACCACCACTACTGTCTCATAAACTTGCAAAGGAATTCAAATAAATAGACGTAATTAAGAAACCTGCTCTTGCTGCGCAGTTTTATCTGTTTCAAAACCTATGAGGCAGCAGTGATTGACCATGTGTTTTCTTTACACCTCTGGTCTCCTTGGGTACATTTTTCTGCAAATGCGTACTCAAGATATCTGTTCATTTTTATATTTTTCTAAATGGCACAGGATGAAAAAAAAGCGCTACATGCTGCTTACCCTTGCCGCGACCGTGCAGGCTGCCCTGCCTGGGGTGTTGCTGGCAGGTCAAGGCAATGAGTATTTGGATATGGACATCACCCAACTGATGTCCATCACTGTTACTTCAGTTGCCAAAAAAGAACAGTCACTCCTGGATGCGGCGGCCGCGGCATTTGTCATTACCCAGGAAGATATCCGCCGTTCCGGAGTGACCACTCTGCCCGATGCTCTGGCCATGGCGCCTGGCGTACAAGTGGCCAGAATCAACAGTGGCAATTGGTCGGTGTCGACCAGAGGATTCGCTGGAAGTACCTCCAACAAGTTGTTAGTACTTATTGACGGTCGTTCCGTCTATTCACCGGCGTACAGTGGCGTTTTTTGGGACATGCAGAACACGTTGCTGGAAGATGTGGAGCGTATCGAGGTGATTCGCGGCCCGGGTGGTACTTTGTGGGGGGCAAATGCGGTCAATGGGGTGATCAATATCATCACCAAACAGGCCCAGGACACAGTGGGGAGTTTGGTGCGCATCAGCGGTGGCAATCAGCTGTTCGGTACAGCCGGGCGCTATGGGGCGAAACTGGGAGAAAACACCCATGGTCGGGCCTATGTCAGCTACGATAGCTACGGCAGTAACTCTCTTTATGAAACAAAGCAAAGCGCCCAAGACGAATGGCGGCCCTTGCAAACAGGTTTTCGCTTTGATGGAGAACCTGATGAGGAACTGAATTGGACTCTGCAGGGCGATGCGTACCGCAACGAAAAAGAACAGTTTGTTTCTTTTTTGTGGTTGCCGGATCCTCCCTATCTTTCCGACGGCTTCCAGGATAGTTCCCTGCATAAAGGAGCTAATATTCTTGGTCGAGTCCACAAGCACATGGGGGCAGGGAAGAGTTTAACTTTCAAGGCATATTACGATTATGCCGAGCGAAGCGAGTACTACTACCAGTTGGATTTCGACACGCTGGATTTGGATCTGCAGTATCAAACACCCTGGGGCCAGCGCCACAACCTGACCTTTGGTGCGGGCTATCGTACAGTTTGGGGGAAGTTTTCCAAGAATTTTCAGGTGGCCTTGTCCGACCGACAGGACAATCTCTACAATGCCTTTATTCAGGATGAGATTGCACTCATACCTGAAAAACTTCTCCTCACCTTGGGTGCCAAGTACGAACACAACGACTATACTGGCAGTGTGTGGCAGCCTAGTGCTCGCATTTTGTGGAAACCCCAGACACATCATGCCTTTTGGCTGTCTTCTGCCAGGGCGGTGCGCACTCCTGGCATGGTGGAGCGCCAGGGTAAGGTGTTGCTTGGAGTTTACCCCATGCCCGACGGGAGGATGGTGCCGTCGTATGTGTTCGGCAATGCCAGTTATGGTAACGAAAAACTGTACGCTTATGAAGCCGGCTATCGTTGGCAGGCCACGAATCGCCTCTTCTTTGATGCAGCTACATTTTATTACGATTATCATAACGTGCAAACTCTGACACCAGAAATGACTCCCAGTGGTTTACACGCCAACTTTACCAACAATTCTGATGGATATTCGTATGGATTTGAGTTGGCGGCAGACTGGAAACCTGCAGAGCAACTAAATTTTGCCCTGACCTATTCCTATTTCAAGTTGGATCTGCAAGGCAACACCCCAACGGTTGTGAGTCAAAGCGATTTCAGAACGAAGTCTACCCCCAGGCATCAGGTTTCTTGGCGGGGCTCGTACTCCCTGTTGCACAATCTACAGTTCAATCTGTGGGCTCGCTATAGAAGCAGTATCGTTAACTACGCCATCAACGAGGGCCGTGGTAAGAAGTTGAATATTGATGATGCCTTGATTGTGGATGCCAATATTATCTGGACGCCGCGTCCGGGTCTGGAGTTGATGTTGGCTGCACAAAACCTGTTGGAATCCCAACGGCTTAATTTTGTGTCCGAGTATGCTACTCCGCCCACCGAAATAGAACGCAGCATCTATGGTAAAATCACTTGGAGATTTTAGGGCTGGCGTTCCTTTGGAGAAAGGCAATGCATTCTAAGCGACTCTGGCCAGTCTTGATACTGTTCCTGCTCGTTGCAGGAACCATCGGGCTGAGTTGTTCGGCCGTTCGGGCACACCAGATCGAGACGCTTGAACTCGAATACAAACTGAAGGCGGCCTTTCTATACAATTTTGCCCGTTTTATCGAATGGCCGAAGGTGAATGATCCGTCTTTTCCCTTTATCTTCTGCGTGCTGGGTAAAGATCCTTTTGGTGCAGCCTTGAGCGGGCTCCAAGAGCGCAGTATCGATGACCAGGCGATCAAGCTCCACTACGCCGCCGGCATTTCCACCGGCCTGGATCAGTGCCAAATGCTTTTTGTGAGTAAATCAGAAAAACAGAATATGCATCAAGTCGTTCGATTCACCAAGGGCAAACCCATTGTCACAGTCAGTGATATCGAAGGCTTTGCCTCGGCAGACGGTATGTTCGAGTTCATTATCACAGAGGGAAAACTCTCGTTTATCATCAACAACAGCAAGGCGCAGGCCTGTGGCCTTCGGGTTAGTTCTTCGCTTTTGAACCTCGCCCTCAAAGTGCAGTGAGCAGGCCATGAATAAAAGGTTTGTCAACCTCTCCATACGCTACAAGCTCTACGCCATTGTTGTGTTCACATGCCTGGCTGCCCTGCTCTTTGCCCTGTTGTTTGCTTTTCTCAGCCAGCGTCATCTCTACCAGCGTCAGATCGTCGACGAAGTGCGCACTCTAACGCAGATCATTGCTGAAAACAGCCAGGCTGGTATCAGTTTTGAAGATACGGCCGCTTTGAACACCATCTTGTCTTCCCTGGCCGCAAAACCAGAGGTGATCAGTGCCCGCATCAGTGATCTGCAGGGCACTGTTTTGGGCATATACACGACGGGTCGCTCGTATGCCGATGTATAATCTTGCGGCAATCCCAGACCAGCCGGTGGAAATTGATCGGTACCGCTTTAACAGTAACTCCATAGAAATGCTGCAACTCGTTACCCTGGGTAAGGAGTCGATTGGCAGCGTGTATCTGCTGGTCAGTCTGAAGGAAATGCAAGGCCAGTTGCTGCAACTGGCTGGCATCATGCTCACCTTGATGGTGGTGGGCTTGGCTTTGGCGGTGCTCCTTTCCAACCGATTGGTTGCTCTGATTTTTGAGCCCATCCGTAACTTTTTAGAGATTATGCAGACGGTTTCCCGGGAAAAGCGCTATGATCTGCGAGTGCCGCACACCCAAGACGATGAGCTTGGCCTCTTGTCTTCAGTTTTTAATGAAATGATCACCCAGGTACAGGGCCGTGACCAGCATTTGGAAGAGCAGGTACAAAGGCGTACCCACGACTTGCTGGCAGCAAAAGAAGCGGCTGAGGCGGCCAATCAGGCCAAAAGTGCCTTTCTTGCCAATATGAGCCATGAAATCCGTACGCCCATGAACGCCATCATTGGCATGACCCGCTTGGCCCTTGACCTGGGGCCCACCGGCAGATTGCTGCATTTTTTACGCGCTGTGCAGAGCTCGGCCAACAGCCTGTTGGGTATCTTGCAGGATATCCTTGATTTTTCAAAAATCGAGGCGGGTCAACTCATTTTGCATAGCCAGCCCTTTGATCTGTCCCGCTTGCTGGAAAACGTTGTTTCTACCCTGAGCATTTCGGCTGTGGAGAAAGGACTGACGCTGCGCTACAGGATGGCGGAAAATGTACCGCATCTGTATCGGGGCGACGACCTTCGCCTACGGCAAATTTTGATCAATTTGGTGGGCAATGCCATTAAATTTACCGAAACCGGCAAGGTGAGCGTTGGCGTATCCTGGGAAGGCACGAACGATCTTGGCGTATCTTTGCACTTTTGGGTGCGCGACACCGGCATTGGTATTGCACCCGAACAACAGCAGCGGATATTTAACATCTTTGAGCAGGCGGATGGTTCGTATGTGCGCAGGTATAGCGGCACAGGGCTGGGGCTGGCCATCAGCAAGCAGCTGGTGGAGTTGATGGGTGGAACAATATGGGTGGAAAGTACCTTGGGGCAGGGCAGCACCTTTCATTTCACCATACAACTGCTGGAAGCCAGTGCTGACGAAGTGGAAGAACGCTTTGCTCCTGCACAGAAGAAGGGCAGGGCAATTACCGGGTTGCATATTTTAGTGGTGGATGACAACCAGGCCAATCGGGAATTGGTGCAACTGATGCTGGAAAAAAACCATAACAGCCTGTTGAAAAACTCACCAGTCAGGGCATAATAGGAAAGCTGAATAGCAGGTTGATATTTTTACGGAGATTGTCATGAGTCTTGGCCGGAGCAAGGAACAGCAGCGC
>JABMJC010000022.1 GCA_013201405.1 Desulfobulbaceae bacterium
CCAGAGCTTCCCTTGCGCCTGCTCAATGCCTGCCTGGCTCATGGGCCAGTGAAAAATGCTGAGTTTCATTAAGAGCCACTTTAGGGCATGACTTCTGCTTCGTCAAGAAAAACACAACAGCTGATTGAGCAAACAATGCCTTGGCATGTAGTGTCGCAGGGCCTATGGCTCGGCATTTTTCTCCTCTGGGTCCTGCAGGGAGAACAAGAGACGCCTGGCTGCCAGGCGCACCTCTTCTAAACGTACCAGCACCTGGTCTCCCAACTGGTATATGCGGTTGGTCCGTTCGCCAATCAGACGAAAACGACGGCTGTCGTGCAGATAGTAATCGTCCTGCATGCTTTCCACCGGCACGCTACCACTGATCCCGCTCTCGTTGAGCTCCAAATAGAGGCCAAAGGGACCCACGCCCGAAATGGTGGCGGCAAAGTCTTCCCCGATCCGGTCGTGCAGAAAAAGCACTGCCATACGGGCCTGCACATCCCACCCCAGCTCAATCGCCCGACGTTCACACAGGGATAGATGTTGCCCGACCTCGACCAGGGAGGCCTCATCCGGCAGACCGCCTGCAGCCTGCTTTCCCCGGGAGGCAAGCAGCCAACCCTGGAGTGCGCGATGGGCGATCAAGTCTGGATAACGCCGGATGGGCGAAGTGAAGTGCAGGTAATACATAGCCCCCAAGGCAAAATGTCCTACATTGTCCGGCTCATAACGTGCCTGCTGCATGGCACGCAAAAGCAGGTTGTTGGCCACGTAGGCCGCAGGAGAACGCTCTGCCCGCTCCAATGCCTCGGCAACCCACTTGGAATCGATATGTTCTGTGTTTCCCCGAGCCCTTTTGGGTAGCTCCAGCCCCAGGGCTTTGGCCGCCTCGATAAACACTGTCAATTTGTCAGGATCTGGTTGCTCATGGATACGGTATAAGACAGGCCGTCGCTCCCTGGCCAGGGTTTCGGCCACCGCCTCGTTGGCCGCCAGCATGCAGTCTTCAATGAGCATATGTGCTTGGGTACGTGCAGTCCGGTGGATGCTGCGCACCCGGCTGCCATCAAGGATAATTTCTGACTCAGGCACGTTGAATTCCAGACTGCCCCGCGCGAGCCGCTGCTTTTTGAGCAGGCTGGTGAGTGTGCGTGCCTGCTTAAGCATGGGGAGCACATCGCCATAGCGGGCAGCCAATTCGTCTTCGTCCTGGCTTTGATACAGCAAGCGGTCGATCTCGGTATAGGTAAGGCGTCGCTTGCTGCGGATCATGCTTTTAACATAGCGCTCCTTTTTGCGGCGCCCCCTGTGGTCGAAGTGCAGGATAGCTGTACAGGCGGGTCGGTCTTCCCCGGGTATCAGGCTGCACAACTGGTTGGAGAGACGTTCGGGCAGCATAGGCAACACCCGGTCAGGCAGGTAAACACTGGTGCCGCGACGGTAGGCCTCCTGATCAATGGCAGAACCCGGCCGCACATAATGGCTAACATCGGCAATGGACACATAAAGGGTATAGCCCGAACTGTCTGCAACAACACAGATGGCATCGTCAAAGTCGCGGGCATCCTCACCATCAATGGTCACGTGCGCCAGATGGCGTAGATCTTCCCGGCCTGGCTCACACTCCTTGAGTTCTTGGAGATCTTGCGCCTCCTTAAGCACCGCTGCCGGAAAACTGTCACGCACAGCAGCGGCCAGCATGGCCATACGCAGTTGCACCGATGCATCCAGGGGATTACCCAGCACTTCGCTGATCTTTCCCCTGGGCTTCTCCCGCTCCGAGCCATAATCGACAATATCGACCAAGACCGCCATGCCATCTGCATCCTTGGCCAAGGCATCCTGCCGGCCAATGCGTATGGTATAGGGCAGGCGCTCGTTATCCGGCTCAACAGAACCACCAGTAGCATCGGCCCTGTAGATGCCACAGAGCCTGGTATAGGCGCGGGCAAGCACCCGGGAGATGACCCCTTCTCTGCGGCCACGTGTAGAACCAAGCAGTTGCAAGGCCACCGTATCTCCATGGGTGGCACCGCCCAAGTTGGTGCGAGCGACAAAAACATCTTTGCCGCCCTTCTCTTCTCCATCAAGAAGGACAAAACCATAGCCTTTGCTGGTGACGTCCACCACACCGTGGACTTCCTCCTGGCCGGACGCAGACAGGTATCGTCGGCCTTTGCGCACCAACTTCCCCTGCTGCAGCAAATGCTTCAGGGCAGTCTGCAACAGAGCAGCCGCCGCCCGGGGCAGACTCAGCAACTCCTGGAGTTGACCCTCAGTCACAGGCTGCCCGGCCCGATGCAGGGCTGCCAAAATATCTCGCTCCAGCGTGGAGTTGTCCTTGGCTGTCGAAGGTCTGCGCCGTTTGATGCGGGAACGCTCCTGCCCACGCCTGCGTCCCTTAGTTTTTTTTGACACGGTATCTCCTTATTTTTTTGTAACCCACAACTATTGTACCAAAAAGGTTATTTTTCATGGTGGGGTAGATGCTCTTTTGCTAAGGTAAAGGTTCACTCTTTTGACATGGGGGCCCAAACAGTATGGGTGGGACCTCCTCTGGTAGAACATTGAGGATGTATGCAGTACGAAAAATTTGATATTGATGCCTACCGTCAGGCCATGGCGGAAGTTATTGGCACAGGCCCTGAAACCCGGGTGTTCTGGGAGGCCCTTGATTTTGCCTATGAGGCCCACAAGGATCAGCGCCGGCGCTCGGGCGACCCTTACATTATGCATCCCTGCTCAGTGGCACGAATCTTGGCGATAGAGTTGGATATCCGTTCACCGGAAATGTTGGCCGCTGCCCTGCTCCATGACACCATCGAAGATGTGGAGGAGGTCGATGGCAAACTGCTGTGCGAGAAATTTGGCCCAAATGTCGAAGCCATTGTTGAAGGCTGCACCAAGGTAACTCATTTCAGTGGAGGTCGCCAGACTTTCACAAAAATGGTGCACCGGAAGATCTTCAGTGGGGCCGCGGCCAAACTGGAGGTCATGCTGGTAAAACTGGCAGACAGGTTGCACAACCTGCGCACCCTGAGAAGCATGCCTCGCAACAAACGCCAAAAAATAGCCGATGAAACCCTGGATGTTTACGCCCCGCTCGCCACTATTCTTGGCCTCTTTGATATCAAGCGGGAGATGTACAACCTTGCCCTGACCTACAAGTTTCCACGCCAAAGCGGGCCGATCAAGTCGTATGTCCAGGCCATGAGCAAAAACCAGAAGACCATCGAGATTGCCGACAATGTGCAAAAGGAACTCGATCGACAGGGAATTCAAGCCAAGGTCTCTTTGCGCACCAAGGAACTCTGGGCCTACTACGATATTCGCAACCGTATCCTCATGCAGGAAATCGAAAGCCCACAGGAGTTTATTATCCTGGCCGAAACCCGCGATGCCTGCTATGCATCCCTGGGTGCACTCAACAGCCTCTATCCACCCTCTCCCCGCTCAATCCGCGACTTCATCGCCAACCCCAAGCCCACTGGCTACCAGGGGCTGCACGCCCGGCCCAACATCGACGGAAGTAAATATCTTTTTAAAATTCGGACAGCAGAGATGTCGCGGCGGGCGCGGCGCGGCATGGTGCGCGACTGGGCTAACAACACCAAGACAAACAACCGTTTTTTCGAAGAAATTCAAGAGATGTTCGACATCTTGGGCAGCGATGAATCTGTTTCCTACCGAGACATGATCGCTGCCAGTGGTCGTAAGGAAATTTATACCTATACACCCCAGGGCGATCTCATCACCCTGCCAATTAACTCCATAGTTCTGGACTTTGCCTTCCGTATCCATTCCGCCATCGGTCTAACCTGTGCCGGCGCCATGATCGGTCAGCAAAGAGTCAAAAGCGATCACCGCCTACAGGATGGTAATGTGGTGCGGATCATCCGCCAGGATGAACCAGTCGTGTTTGAGTCCAGGTTGCAGGCCCTCTGCCAAACCCCCAAGGCGAGATCAGAGCTTTCCAAAACCTTTCGTATCCGCCGGGAAGAGGTATCACGGCAAATCGGTGCCTCTGTGCTCAAACAAGAACTACGCCGTTACGGCATTCCCAGGGAAATTCTTGAAAAAAATCATATGGCCAGCATCCTCGCCTACTTTGGCATGCACACCATGCCAGATTTGCAGTTGGCGTTGGGGGAAGGCAGAGTTCGTCTGCAAGAACTGATTTTTGAAATAAGAGACTGTCTCTACGCCGACCGGAGCACCTATGTACAGCCAACGGGTATCCTCAACCGGGTTGTTCTGTCTTCCCTGGATCCGGTGGTAATGAAGGCCTCGGCCTGCTGCCGCCCGAGCCCGCTGGACAAGGGCGTCATCGGCTTGTTGAGTGAGCGCGGGCTTTCCATGCACCGTAAAGATTGTTCACAGCTGAGCAAGATCAACTTTCAGCGAGAAGATGTGGTGGGGGTACGCTGGAAAAGCTCACAGACCCCCATCAGCAAACCACAAAAAATCATTGTCCTGCAGACCACCCGCGACCGCTTGATGATGCTACTGTCTGTCGCCCCGAAAGAAATGCACTTTTCCGAACTAGTCTACTTAAAGAAAAAAGCAAGCTCCCAGGGCGATTGGGAAGTCACGTTCCGCACAGATACTCTCTATGGTTTAAAAAAGGTCATTCGCCACTTTGATCGCTCCGGCCTGACCTACGAATTCGGCTTGGAACATTAAAAGCATACAAAAACAACAAATTGTAAAAAAAACACAAAGTTGTCGCAACAACTTGACAACCACAATGTGGTGGATATATTCTTGCTTAAGGAAAATGGTTTTCAAATACAAACAGATCGTTGCACCTCTGAAATCTGTTATCCATCCTGCTCGTGAAAACCTTTTCCCTACTTGGCGTCTGCCCTACCGTTTCCTTCCTTTCCGGTATAGGGCAGGCGCCATTTTTCTTGAGGATGCGGCCTGCGAATCAGCTTACCCAACAGGCGAAGAAAATGGTCGCGCCCGATCTCTTCTGCACCAAGACGCTCCAAATGCGCACTGCTTACCTGGCAGTCGATCAACCCGATGGAACAGCGTATTGCCTGCTGCACCAGCGCGACAAGGGCCACCTTGGAGGCATCGGTCACTGCGGAAAACATGGATTCACCGAAGAAAACCCGATCTAGCGCAACGCCGTACAGTCCGCCAGCCAGGGTATTTTCGTGCCAGCATTCTATGGAGTGCGCAAATCCCAACTGGTGCAACAGGATGTATGCCTCCTGCATTTCAAGACTCAGCCAAGTGCCTCCTCCCTGCCGCCCGGGCCCTGCGGCACAGGCGGCAATCACCTGGGAAAAAGCTGTATCCGCACTAATTGTAAACTTTCCGGAACGAATCCTGCGCTGCAATCTGCGAGACACATGCAGGGCCTGCGGAAAAAGCACCATGCGCGGATGGGGCGACCACCATAAGATCGGATCTTCTGGCCCATACCAGGGAAAAATACCCTGCCGATATGCCTCCAAAAGGCGAAGTGGACCCAAATCTCCACCCACGGCCAACAGTCCGTCTGGCTCCGCAAGATGTGGTGGTGGAAAAACCGGCTGCTTGTTTAAAAGAAACACAGACATCAGCATTCGCTCATCAGAAATACATTTTGTCTTCAGTTGTCTTTTTTTGTATCTTGTACCCTTATATGAGACAAAAACATTCGGGTAACCAAAAATTTGTCAGTCCCATAAACAGTTCCTGTGCGCCTAGCGCCCTCCTCTCCAAGTTTGAGGGCGACGAGGTGTTGCGTCATCCACTGCCACATATCCTCGAAGGATGCCCAATGGATGAGAAGAGCACCAGCTGGGCAACCCTCCCTCTCTGGACGATCTCCAGGTGAAAAGGGCATATCAACCGAAGAGTCTCCACGCAAACAGGGTTGCAAGGGCATGGTTGACAACAGCCAATACAGCTCACTAAAAAATAAAATTAGGATTAGCTCATACAAAACTGCTTAGCTTACACGACGATACCCGGCACAGCAAACGCTGCACGCCAGCACAATGGCCTTCGACAAAAATGTGAGTGAGTGTTGGCCCTAACACTAACCATACCAATTAGCAACAGTTTGCGAGGATTACTCCCAGACAGTTTTTCACCGATCACCCCAAACAATGCACACACCCCCAACACCCCCCAACATCCATCGGGATCCATTTCATCAGCACCTTGATCCCGAGCTTTTTTTCCCAGGCGCGCAACGTGAGGAAATCTGCCAGGCCCTTATCCTGGACCTGCTGACCGACAAGCAGCTTCTCCACTTAAGCGGTGATCCGGGCTCGGGCAAAAGCCTTATCTGTCAGATAATTATGGACAGGCTGCCCACAAGCTTCATGCCGGTGTATCTTGAGAGCCCCACAGGCTCCTATGAAGATCTGCTACGCCACGCGTCCCTGGGGTTGGGCGCACACCCGGGACACAAACCCGATGATTTTTCCTGGCCAGAAGAATTCAATCGCCAGGTTCTGCAACGGCAGACAGCCAATGGACGGGTGGTGCTGATTATTGACCAAGCAGAACAGCTTTTCGCAGCAACCCTTGAACGCCTGCTCCATCGCAACCGCCACCCCCATGCGGAAGAACCGAACTTCTCTGTGCTCCTGTCTGGTTCCAATGCCCTGGACTCCCTGCTTGCCCAGCTTGGGGGCCTGGCTCCTGAAAACAGACCAGAGGCCAGCTACAGCCTGCCACCGCTTGAGCGGGATGAAACAGAAAAATATCTGCGCTATCGCCTGCACGCCGCAGGCATAGGTTGGGAAGAGCACGACCTCCTGTTGGATACAAAACTGATCAACCGCATCGTCAAGCGGGCCCAGGGCAACATCGCCCTCACCAATACCATGGCAGCAGACCTGCTTGCCGGACGTCTGCAGCAATATATGACCACCGATCCCCTGCCACCGGAAGCAGAACCTGTCAGTCTTCCCGGGCAGACCGAGCAGCCGCAACCTGCAGCAGAACTGTCAGACCACGCCGAGAGCCCGTTGGCTTGGGAGCAGCACTATGCACCTCCGGTTATCCGTGCCTATGAAATACTAACACAAAACAGGACTATTCTGGCCACCCTGTTGGGTGTTGCCCTGTTTTTGTTTGGCTTGGGTCTGTTTTTCGAAATGAGGTACACACCCGAGATGGAACAACAGCAGGCGCAGACAAGGGAAGCAAAGCCAGGATCGCAGTTCCAGCAGAATGACACTGCAACTCCTTTGGAATCGGAAGTCATTCGCAGGGAAGCTGAGTCACAGGACCGTAAAGCCGCAGACCAACGTGCCGTTGCTTTGTCTCAACCAGATGGCAGGCAGCTCCTGCAAGATCGCCTGATCGCCAGCGCCTCTCTGGTGGCTGCCAGTTACCGCGGGGCCAGCACCATCCAACTCCTGACCATTGCCGCTGCTGACGCCGAAGAGCAAATTGTTCGCCTGTTAGACACGCCGCTCTTTTCCAGAGAAGGCCAGCAACTCTACATCGTGAAAAAAAGGGTGAATCCACCTGTTTACTTTATTTTTTACGGTATCTTTGATACCTTGGAGCAGGCTAGACAGGCGCGCAACAACATGTCGTTTGAGTTGCGTGCCCACCATCCCTACCCCTTGCCCATCACCGACGCTCTGTTACTCAATGAAGGGTAACTATCATCTTTACACATAACAACATCTGTTTATCCCCACAGAACATGGACATTCTTCTTGCCAAACCCCGGGGTTTTTGCGCTGGAGTCAACCGCGCCATAGCCATTGTTCGATCCGCCCTGGCGGAATTTGGCGCGCCGGTCTACGTGTTGCACGAGATTGTACACAATACCCATGTTCTCCATGAACTCCGATCCTTGGGGGCAATTTTTGTTGAAGAACTGGAGCAGATTCCTCCTGGAGCACGCACCATTTTCAGTGCCCACGGCATAGCCAAATCTGTGGAAGACCAGGCGGCTGCCATGCATCTGCGCACCATTGATGCCACCTGTCCCTTAGTGGCCAAGGTGCATCGCCGTATTATCCGTCTGCATGCGCAGGGATGCACCTTATTGGTTTTGGGCCACAAAAGGCATCCTGAAGTGGAAGGCACCTGTGGCCAAGTGCCTGGCCCGGTTTATGTGGTCTCCAGTCCGGAAGAAGTGGCGGCCTTGCCAATTCCTGATTCAAGCAAGATTGGCTATGTTACCCAAACCACCTTGAGCGTAGATGATACCAAGGATATGCTTGCCGCCCTGCGGTCCCGCTTCCGCCTCATTGAAGAACCGGATCGCACCGATATCTGCTACGCCACCACCAATCGGCAGATTGCGGTACGACAGCTTGCCGAACACTGCGATGTCGTGCTCATCGTCGGCTCAAAAAACAGTTCCAACTCCAACAGGTTGCGAGAAGTGGCTGCGGCACAGGACATCCCGTCTTATCTAATTGATCATGCGGATGAAATCGACACAAACTGGCTTATGGGTAAAAAACGTATAGGGGTCAGTGCTGGTGCCTCGGCACCGGAGCATCTGGTGAAAGGTGTACTTACCCGACTCCAGGCCCTTGCCCCAGGCAAGGTGGAGGAGATGGGTGGCGAGGATGAACAGGTTACCTTCCCTGTTTGCGGCCTCCACAAAACATCCGGGAAAAGTGACACACTCAAGGTAAACAGGTAGTACAAGTAGCCCACCTGCACCTGCAAGCAGCAAGGCTATTACTTCTTCCGCACCAGTATAAATCCAGCCAGCTCGCGCAATAAGGCCACAGTTTCGTTGTTAGAGATGGGCTCTGCGGCAAGACGGTCCAGTGTCTGCATGGCTTGGTCAATGTGCTTCTGGGCGGTCTCCGCAGCAGATTTAAAACCGCCAAGCCTGTCAATGGCTGCAAAGATGGCTTCTTGGGCCTCTGGTTTTGTCCGGTCGCCCTGCATGAGCCTAGCCATGCTGTCCCGTTCACGGACATCAGCCTTGGCCAGGGCCCGAATCAACGGCAGAGTCACCTTACCCTCCTTGAAATCATTACCCACTTCCTTACCAGTTTGCTCCTCTCTGGCTGTATAATCAAGCAGGTCGTCCACAATCTGGAAGGCAAGGCCGATCTGCTGACCATACTGTTGTAACGCCTCTTTTTGTGCTGGTTTTGCACCGGCATAGACTGCGCCCAGCGCGCAGGCCGAGGCAATGAGATTGCCGGTTTTTTGTTTGATGACGCCAAAATATTCCTCTTCCGTGGCGCGGCAATCGCCACTCAAGCGTTTCTGCACAAATTCGCCATTGACCATGGCTGCAGTGGCAGCGCAAAAAGTATCTAATCCATCTACTCCGGTCAGTTTGCCAACCATGTACAAGCTGCGGGTATGTAGCCAATCTCCAGCTAAAATAGCGTCTTCCAGGCTGTAGCGTTTGGCCGTTGTCTGCCGTCCACGGCGCAGAGGAGCATGGTCAACAACGTCGTCATGCATCAAGGTGGCGGTATGCAGGTACTCAATGGCCGCCGCCAGGGTGTATAAAGTAGCATCATCCCGACCACAACAACGGGAAGCCTGCACGCACAAAAAGGGTCGAATCCGTTTACCGCCGCCAAAAAGTGCGTAGCTCACCACCTCACGCAGCAGATCGTCACTTCCAGCAAGGCTCTGGTCAAGATCGGCGTGCATGGCTGCTTCAACTTTGGCCGAGACCTCTCCCAATGTCCCTGTCAAATCAGGGCGTATTGTATCTGTCGTCATTCTGCTCTCTCACTAAAAAAATCAGCAACTCTGTGCAAATCATGGGTTATGGGCCCAGGAGGCAGGCTCTTGAGGAACTGGCGGCCATACCCCTTGCTTATCAGGCGGACATCAAGGATAGCGATCACCCCCCGGTCTGCAGAGGTGCGCATCAGACGGCCTGCACCCTGGCGCAGGGTAAAAATCGCTCTGGGTACCTGGAAGGAGAAAAAAGGATTACCGCCACGACTGGTAATACGCCGCATCCGAGCCATAATAACCGGGTCGGTGGGCACTTCAAATGGCAATTTATCCATCACCACCAAGCTGAGCGACTCTCCTGGCACATCCACCCCCTCCCAAAAACTGGCCACCGCAAAGAGTACCGAGTTGATATCGCGGCTGAAGCGCTCAAGCAGTGTATGGCGCGGGGCTTCTCCCTGTATGAATACCGGGAAAGGCAGACGTGAGGCAAGACTTGCATGGGCCGCCTCCATGGCCTGTAAGGAGGTAAAGAGTAACAAGGCACGACCCTGCGCACACCGGATAAGGGCTTCTAACCGCTCATGCACGGCTCGTTGGTAGCCACGTGCGGCTGGGGCAGGAAAATCCCGGTTCGGCACATAGATCAGGGTACGATTCCTGTAATCAAAGGGCGAGGCCAGCGAAAGGGAGGGAGTATCCGCATTGAGCCCCATTCTGCTGAGAAAGTACGAGAAGTTGTTGTCCGCAGTCAGGGTGGCCGAGGTAAAAAGGCAGTGTCGTACGCTTGCGTACAGAGTCTCACGCAAATCTTCCGCCACCTCCACCGGTGTGGCTGAAAGAGTCAGGTTGCGCTCACTGCGTTCGTACCAGTAGGTATGGTGGCTCTCTTCCTCAGGAGTCCCCTCAGATGGTCCTGTCATGATGTGCTGCAGGCGCGCGGCCAAATCAGTTGCACGTTGCCCGTACTGTTCCCAGGGGCCATCATGATGATCGTTTAGCTTTTCCAGTTGTTCTGTTGTTTTTTCAAGAAGAGCAGCCAAATGCTCCGTCCGCTTGTAGGCCCTGGCAAGATTTGCATCCTCCCAAGACAGAGAAAAGCGCCCGGGCTCTGCAGGGCATGCCACGGCAAAGCGCTCAACTGCACCCACCAATGCAGCAGCCGCGGCAACAGCTTCCTGCTGTGCTTCGCCATCAAGTTCGGACTGGGCACTCCGCTCTATATCACCGGCCAGGTCCATGCACTGCAGTCGTGAGAAACTATGACCAAAAAAGTTAGTGGCCACGTCTTCAAGGTGGTGCGCCTCGTCAAAAAAAACTGTTTCATAGCGCGGCAACACTTCGCCAAAACCTGTTCGGCGTACTGCCAAATCAGAGAAGAGCAGATGGTGATTCACCACCAAGAGATCGGCATTGGCGGCATCACGCCGCAGTTGTGCAAGAAAGCATGCACTGGCTTCGGGGCAGGCATTGCCCAGGCAAAAATGACTTTGACAGCAAATTTTCTGCCAGAGCGGTGAGGCACCGGCAAGCCAATCAAGCTCTGCCCGGTCACCATGGCGGGTGCGCTGGAGCCAGGCGTCGATCTGTTCCTGCGCAGAATCGGCAAAAAGGCTGTCGCGTTGGCCTGCCTGCAACTGGTGCCAACGGTAGAGGCACAGGTAGTTCTGCCGGCCCTTGACACACATTGCCCGCAACTTGGGGACCAGATGCTGTTTGATGAGTGGAATTTCCCGGTGCAGAATCTGGTCTTGCAAATTTCGCGTATTGGTGGATATAATTATTTTTCTGCCACTGCACACTGCTGGGATGAGGTAGGCCAGGGTTTTGCCCAGGCCGGTTTCTGCCTCCACCACCAGGCATGCACAAGAAGAAGAAGAAAGGGTGTTGGTATCCGGATCGTGCTGGTTATCTTCCCCGACAAGCAGGCGCTCAACCGCCTGCGCCATCTGCAGTTGACCGGGCCGATGGACAAAGCCGGGTGCATGGCTTGCAAGCAGGCCCTGTTCCCCAAAAATTTCAACCATGCCGGGCATCATCCAACAACTCGCGGGCCAGTTCCGCCACCTGCGGGGCAGGATCGTTTTGCAAAGGCTGCACAAGCAGCAGAGCCTCTGCACAGCCGGTCAGGTAAAGCAAGGTCGCAGCCTCACCCCTTACCCAAGCCTCTGGATGGCGACAATATTCGGCAAGAACAGGAATGGCCCGGCGCAACTCTTTTTGACAATGGCGCTGCAGCTCTTCAAACAAGACGGCCAAGCCCAATCTTACCCGCAGGCGTTCGTCCGCTACCAGGGCAGCGCTCACGGCAATTTGCCGCGGCTCTTGCCTGCACAGGGAAACCATATTTTCAACCAAACCCTTTTCCAGGAAATCTGCAATGACAACGCGCATTGCCTCATCATCCGGCTCTTTGTACCCAAACTCGCAATCTTGGATGGAAGAAAAAGTTGTCATGGCAGAGTGTCTGTCACCAGTAATCAGTACAAAAATTTTTGCCTGGCAGGCAGGCTGGTCTATTTGCAACTCTGTTCTCCCCACTTAGTACCATGCTCGCCGCAGGGTCGCAAACGCTTCCTTCCCTGCAAACTAACGACCGTGCTTGACAGATAATGCCTGGCCATTGTAGAACAAATGCGAAACTAGACATAAATGTCTCCCTTTAAAGGCATCGCGCATGCGCGCGCTATATACAAATATGTATATCGACAATACCGAACCACAGACATTTACCCTGGCAGGTAGTGAACTGCTGGAAAACAATGAGGTTATCGCAGTAGTTGATGATCTTGCCGACATTACCAACCTCCTTGTTCTTTTTCTAAAAGAACGTGGCTATACAGCCATCAGTGCCAACTCTGCCGCTGAACTGCGCCAGTTACTGGAAACCCGAGACATTGCCTTGGTCATTCTGGATATAGGCTTGCCAGATACCGATGGCATCTCCCTGATCCCTGAACTCAAACAAAAGAGTCCTGATACCGCCATTCTCATGCTCACTGCAGCTGCCAGCCTGGAAACTGCACTGCTCTGTTTGCGCCACGGGGCAGACGACTATCTCACCAAGCCTGTACAGTTCAACAGCCTGCTCACCATTCTGCATCGGATACTGGAAAAACGGCGCTTGGCTCTACGGAGCAGAGTATACCAAAAAGAGCTGGAAAACGCGCGCAAACGCATAGAACGCTCCCACACCCTGGCCATTAAAATGAACAGCGCCTACTTGAGCATGACCAGCCTGGATATGCTCATGCGTGCCATTCTCACGGGCATCACCGCCCGTGAGGGCTTAGGCTTTAACCGCGCCTTTCTGGTTCTTTTTACTGATGACGGTAAACAATTGACCGGCAGGTACGCCATTGGCCCGGTCAGCCGGGAGGAAGGAATCGCCATCTGGCAGAGGATGCAGGCTGAACAGCTCACTATGGACGAGCTGCTGGACAACTGTCGCGCTTACCAGGCACCGGATACCGATATTGCCCGTCTAGTCCAGGCTATCCAAATCGACACTTCCCAAAAAGATCACATTCTCTTTCGTGCGCTGGAACAACGCCGAATTCTCGTTGTTCAGGATGGGCAGGCAGAGTACCCGGTTGCGGAAGAGCTAATACACCTCTTACAGGAAGACAGTTTTGTCATTGCACCGCTTTATTCGTCCGAACGCTCGCTGGGCGTTGTTCTGGTAGACAATTTCATCACCCATTGTCCCTTCAGCCAAGAAAAAATTCACGCCCTGGAGAGTTTCCTCAGCCAGGCCAGTCTTGCCATTGAACACGGCACGCTCTACCAGGCCATGCAAAGCAAGGTGGCCGAACTGGAAAAACTAACCAAGGAACTGCATAAAAATAAAGATATGTTGGTCACGGCTGGCCGCTACTCTGCCCTCGGTCATATGGCAGCGCAACTGACCCACAGTATCAAAAATCCCATTACTGCGATTGGCGGCAGCGCCCGTCTGCTGCACCGCAAAATTGCCGACACTGATCTGAAAAAATTCTTAAATATGATGGTCGGCGAAGTGGAAAAGGTGGAAAAAACCCTGGAAAATCTCGCCCGTTTTGCCGAAACTATCCAGCCGGTCTATCAGGCGGTTTCCCTTGCCGAATTGGCCCGGAACGCCGTGCGCCTCCACCAGCAGGATCTCTTACGGCAGAACATCACCACAGTGTATGATTTTCACCCAGACACACCCTCTGTTGAACTGGATCCCAAGCTGATTCAGCAGGTGCTAGTCCACCTGCTCGCCAACGCCATTGAGGCCATGCCCGAGGGCGGCAAGCTCACCCTGCGCATCACTCCCACCGATGGTGGGGTTGCCTTGTTGATTCTGGATACTGGTGGTGGTATCAGCGCGCCGATACTGGAAAATGTAACCGATCCCTTTTTTACTACCAAAACCATAGGCACAGGCTTGGGCTTGTCCTTAGTGCAACGGGTACTCAGGGACCATGGCGGTGATTTACGCTTAAGCAACAGGGCCAGCGGTGGAGCGCAAGCACGTATCTGGCTGCCGGTCAACCATTGAGAGAGCAGCGACAGCACCCTCCACTGTATCTCTGGTAAGCTACTGAAAACGCTGAGCAGCACCGCACAGGGATAAAACAAAAAACGGCCTCCACAGGGGAGGCCGTTTTGCATATCAGGAAAGTCCTGGTAACAGCTTAGAATTTGAGTTGCAGCCTGCCGTAGGTACCGAAAGCAGGATCGTCTTCAACTGTAGGATCATCAAAGGAAGGAATTAGAGTACCAGCAAACCAGGAGAAGACCGCGCCCTTGCTGATGGTGTACTCAAGCACGCCAGAAACTTCGATGGCACTCTCAAGCGAATCCAAACCCGTGTTGGAGTAACCATCAACAGATGCGTAAACAAGATTACCGGTAAGGTTCAACTTGTCACTAACGGCATACTTCGCCACAAGGCCCGCCCAGAGCCAGTCACCATGCTCACCCATACTCATAACGGTGAGGGAGTGGTCGGCACCAAGCATGACAAAGCCAAAGACCGGATCAGCCAAGAAGCCATCCATGGTGAAGCCCACATTCAGGGCCAAGGTCAGGGCATCAATGGTGTAAGACGGTTGGAGATACCCGCCGTAGCCATCGTCATCCCAGCCGATCATGTCTATTCCGCTATCGTTATGATCGTCATAAAACTGGTTGAAGCCACGCAGATCGCCGTCAGCATAGGCAAACTCACCGGCCAAACCGAAATTGCCCTCTTTGCCCTCAAAGTATACAGAAGCGAGCAGGCCTTCATTGGGCTCCATATGATGGGCAACATCATCAATGATCACGGTCTCGGCCCTATCATCCGTCTGGTAGGCGACCAGCACACCACCCTTCCAGTTGTCGTTGAAATCAGCGGAGATATTGGCACCAAAACGGACCGAGTCGTTGTCGTCGTTCTTATCTTGCTTGATTTTGGAGTTCTGACCTTCGGACATCCATTCGACAAAGGGGTTGATCTCCACATTACCGGCCTTGATAATGCCGCGCAGACCAGCCAAGTTCAGGTCTTCGTAGAAGAAGCCTGTACCATAAGTCACACGATATTTACCGGCTTCCAGGGTAAAGTTGTCACTAAAAGGAACACCAATGTAGGCCTTGTCCATCCAGATGTTGCCTGGTTCAACCGTGCCGGCGGCATTGTCTGTGTCATTGTCTTCAAATTTGGTTTCCATCATGCGAATGCGGCCAATGGCATAGGCGCCACCTGCAGCGGTTCCCTTGATGGTGAGACGGATGCGGGAGTCAAGATAGTTCTCCCCATCCTTGTCGCTATTACCAAAGTCAAAGTCGTCCCTGTACACAGCACGAACGCGGGCATCACCACTGAGCTCCACGCCTGGTTTGCTCTCGGCGGCTGGAGCAGTATCTACTGCACCTGCCACCAACAGAAACGCAGCACTTGCAACGAGAATCTTCTTCATTTCATTTCTCCTTGTACCTGTGAATTTCATGCATTCCTCTAAAGGAACACATATTAAAAATCAAGTAATCATATGGTAAACAAGGACAGGTCGCTTAGTCAAGTTTTTTTTACTCCGGTTTAATTTTTTTAACGAGGGTTGAACCACCCCTTAACAAATAGCAAAAAATATCGAAAAATCAATGCGTTCCAGGTTCAACTGCCAAGACGAAGCGGTGTATGGTGGTGGTGGGTGTGCTCCAAAAGAGAAAAGGATAGGTGTTTTCAGTCTCAGCAAAAAAGAGTTGCATCCTGCCCTCCTTCCCTTGCACAGGCAGTGATTGATAGCCAGCGACATAGCCAGAAATGCGCTGCGTCTCCCAAAGTACCCTCAGACCACGCTCCTCCCACTTGAGCCCGGCAAGTGAACTGCCATCAAAATAGCGGACATTGGGCAGATACGGAACGGTTTTAGCCCGGTTTTTGCCCACCAGCACATCGGTAATCCCGTCCTGATCAATATCCGCAGTCACGATGCGGGTGTGGAGATAGCTCGGCTGCTGAACCGCGGCCGCGGCCGATGACACGGTGCCATAAAAGTTGCGGCTGGCGCCGTATTCGTCTGCACTGGTCCACAGTAGCGTGCCAGAAGCACTGAACACCTGTAGCCGATTTTTGTTGTTAATGGCCACTATTTCAAGTGTACCATCCCCATCCAGGTCTGCAGGCGCTACATCATAGACATTGTACCCCTCGGGCAGTGGCAGGGTGTTGCCGGATGGCTGCAGTGTGCCTCCCTCGTAGCGCATGAGGTGGATGGCACCGCCAATGGCTTCTTTGGGCGGCGGCGACTGTCCCAGCAACATGGTCTCCCCCTTTGCCAATGAAATCGCGTGCAAGTAATAGGGGATATTCTCTGCCAGACGCACCAGTCGCCCATTCTGCCATTCCCAAATGGAAGAAGCCGCCAATGCACCATTGCTGGCGCCGATATACAATTCAGGTACGCCATTGCCATTGGCATCTGCCAGAGTGACAGAAAGATAATTAAGGTGCCCTGGCAAATCTTGGGCAAATTTTTGCACAAAGCGACCCTCTTCGTAGCGGTAGAACTGCAAGGTCTTTTTACCTAGGAGAACCAATTCTTGTACCCCATCGCCATCCACATCGCCGACATTCAAATCAAGCAGTTCAATGGGCAGAGGCCTGCCACGCAAGCTCTCCACCAGTTTGAACCCCCCTTGGGCCCTTTCTAAGCCAGCTACGGATTGAGCCAGCATATTCTCCCGGTAGGCCCGTTCCGGATGCGCAGAGGAAAAAGGAGAAGCCACATCCTGCCGGGCTGTCACCCCTGTCTGTGTTGCTGTGCCTTTGCCGGAAATCAGGACACTGATGTCTGAAGCCAATTCGTCTGCAGCCGGCAGCGGGTCATCGGCATTACTGAAAAAACGGCTCACTTTTTGGGGCGCTGCACTGCTGCCACGGGAAAAAACATAGCTGGCCAGTTCGTACTGGGCATTGCTGGGCCCAAAGGTGCTGAGCACAAGATAATCTGCATTGGTTTCTGCAAGCAGTCGATTGAAGGAAGAAAAGTCTGCCTTATGCAGGGCCTCTTGCATCTGCTGGGTGGAACTGCCTTGGGTGATAGCGGTAATTCGGGCCCTAGTTGCCACCCGACTGGCCAGTACACTGGCCAAGCCATCGCTCAAATGGCTTGGCACTCCTTCCACTTGCACGGTAATGGGTAGAAAAACCACCCGGGTCTGTACCGCTGCTCCCTGGCCTTGCGCGGCCAAGAGCGGACAGATTGGCATAAAAATCGTCGCAAGCAGGACAACGGTCCATAAAAATGCCCGAAACGTTCGGGTACGGGCAGAAGGACAGACTTTGCTAAAAAATAATGGCATGCACACGGTATCCCTCCTGTTTTTGGCACCCAATACCGGTAATATCCGGGGAATGTCCACGAATTTCTTCAATAATCAGTAGATAAGTTTTTCGACAATCAAGGCGTGGAATGTGCTGGGCCCGGAAAAAAACCAGCCCAGGTGGGTACGACAAGCGCGGCACAACCCCAATTGCCAGACAAAACCGGCAAACCAACTGAACTCGCTGCTCTTCTCGCCTACGATCCGCACACCTGGTGCCTGATAAAAACAGCGAATATCAAAAACAATGCCAGCGGGATTAAAAAACACATGCCGGTGCCTGCCATTGACCAAGGTGGTTTCACTGGTGGTGGTCAGTGGGAAAGAACACAGGGCGCATTGTATGGGGCGAACATTTTCGCCAACCTCTGCACTGTCTTGATCTGACTCAGAGGAAGGAGCACGTCGACCTTGTATTTTGGCGTTGCCGGGTCCTTCGCGCAGCTTACGAAAAAGAACCGTTTGGCCGTGGAATGTCATGGCCATAGTGGCTGGTAATGGCGCGCACCAAGTCTGCGATGGTATGCTGTTGCGGTTGGATATGGGTTGTAATTCCATAGTCCTGCAATGTGGCTGCGGTAACCGGTCCAATGGCAGCGATGCGGGTTTTGCCCAACAGTTGTCTGAGTGCCGATGCATCTTGGCAAGCAAGCAGGGCAAAGCAGTTGCGCACCGTGGAGGAACTGGTGAAGGTGAGTACATCCACTGCGCCTCTGCTCAACTCATCTCGCAACTCCTCTCCCGAAGAGACAGTGGGAAGATTTTTGTACACCGGAACAATGGTCAGGTGGGCACCGGATTCAGCCAGTTTCTCCGGCAACACCTTACTTGCCTCCAGGGCCTGGGGCAACAGGAAACGCTGACCTGCGACCCCTTGCTTGATCAGGGCATCGGCCAGTCCCTCTCCGGTAAACTGCTCAGGGAGAAAATCCGCATATATTCCGTATTGCGCCAATATCCCGGCAGTGGCCGTACCCACAGCCGCGATGCGCGTACCGGCAAGCGCCCGGCTGTCCAGTTGGGCCAGTTGCAGGCGGCGAAAAAAATAGTGCACCGCATTGGGGCTGGTGAAAAGCAGCCAGTCATAGGTGGAGAGCTGCGGCAAGGCCTGCTCAAGGGCCGAGTAGTCGTCCATCTCCTGAATATCAATGGTGGGGCATTCGAGGCAGTCTGCTCCCAGTTCCTCCAACTGGTTCACCAGTTCGCTGGCCTGAACGCGGGTACGGGTCACTACGACACGCTTGCCAAAAAGCGGTCGCCGTTCAAACCAGTTGATCCGATGCCGCAATTGCACCACCTCGCCCACGATCACCAAAGCAGGCGGCCTGATGCCTGCCTCCACTACCAGGTCGCTAATGGTGCCCAAAGTACCGATAAGAGACTTCTGTTTTGGAGTCGAGGCCCAGCGCACCACAGCCACCGGTGTCTCGGGTGCACGGCCGGCTTCCATCAGTTTCTTGGTAATATCGGGCAGATTTTTTATGCCCATGTAGATAACCAGAGTGCCGGCACCACCGGCCAGTTTCTCCCAGTTAATGGCGGAAAATTTTTTCTCCGGATCTTCATGACCGGTGACAAAGGCCACAGAAGCCGTGTATTCCCGGTGGGTGATAGGAATACCGGTGTAGGTGGCGGCGGCCGAGGCAGAGGTAACGCCTGGCACCACCTCAAAATCCACCCCTTCGACAGCAAGCTCTTCTATTTCTTCACCGCCGCGGCCAAAAATAAACGGATCCCCCCCCTTGAGCCGCACCACCAGTCGACCGGCCTTGGCATGCTCAACCAGCAGTTTGTTGATGCCCTCCTGGGTGTAGGCATGCAGGCCGCCACCTTTTTTTCCTGCATAAATCAAGATGGCTTCCTTGGGCACATAGCGCAGCAGCTTCGGGTTGGCCAGATAGTCGTAGACCACTACTTCTGCCCGTTGCAGCAACTCCTTGCCGCGCAGGGTGAGGAGCCCTGGGTCGCCGGGACCTGCACCAACCAAGTATACCTTGCCCGCAGCATGCGAGCCCATATCATGTGCCTGGGACGAAGTGCTGTTGTGCACGACCAAGTCCTCCAACAAAAAACGATCAGGAAAGAGAGGCCTGGTACACGGCCTCCAAAATAGCCTTGCCACCACGGCCAAGCAGTTCTTCGGCCAGTTCAAAGCCCAGTTTGTCCGCTTCCGCTAGCGGTGCAAAACGTGTCTGTCGCAACAAGGTTGTACCATCAATCGAGGCGATCAATCCTGTTAGGGAAAGCCGGTTCTCAGACAAGGTCGCGTATGCGCCAATGGGTACCTGGCAACCGCCTTCAAGCCGGGCCAGATAGGCACGCTCTGCCAGCACGGCAACAGCACTTTCCGGATGGTGCAGGGGTTGCATCTGTGCAAGCAGCATTGAATCACTCTGGCGCAACTCAATGCCCAGGGCACCCTGGCCTATGGCAGGGAGCATCTGCTCGGGCGCAAGCAGGGTACTGATACGCGCATGCAGGTGCAAACGTTTTAAACCCGCACCTGCCAGGATGATGGCGTCAAAATCACCCCTGTCCAACTTGTCTAAACGGGTGCCCACATTACCGCGCAAATCCCGCATCTGCAGATCCGGCCGCAGGGCCAGCAGCTGTGCCTTGCGTCGCAGGCTGGAAGTGCCCACCACCGCGCCAGCTGGCAATTCAGCCAGGTTACGGTAGCGGTTGGAAACAAAGGCGTCGCGCGCCTCTTCCCGCTGGGGCACAATGCCGATGTGCAATCCCTTTGGAAGCACAGTGGGCACATCCTTCATGGAGTGCACCGCCATATCGATCTCACCGGCTAAAAGTGCTTCCTCGATCTCCTTGACAAAAAGTCCCTTGCCACCGATTTTCGCCAGGGGTACGTCCAGAATACGGTCGCCCTTGGTACTGATGCGCACCAGTTCAACCTCTGTATTCGGCAACAAAGCTTGCACCCTGTCCCGCACCCATTGCGACTGGGTAAGCGCAAGTTGACTAGCCCTGGTGCCGATACGCAGCCGCTGTATCACATCTTCCTCCACAAAAAACAGGCTCACATGCTCAGGCTGTCGCCTCCGGGCTGCAGGCGTCTAAAAGGGCTGCGGCCAGAAGGGGCAGCATCAGCTCGTGATGCCCGGTAAAATGAAAGCCTTTGCCACCTTCCAGTGTAGGCCGCTGTACCACGTTAACCGAGGGTCGATAGTGCCGAATGAAATCAAAATTAGCCGTGGTGAAATGCTGCACCTGGTGGCCAAGATTACGTACCACGGTCAGGGCCTTCAAAAACACCTCGGGCAGGAGCACTGCCGAGCCAAAATTCAGATACGCGCCACCTTCAAGCCCGCTCACCAGGCGACAAAAGAGACGGAAATCGCGATGACCTGCCTTGCCTACGGCTGCACCGTCGGCGCCGGGAGGGATATGGATGATATCCGTACCCATGGCTACATGCACGGTCACCGGGATAGCAAGCTCTGCGGCCGTGGCCAGCAAACTTTGCCTGTTATGCGGGAAGTTCTCTGCCAAAAGCATCTCTCCCACGGCCTGGCCAATACCCACATCACGACGGGCCGCATCGCAAATGGCCGCGTTCAGCATCTCACCGGTTTCTCTGGCCGCACCAAAGGCGCCGGAGCCCAAAACCGCACCGACCTCTTCGGACGTTTGCCCGGCCATGGCCAGTTCCGCATCATGGATTATGCCTGCACCATTGAGCGCCAGTGCGCTAATCAGGCCGCTGTGCATCAGTCCAATTAACACCGGATTCAAACCAACTTTGATCACATGCGCGCCCATCCCCACAAGAATAGGACGCTCCTGCCGTTTTGCCTTGGCCAGCCGTGCCACCAGGTCGGGAAAATCTTTGCCGGCCAGCTGCTGCGGCAAGGCTGCCAGCCACTGCCGCAGAGTCATGCCAGCCTGCATGGGTGCGGCGAAATCCGCCAGGGATACTTTGGAATGGCGATCGTGCACAGAATAGGTGTGCAGCCCCTCAAAACTCAGTGGTTCAAGCGGATAGCGGCTCATGAGAAATCAGGTATGCGGAAACATCTGCCGCTCCACCAGTTCGCAGAGCAGGTGTTCAATAAAAAGATGAGTTTCCTGAATATGCGGGGTTTCATCACTGGGCACATTGAGCACCACGTGGCACAGAGGGCCCAACTCTGCACCGGGGTGTTGCAAGCCGCCGGTGAGCGCTGCCCGCTGCATGCCGATCTCCCGGGCAGCCTCCATCCCCTTGATGACATTTGCAGATTTGCCCGAAGTAGAGATACCCAGGGCCAGGTCTTCCTGCCTGCCCAGGGCCTGAATCTGTTTAGCAAAAACTTGCTCAAAGGCAAAGTCGTTGGCAATGGCCGTTAAAGCCGAACTATCGGTGGTCAGGGCCAAGGCCGCCAGAGGTCTGCGCTTGATAAGGTAACGGTTGACAAATTCTGCGGCTAGATGTTGCGCATCAGCCGCACTGCCACCATTACCAAAAACAAGCAACTTGCCGCCAGCCTCAAGGGTATTGCGGATCATGCCTGCAAGGCACTCTATCTCCTTCAGGGAAGAGCGAACAAACTCTTCCTTGGCAGCCACGGAACGACGTAGCCTGTCAAGAATCAGTGACTGCGTATCCATGCGGATTTTGTGAATTATACAAGAAAAAAGCGCCTTGCCCGGCTTGGCCTGCAAGGCGCCAAGTGCAACAAACCATCAAGGTTCGAAAATCAGTCCAGTTCTTTCAAAATCAGGGCTGTTACCTCTTTGATGGCCACGGAGCCATCCACCGAAATCACCTTGGCACTGCCTTTTTTCTTGAAGTAGTTCACGGCAGCCATGGTGCCGGTGTTTTCATCATAATAGATGTTGTGGCGCTTGTTGATAGCCTCTTCATCTTGATCATCGGCGCGGGTTGACAGTTCGCCACCGCACACCCGACACACCAGCTTGCCATCCTTTTCCACCGGCTTAATGGCATCAAAGGCAATATGGTTGGGATGATTGTTGTCATTGGCGCAAAGCCGGCGGCCCATGATGCGCTCCTTAGCCACCTGTCTGTCCAGTACGATTTCCACCACGTAATTGAGGGCCATGTCGGCATCGCTCAACGCCTTGTCCAGGGCCTCGGCCTGGGCAAGCGAACGGGGGAAACCATCCAGAAGCCAGCCCTTCTCCTTGGATTTGGCCAGGGTTTCCAGCACCATGGGAATGGTGATTTCATCGGGAACCAGATCGCCCCGATCTATATAGGCCTTGGCCTTTTTTCCCAGTTCGGTGCCACCCTTGATGTGCTCCCGGAAAATCGCTCCGGATTCAATATGGTCCATACCATACTTTTCTTTGAGAATAGCGCCCTGGGTGCCTTTACCGCTGCCATTTGGTCCAAAGATAAGAATATTCATGCCCGCTCCTTGCTTACAGGGGTTCGGAGGATGCACGCATCCGCCTGGTTAAAAGGAATGGTGTAGCGACAAGAAATTATAATAACCGAGCCTCGGGCAAGATGCCATGAAAATTGAGAAGGCTTGCCCGTGATGCTCGCACCATATATCACAGTCAGCAGCACAACGAGACAGGGAAGAGAGTATATTTTGACAAGTGGCATGAAAATGAGTAGAAATTGTGGCCAAATATTTTCGCTTTTTATTGCTCTTTTTATCATTTACAGGTGGCGCGAAACACGAATGAAAGACATCAAGGTTGGTCTGATAGGATTTGGCACGGTTGGACAAGGACTTGCCGAAGTACTGCATATGCAGCAAAAACGGCTGCCCAAACGCACCGGTATGCGCATCACCCTTGCCGCCATTGCCGACAAGAACGCCAGACCCCTGCCGGAACGATTCGCCCACATTTCGCTTGTGCGGGATGGCGCAGCCATTATCGATAATCCGGATATTGATATTGTAGTCGAACTGATCGGCGGGATTGAGCCAGCCAAAAGCCTTATTCTTGCAGCCATTGCCGCGGGCAAGCACGTGGTAACCGCCAACAAGGCACTTTTGTCCCAGGAGGGGCGCGACATCTTTGCCGCAGCTGCAGCCCAAAAGGTAGAGGTGGGTTACGAGGCCAGCGTGGGCGGCGGCATTCCCGTGATCAAGGCCCTGCGCGAGGGTCTGGTGGCCAACCGGATTCTTTCCATCAGCGGCATCATGAACGGTACTGCCAACTATATATTAAGCCGCATGACCGATGAGGGCATAGCCTTTAGCGATGTGTTGGCCGAGGCGCAGCGCCTCGGTTTTGCCGAGGCCGATCCCAGTTACGATGTGGAAGGCATCGACACCGCACACAAGCTGGCCATTTTGATGAGCATGGCCTATGGCATGCACATTACCCACCGGGAAATATCCACTGAAGGCATCAGTAACATCGAGCCACTGGATATCGAACTGGCCCGGGAATTCGGCTACCGCATCAAGCTGCTGGCCATCAGCCGCAATCATGGCGAACACGTGGAGGCACGGGTGCATCCCACCATGGTGCCGCAGGATCACCTGCTGGCCTCAATCAGCGGCGCCTACAATGCCATCCATTTCCATGGCGACTGTGTTGGCAACATCCTGCTCTATGGCCTGGGTGCGGGCAAGGTACCCACAGGCAGTGCCGTGGCCGCTGACGTAGTGGATATCGCCCGTAATATCGCCTGCAATTCCATAGGCCGGGTCCCGTCTCTGGGCTACCGCCCGGATCAGTTTGTGCCGCGCCGCATCACCCCCATGGACGAGCTCTACGGCCCCTATTACTTCCGTTTCTCCGTGCTGGATCAGCCAGGAGTGCTTGCCTCTATCGCCGGTATTCTCAGCGAACACGACATCAGCATCGAGTCGGTCATTCAAAAGGGACGCAAGGAAAGCGGCGGGGCCGTGCCCCTGGTGATTGTTACCCATGCGGCCAAAGAATCTTCTGTAGAGCAGGCGCTTGCACGCATCAGCACCTTGGCGGCCGTGACTGCACCGGTGGTGAAAATACGTATTTTTGAAGAAGAATAGGGTCGCAGTGAAGTACATTCTACTAATAGGCGATGGCATGGGCGATGTGCCACAAGAAAGCCTGGACGGACAAACCCCGCTGGAAGCAGCGGCCACCCCCACGCTGGATCGCCTGGCTCCGGCAGCCGAGCTGCTGCTGACCCACACCGTACCAGAGGGGTTTCCCCCTGGCAGCGACGTGGCCAACCTCTCCCTGCTTGGCTATGATCCACAGGAGATATACAGTGGCCGCGCACCCCTGGAAGCCGCCAGTATGGGCGTGGAGCTTGGCCCTGGGGACACGGCCTTCCGCTGCAACCTGGTACAAGTGGAACAGCAGGCTGATGGCAGCCTTGTCATGGCAGATTACAGTGCTGGCCACATCAGCACACCAGAGGCGCGGGAATTGATCAACGCCTTGCAGAGCGCCTGCTGCCAACCACAAACAGGGCAGCTGGCGCTTTATCCTGGAGTCAGCTACCGGCACCTGCTGGTTCTACATGCGCCGCTGCCGCCGGGTTTCAGCACAGTTCCTCCGCACGACCACAGTGGCCAAGATGTTTCTGCTCATTTCAACGCCTATAAACAGGTAGACGCCCTGGCACACTTGTATGCCTGCGGGCCCGAGGTGCTGGCCAACCACCCACTCAATCAAAAACGCAGGGCAGCCGGCAAGGCCGAGGTCAATTTCTTCTGGCTTTGGGGGGAAGGAAAGCGCCCCAGTATGCCCACCTTGCACGAACGTTACGGCTTGCATGGCGGCATGATTTCTGCGGTGGATCTGCTCAAGGGTATTGGCGTGCTAAGTGGGCTTATTGCAGTTGATGTACCCGGGGCCACAGGCTATCTTGACACCAACTATGCTGGCAAGGCGCAAGCCGCTTTGGACTTGTTGGTTGACAACGACTTTGTTGCAGTCCATGTGGAGGCACCGGATGAATGCGGCCATCAGGGCCTGCTTTCCGAAAAAATCCGCGCCATAGCCGATTTTGATGCCCAGATTGTAGGGCCGATTGTGGCAGAAATGGAGCGCCGCCAGGAAGCGTTTCGCCTGGTGGTGACCATGGACCACTATACCCCCCTGCATCTGCGCACCCATGTGGACTGGCCCGTGCCCATGCTCCTGTATGACTCGCGCAGAAGCGGTGCAAGAAACGGGCTTCTCTACAGCGAAGCCAATGCCCACAAAGCTGCGGAGCACAGCGACCGTCACTTTGCCTCGGGCGAAGCCTTTTTTCAATACTTCGTACAGCAGCACAGCCCGTGAACAAGCTCTCCACCTCCCTGATCGAGCCGGTTTTTACCACCAGCTATCGGGTTATTTATGGCGATACCGATGCAGCGGGAGTGATGTACAACGCCAACTACCTCAGACTTTTTGAGATCGGCCGCACCGAAATGATGCGCGCTTGGGCCATGCCCTACCGGGCCATGGAAGACTTGGGCTGTATCCTGCCGGTTACGGAAAGTTATCTGCGCTTCAAGGCTCCGGCCCGCTATGATGATTTAGTGGATATTGCTGTCTGCCTGGTTGAAGTCAGCCGCCTGACCTGCCGCTTTCACTACCAAATCAGTCGCCACGAAGAAAACGGCCCAACCGCCGCGGCAGCCTTACTCACCAAGGGCTTTACCGTGCACGCCTGTGTCAACAGGGAAGGCGTACTCACCCCCTTTCCACAAGAAATTGCCCTGGCCATCAAGGCTGTGCTTGCACAAAAAAAAGATACCACTCCTGACTAACAACACTTCACTTGACATATTCCAAAAAAATGGTATATTTATTTTTCGTGATGCGGGGTGGAGCAGTCTGGTAGCTCGTCGGGCTCATAACCCGAAGGTCAGAGGTTCAAATCCTCTCCCCGCTACCAAAAAGATTCAAGGGTTTAGAAATTATTTTCTAAACCCTTTTTTTGTGCCAGCCAGTTTTTATAAACAGTCCTTAAAAAGGCTTTTTTTGGCTTGCTGCTTGTGTCAAATCATCATCTGCCTGGAGCCAAGCAAGGCGGTTAACGAACCATACAAGCCAATTACAGCCTTCAAAAAGGCCTGCAAGCACCCGGCGCGCAAAAAAGCAACAACTCCCTCAGTTTCCTGAGGATTAGCCGGATATTGTGCCCGGCTCCGCACAGCAGCGCATGGATCTTGTCGCCCAAAGTGCCCAAAAGGTGGTTGCGACCCAGCTTGCCATCCGCCTTCATGTGGCCGATCACCGGCTCAATCGCGCCACGCCGTCTCAACTCCCTTTTCATCTGCGACGTCAGGACCCGCTTGCTGCCGCCGATCAAGACCCCCTATGTGTCAGCCTAGTTGTCGCCTGAATATTTCAGAGGACAATCATGGCCC
>JABMJC010000023.1 GCA_013201405.1 Desulfobulbaceae bacterium
GCTGTCAGGAGCAGGATATGCTGGTCTACGATTTGTGGCTTGCCAATGGAGGCCAGGTCTGCGAAGAGGTGCAGGGCCTGGTGATGCGGGATGTTAGTGGTGGTCGTTTGCAGCCGCCGGCCTGGTTACGGCGTTAGAGTACAGAGTGAGTACGGTACAGCTTTTGTCGCTGCTCAGCTGGGCTGGTTTTGGCCCAACACCGGCTGTACGGGCTGCTGCAGTTCAATGCCCTGCCAGGCCAAAAGACGCAGCATGACTATCCGTACCAGCCAGCGGCAGAAGATGAGCGTATATTCGGCACCGGAAAGATACATGCCAGCCAGAAAAACCAGGTGCGACAGGCCATAAACCAGCGGGCCGCCTATGGCCACAATCCACGGATTGCCCAAGTGCAGGGCCAAAATTCCCAGCCCACCTATTGCCGGCCAGCCCAGTACAAAGCTTGCACCAATAAGGAAGACCCCGATCAGAATGCGCAGGGTCGGCCGGGCCCTGAAGGCGCTCAGGTCGGCCTGCTCGACAATGGCGTTGTGCACGTAGGGCAGTGCAGCCAGGCGCAGGAGCAGTGAAGAGTACCAGTGTAACATAAGGACTATTGTTGAAAGGATTTTGTCTGTAATTTATGTGGGTAACAACGTCTAACACGCACACTATAGTGCGGCCTGGAACAGGTAGCAAGCGATGTCGCTGCGCAGGCAATTGTAGTCGCCCTTTATTTCAGTTACAGAGCAAGATGCTCTCAAGGAGGCGAGGAAAAGACGACTCAGCTGCACAAGAACAAGAGGTACTCTGAAGAGTATTTTCCAAGGCCAACCCAGAAAGCGCTTTGATATGGAATTGCAACTGTAGCCATGCCCAAGCCTGGCAGACACTTCCCTATGTCCCGATCCTTCACCAGATATCTCCTTCTTGCCACCTCTGCACTGTGCGCCGTGCTTTTCACCCTGGCTGCCTTGCAGCGGCTGCATGTGGATACCGACATCGTCCGTTCCATGCCTGGCCAGGAGCAGGTGATGCGTGATGCCATGGAGATTTTTGCCAACCACCCGGTGCACGATCAGATAGCAGTGGACATCAGTGTAGCTGTGGCCGCACCTGACCAGCTGGTGGCCATGGGCATGGCCCTGGAAGAAAGAATGCGAGCCAGCGGCCTCTTTGCCGAGGTGGGCAACCGGGAATTGAGTAGCCTGATGCCCGAACTGGTGGGTCTGGTGGTGCAGCAACTGTCCCTGCTCTTCAGTGCAGAGGAACTGCAGCGGGATGTTGCCCCAAAACTGGAGCCAGCCCACGTGGAACAGCGGCTGCAGGAACTTGCGTATTCTTTCCAGACCATGGAGGGCATTGGCCAAGCCAGGCTTGCAGCGGCCGACCCCTTGGCCCTGCGCGACTTGATTCTGGCCAAGCTGGCCCCATTGGCCCCCACACTCAAGGCAAAATTCTACCGGGGTAGCCTGCTCAGTGAAGATGGCCGGCACCTTTTGCTCACCGCCCGCCCCATGCAGCCAGGCTCAAATACCGAACAGGCCCGCTTGCTGCAAGAGTTTTTCCAGCAGGCCGAAGAGGAACTGCTCCAGCCGTATGAGGCCCAGGGTCTGGCGCCCCAGCTGATTCCGGTGGGTGCTTACCGCGCAGCGCTTGATAACGAGGAAATTGTTCGCCACGATGTGCAACTGGCCCTGCTCCTCTCCACCACCGGTATTGGCCTGCTGCTTTTTCTTACCTTTCCCAGGCCCTTTTTGGGTTTGCTGTCGCTGCTCCCCTCCATCGTGGGCACTGCTGCTGCCCTTTTTGTATATTCGTTTTTTTTCGATTCCATTTCCATTTTAGTGCTGGGATTTGGCGGTGCGCTCATTTCCATCACCGTGGATTATGGCATCACCTATCTGCTGTTGCTTGACCGGCCGCATGCCACCCAGGGGCAGGCGGTGGCGGGCGAGGTACGAGCCATTGGCGGCCGGGTTGCTCTGCTTACTACAGTGGGGGCCTTTTTGGTGCTGAGTTTGAGCGGATTTCCCATGTTTGCAGAACTGGGCATCTTTACTGCCCTGGGTTTTCTTGGCACCTATTTCTATGTCATGGTCATTTTTCCACAGATCTTCGATCATATGCAGCCCGGGCCAGAGCGGGCCCTGCCATTACAGCGGCTGGTGCAGTGGTTGGGTTCCTGGGATACCAGAGGACTTGTCCTCGGCCTGGTGCTGCTCTGCTGTCTGCTTCCCTTTGCCCGTCCTGTTTTTCACATCAACCTGCAGGAGATGAGTTCGGTGCGGGCAGAAACCAGGGCAGCCGAAGCACACTTCACCACAATCTGGGGCGATATGGGCAACCGTATCTATCTGATGGCCAAGGCAGAAAATCTCGTTGCCCTGCAGGCCAAAAACGACCTCCTTTTGCAGCAACTGGAAGAGGACATGCGTGCCGACCTCGTCAGTTCAGTTTTTGTGCCCTCCATGCTCTTTCCCGGCGCCCACAGAAGTAAGGAGAATCTTGCAGCCTGGCAGGCTTTCTGGACGCCAGAACGCAGTACAGCGTTGCGGACAACCCTGGCAAAAGCCGGCCAGCAGGCAGGTTTTGCCCAAGATGCCTTTGCCCCTTTTCTACGACAACTTACGCCTGGCTATCTATCTGACCATGCAGCTGCTCCTCCAGCGCTGCCGCCAGCTTTTCTCCGGCTGCTCTCCGTGGCCCCGGCCGCAGGTGGACAGGGTGGCCATGTGCAGTTTATCAGCCTGCAACCGGGTGGCCTGTATGAGCCTGCCAGCTTTTTTGAGCGTTACAGCGCTTCTGCCAAGATCTTTGACGGGCCCTATTTTGCCAAACGTTTGGGGGATATCCTCTTTGCCCACTTCCTGCAGGGACTGGGGCTGATCATTGCCCTGGTGGCTTTTTTTCACCTGCTTTTTTCCCTGAATTTGCGTCTGACTGCGCTTATCCTGCTGCCGCCATTTTTTGCCTTTATCTGCACCCTGGGTACCCTGAAACTCATTGGACATCCGCTGGACATTCCCAGCCTGATGCTGGCCATTATCATTTTTGGCATGGGTGATGATTATGCGGTGTATTCGGTGTATGGTTACCAGTGGTACCGCGATGCCAACCACCCATCGTATCTGCTGGTGCGCACCACTGTGTTCATGGCCGCTGTCTCCAGCCTGATCGGCTTTGGTGTACTGTGTTTTGCCGAGCACTCTCTGTTGCGCAGTGTTGGTTTAATTTCTGTTTTGGGCATTGGCTATTCCCTGATCGGCGCCTTTCTGCTCTTGCCACCACTTTTAAAGCGCCGCTTCGATCCAAATCGGCTTGCTGCTGCCTTGCCGGTCGGCGGTTCCATGTCCCGGCGCATCCGCCACCGCTACCGGCTGCTGGAGGCCTATCCCCGTATTTTTGTCCGCTGCAAATTGCGCCTTGATCCCATGTTCTGTGATCTGCCCGTGCTCCTGACAGGGCAGGGCACTATCCGCTCCATCTATGATGTTGGCTGTGGCTTTGGCCTGCCAGCCTGTTGGTGTTTGGAAACCTATCCAGGCTCGCGGGTTTTTGGGGTTGATCCGGACAGCAAGCGGGTGCAGGTTACAGCCCTGGCAACAGGTATGCGGGGACATATTGTGCAGGGCTGGGCAACAGATACTCCACCGCTTGTTGCTGCAGCAGATCTGGTACTTTTACTCGACATGCTCCACTACCTTGACGATGCAGCCCTTAAAAAAACTCTGCGCCAGTGCTGGCAGGCCTTGGCCACAGACGGTGTTGTCCTCATCCGTCACTCCCAAAAGCCACAGGGCCGGCGCAGTTGGTGCTGGCATCTGGAAGATCGACGGGTACGTCTGGCTGGCCACCGTACCTATTACCGTAGCCCTGAGCAACTTGCTGCCCTGGTACAGCAGCTTGGTTTTACAGTACTGGTTAATGAGTTGACCCCAAAAGATAAGGAGCTTGCCTGGTTGCTCTGTCGAAGAGATGATGGATCCATCCAGGATATTATTTGCGGCAGCAGTAAAAAAATGGAAACGTCATAAAAAAACAATTTGCATACATTCATGAATGTATGTACATTCTGTTCCACTTTCCCGCAAAAACGGTAGTCATATACAATACATATCAGGAAAAAATCATGAAAAACAACAGGTTATCTCGTGGATGCGCTGCTGTGCTTTGTCTTCTGCTTGCCCTGACAGCGGCATGCAAAAAAGACGACCAGCAGGATGGTGCTCCTGGTGCCATGAGGCCGGCTCCAGAGGTCGAGGTGTATGAAGTGGCGGAGCAGATGATCCTGGCCCAGGTAGAATTGCCTGGCCGCACATCTGCCTACCGGGTGGCTGAGGTGCGGCCTCAGGTAAGCGGTATTCTCCAGAAGCGTCTCTTCACCGAGGGGAGCGAGGTAAAGGAGGGGCAGGTGCTCTACCAGATAGACCCGGCCCTGTATAAGGCGGCAGTCGAGAGCGCCCAAGCCCGTTTGAGCCAGGCAACTGCAGTGGAATACTCTGCCCGCCAGAAGGCTGCCCGTTACCGCAGTCTGGTGCAGACCAAGGCGGTGAGCGCGCAGGAACAGGTGGAGATTGAAGCCACCTGGAAGCAGGCCCAGGCCGAAATAGCCGCTGCCAAGGCAGCACTGGAGACCGCCAAAATCAATTTGGAATACACTAAGGTCAAGGCGCCGATCAGCGGTCGCATCGGCCGGAGCATGGTTACCGAAGGCGCGCTCATGACAGCACAGCAGCCCAATGCCCTGGCCGTGATCCAGCAGCTTGATCCCCTCTATGTGGATGTGAACCAGGCGGCCGATGAAATGCTCGCCTTAAAGGAGAAAATGGAAGGCCAGCAGGAGGCTGCCGATGTACCGGCCTCGCAGGTACAGGTGCTTCTTGCCGATGGCAGTGCCCACGGTAAGCAGGGTACGCTTGAGTTTTCGGATGTGACGGTTGATCCAGGTACCGGCACAGTTACGGTGCGGGGCATAGTGCCTAACCCGGGCCATATTTTGCTGCCCGGGATGTTTATTCGCGCCCGCCTGACCAGTGCGGTGGAAGAACCGGCCTTGTTGGTTCCCCAGGCAGCGGTACAGCGCACTCCCCGGGGCGAGGAAATGCTCTTGTTGGTTAATCCGGAATCCAGGGTGGAGATGCGCATGATCCAAACCGGCCGCAATGTGGGCCAGCAGGTAATTGTAACAGAGGGGCTGGCTGTGGGCGAGCGTGTTATTGTGCAGGGCTTACAGAGAATCCGTCCTGAGATGGCAGTACAGGTGGCGCAGAACGCATCTGCCACCAAGAACGATTCGGTTCAGGCAGATCAGGCTGCTCCCCAGCCAACAGGAAAGGTGGAGTGAGTCATGGCCAAGTTTTTTATTGATCGCCCCATCTTTGCATGGGTTATTTCCATTGTCATTATGCTGGCAGGCACCTTGGCTGTCACCAATTTGCCCATTTCCCAGTATCCGGAAATCGCACCGCCAGCCATCAGGGTTACCACGATGTACCGCGGCGCGGCGGCCAGTACCATCGAGAGTAACGTGGTCCAGGTCATCGAAGAAAATATGACCGGGCTGGATAACTTTCTGTACATGAAGAGCGAGAGCACTTCGGCAGGTATGGTCTTTATGACCCTGACCTTCGAGTCGGGCACCAACCCGGATATTGCCCAGGTGCAGGTGCAGAACAAGTTGCAGCGCGCCATCAGTTCTCTGCCCCAGGCAGTGCAACAGGAGGGGGTGCGGGTGGAAAAATCCAACTCCACTTTCCTGATGATGCTCTCCCTCATTTCGCCGGATGGCAGCCTGGAAAACTACGACCTGGCAGACTTCATGGTCACCAACCTGCGTGACCCCATCAGTCGCCTGGAAGGCGTTGGTTCGGTACAGGTTTTTGGCGGCAGGTATGCCATGCGTGTGTGGTTGGATCCACACAAGCTTAACAGTCATCACCTCACCCCCACAGACGTGGTTAATGCCATTTCTGTGCAGAACAGCCAGGTAACCGTGGGTGCTTTGGGCGGTGCACCGAGTGTTCCTGGCCAGCAAACCTCTTTTACCCTGATGTCGCAGATGCTGATGACCTCCATTGATGAGTTCAAGGAGATTCTGCTTAAGGTCAATCCGGACGGCTCCCAGGTACGCCTGAAGGATGTGGCCCACCTGGCTATTGGATCCGAAGACTATAACACCATTGGTGTCTATGCCGAGGGTGGTCATTTACAGCCCTCCGCCGGTATGGCTATCATGCTGGCCACCGGCGCCAATGCCATGGCCACTGCCGATCAGGTACGAGCCAAGGTGGCGGAACTGGAGAGCTATTTTCCTCCGGGGGTCAAGGCGATCTATCCCTATGACACCACCACCTTTGTCAAGATTTCCATCAAGGAGGTGGCCAAGACCCTGGTGGAGGCCATTATCTTGGTGTTTTTGGTTATGTACCTGTTCTTGCAAAGTTTCAGGGCAACCTTGGTGCCGACCATTGCTGTGCCGGTGGTGCTCTTGGGTACCTTTGGCATCATGTCGGTGCTGGGCTTTTCCATCAATACGCTGACCATGTTCGGCCTGGTGCTCGCCATTGGCCTGCTGGTGGACGATGCCATCGTGGTGGTGGAAAACGTGGAGCGGGTCATGCAGGAGGATGGTCTGCCACCCAAGGAAGCGACCCGCAAATCCATGGACCAGATCACCGGTGCCCTGATTGGTATCGGCCTGGTCCTTTCCGCCGTATTCGTGCCCATGGCCTTCATGGGTGGGTCAACCGGTGAAATCTATCGACAGTTTTCGGTGACCATTGTCTCGGCCATGGGCCTTTCCGTTTTGGTGGCCTTGACCCTGTCACCGGCCCTGTGCGCCACTTTACTCAAACCAATCAAGAAAGGGGAGAGTCACCAGAAAAAGGGTTTTTTTGGCTGGTTTAACCGTACCTTTGACCGCAGTGCAGATAAGTATCGCGATACCGTACGCCACATAATCCTGCGGCCGGGACGCAGTATCTTCACCTATCTGGGTATCCTCGCCCTTATGGGCTTTCTTTTCCTGCGTCTGCCCACCGCCTTTATCCCCGAGGAGGATCAGGGTGTTTTTCTGACCATGGTGCAGTTGCCCGCAGGCGCAAGTCTTGAGCGTACCCGGGAGGTACAGAGGGAGATTTTGGAGTACTACATGGAGGAAGAGGCAGAGAATATCCATGCTGCCTTTGCCGTCTCTGGCTTCAGCTTTGCCGGTATGGCCCAGAATATGGGTATGGTCTTTGCCCAGCTAAAAGACTGGAGTGTGCGCCCAAGGGATGACCAGTATGTCGACAGCATTGTCGACCGGGCAACACAGCGCTTTGCCGGCATCAAGGAGGCCATGGTTTTTGCCTTTAACCTGCCGGCAGTCCCTGCCCTGGGCACAGCCACTGGTTTTGACTTTTTTCTGCAGGACAGAGCAGGTCATGGTCATGCAAAGCTGACAGAAGCGAGAAACCAGTTCCTGGCCCTGGCCATGCAAAACCCGAATCTGGTGCGGGTACGTCCCAACGGTATGGATGATGTGCCAGAATATCACCTGGATATTGACTATGAGCAGCTTATGGCCCAGGGAGTGGGCATTGCCGAGGTCAATCGCACCATGTCCATTGCCTGGGGTTCCAGCTATGTGAACGACTTTTTGTATAAGGGCCGGGTGAAGAAGGTCTTTGTGCAGGGTAATGCCAGCTACCGCATGCAGCCGGAAGATGTCGACAACTGGTATGTGCGCAACAACAGCGGACTGATGGTACCCATTTCCGCCGTCACCACCGGAAAGTGGAGTTATGGTTCGCCCAGGCTTGAACGCTATAACAGCTACCCGGCCATGGAGATTGTGGGAGAGCCGGCACCGGGTAAGTCGAGTGGTGAGGCCATGCAGATTGTGGATGACATCATGAAGCAGTTGCCCGACGGCTTTGGCTACGAGTGGACTGCCACCTCCTTTCAGGAACAGCGCGCCGGTGCACAGGCACCGTTTTTGTACGCCATCTCGCTTTTGGTGGTCTTCCTGTGCCTGGCTGCCCTGTACGAAAGCTGGACCGTGCCTTTTTCAGTCATGCTGTCGGTACCCCTGGGAGTGTTGGGCGCCTTGGCCGCCACCTATCTCCGTGGACTGGAAAATGATGTGTATTTCCAGGTGGGCTTGCTCACCACCATTGGCCTGTCGGCAAAAAATGCCATCCTGATCGTGGAGTTTGCTAAGCGTCGGGTGGACAGGGGCCGGGAGGTGGTGGAGGCTACGGTGCGCGCTGCCCGACAGAGGCTGCGACCGATTTTGATGACCTCGCTGGCCTTTGTCTTTGGCGTTCTGCCCTTGGCCATCAGTACCGGTGCAGGTGCCAATGCCCGGCACGCCATTGGTACTGGTGTGGTGGGCGGTATGCTTTCGGCAACCTTTTTGGCTGTTGTCTTTGTGCCAATCTTCTATGTGGGCGTGGTACGCGTCTTTACTAGACACGGCGGCAAAAAAGGCGGCCAGGCCGTACAACAGGTTACTTCACCACCCAAGCAGATTCAGGAGCCCTAATTATGCAGCGGATAGTACAATCACTCACCGTGGGGCTTGTGGCTTGCACGGTTTGGGGCTGCACCCTGGCCCCGCAGTACACCCGGCCGGAGATGCCGGTGCCGGCTGAACTGCCGGTGGCCTCTGGCCTGGGCACAAACCAAGTGAGCACCAAGGTGCCACAACAGGATGTCAGCCAAATCGGCTGGGCGTCTTTCTATACAGATCCTGCCCTGCAACGGGTTATTGCCACTGCGCTGGCCAATAATCGCGACCTGCGCGAGGCAGCCCTGAACGTGGAAACGTTCCAGGCTCAGTACCGCATCCAGCGTTCCGAACTCTTTCCCAACATCGGCGCAGATGGTTCCTGGACCAGGCAACGGGCCTTCAGTGGTGGTGCCTATGGCACCGGCGAGATGTATGCGCTCGGGGTTGGGGTCACTGCCTATGAGTTGGATTTTTTTGGCCGCGTGCGTAGCCTTAAGGAAGATGTCTTGGAGCAGTATCTGGCCCAAGCCGAGGTGCACCGAGCTGCAGCCATCAGCCTGGTGGCGGAAACAGCCCGGGCCTACCTGAGCCTCTTGGCCGATCGGGAACTCCTGGCCATCAGTGAAGATACTTTTGGCAACGAGCAGGAATCCTATGGCCTGGTGCAGCAGCGCTTTGATGGTGGCATTGCCAACAGCCTGGAACTGGCGCAGGCGCGTACCATGCTGGAACGGGTCCGGGGCAGTCTGGCTCAGTACCAGTTGCAGCGGGAGCAGGATATGAACTACCTGATTTTGCTTGCTGGTAGTACTCTAGCCGATCCTTCAGCCGGTGGTCAGCAACTGGAGAACCATGATCTAACCTTGGCTTTACCCGCCAATCTGCCTGCCACCGTGCTCTTGCAACGGCCCGATATCCAGGCAGCAGAGCATCAGCTCAAGGCTGCCAATGCCAGTGTAGGCGCAGCCCGGGCCGCTTTTTTCCCAAGCATCAGGCTGACGGGCAATGCGGGCTACATGGCACCGGATTTTGATGACCTTTTTGACAGCTCAACCGGGGTCTGGCTTTTTTCTCCGTCTATCAATCTGCCTATTTTCACTGGCGGCCGTTTGCGGGCCCAGCTGGATGTGGCGGAACTGCGCAAGGAGGCCAGCATTGTTCGCTATGAGCGGGCCATACAAAATGCTTTTAGGGAAGTAGCCGATGCTCTGGCCGCGCAGAAATGGCTGGCCGAGCAGGTGGCTGCCCAGAAGGCCTATGTGGAGGCCAGTCAGCAGTACTACGACCTGGCCGTGGCCCGCTACATGGAGGGTATCGACAGTTTTCTCACCCAGTTGGATGCGCAGCGCTCCCTGTTCGAGGCGCGCCAGAGTTACGTGTTGTTGCGCCTGGCACAGCAGAACAACCAGGTTAACCTGTTTAAAGCCTTGGGGGGCGGGTGGAAGGAGTGAGGCAGCCGCTATACTACGGTTTTTTGCAATACTGATGAGAAGAAGAGATTCGGGAGGAATGTAAAATGGCTCGCAGGACCAAAGAAGGGGCCGAAGAAACACGTGCCAATATACTGAAGGCAGCCCTTTCCCTGTTTTCGTCCCAGGGTGTATCCGGCACAACCCTGACAGAGGTGGCCAACAAGGCTGGAGTGACCAGGGGCGCCATTTACTGGCATTTTGATAACAAGGATCATCTCCTGCAGGCACTGTGGGAGCAGTTGATTTTGCCCTATGAAAACATTGCCCAGTTGGGAGAACGGTTGGACGAGCATGATCCCCTGGGCAAGTTGCAGGAGATGCATCGGACCGTGCTGGCTGATTTGATTGAAGACACCACTACCCGACAGCTCTTTCAGATATGGATGGATCGGGGTAATCTGGGCAGCGCCGACCGTAATGAATCAGACATTGAGGAGAGCGAGCGACGTCAGAAGTCTTTGTTAAGGATTGAAAATATTCTGCGCGGCGCCGTTGCCAAGGGGCAACTGCCAGCCAGTTTTGATGCCCGCATAGGCGCGCTACTGCTGTTTACTTTTATGGATGGTATGGTTTCGGCCCTGCTTTTGAACCCAAAAAACGCTACAGCGAAGCAGGATGTGGCTCAAATGATCGACGCCCTTTTCTTTATGCTGTCTGAGGGGAATAATCCATACCTGACCACCTCTCCTGGTACGGGGAACTATGTTTGAAAACTAATGACTAAAGACCGCTTGCGGCCAGAGACTGGATGAGTTCCTCCTGTTCGGGGCTGAGGGTTTTGGGAACTGTCACCGCGAGTTTGACCAGGAGGTCACCCCGTTCTCCGCCCATGGGCCCAGCAGGCAGCCCATGTCCCTTGATGCGCAGCCTGGCATCCTGCTGCACACCGGCCGGCACCTTGACGTTGAACTTTTTCCCTTCCAGGGTTTCCACTTCAATGTTGGTGCCGAGGCAGGCCTGACTGAAGGAAATTCTGTGCTCCACCACCAAATCATCCTCTTCTCGTTGAAAGCGGGGGTGGGGGGCAAGGTTTATTTTCAAGTACATGTCGCCCGGCGGGCCGCCTTGGGGTGAAGGTGCGCCCTGGCCCGAGAGCCTGAGGCGCTTACCATGCTCAATGCCCTTGGGCACCTTGACCGAGATGCTTTGCTGGCCACCGGTGGCTTGACGTACGGTTACAGTTTTTTCCGCCCCATGGAGCACATCGTCCAAGCTGATGTTCAGCGTGTAGTTGAGGTCTGCACCAGCAACCGCTTGCGGGGCGCATCCGCCGCTGCGGCAGCCACTGGCAGTTGCTCCCATGCCCCCTTGAAAGAGGTGCTCAAAGGGTGAGCCTGCGCTGCTGCGGAAGGTGCTGGCGCCAGTACGGAAACCGCCGCCTAGACCGCCACCGAAACCGAACTGGCGCAGGATGGAGTCCAGATCAAAGTTGCGGAAGATGTCTTCCTGGCTGAAACGCTGGTGAAAACCAGCTGAACCAAAGGTGTCGTATTGCCGTCGTTTTTCCGGATCGGATAAAACAGCATATGCCTCGCTGATCTCCTTGAATTTCTCTTCAGAAACTTTGTTGCCAGGGTTTTTATCTGGATGGTATTTTAGAGCCAGCTGCCGGTAGGCTTTTTTAATGTCCTCGGCAGATGCTTCTTGAGAAAGGCCAAGCGCTTCGTAATAATCGGTCTGTTTTTTGTTCATCAGTACAAGTATAAGATAAAATACAGGATATCCCCTCTACTATAAGGCCGTTGCACCTTTCAGCCAAGGGGACAGGCTGTTTATTCTTTTTTTGCCGGTAATCCATATTCTTTTGTGGGTATAGTGGCCTGGTCAGGGTGCGCGCCGGCCATAGTGCTGCTGCAACCGGGTTAACACACTGTCCCTGGTATTTTTTGGCTGGTTGAGCATGATCACATAGGCCCGACCGTTGGGCAGGTAACCGGCAAGGTTGTATACGCCTGTCAGAGTGCCTGATTTGCGAGCAACACCATGCTGTTGCCGCAAGACAGCCCTGTAGGGCCGGAAGCGTTGCAGCAGGGTGAGCATAACCCGGACGCTTGTGTGGTTTTCCCTGGAAAGACCGGAACCCTCCACCACCCGGATCGATTTCGCCATCTCCGAACCCAGCAGGATGTTCAACTCTTCCTGCATAACGGTCCGTGCCTTTTGCCAGGTGGCAGGCAAGCCCTTACGCTTGGCTCCGGCCTGCAGAAAAACGAGATTGGCCATGAAGTTTGACGAGGAGTGCATAAGTGCAGCACTTATTTCTTCCAGATTTTTACTGTTTTCATGCAGGTACAGCAGCTGTGCATCAGCAGGTGTCGTCCTGTTGCCGCCCAACTTTTCTACCCGAATACCAGCCTGTTGAAAAAGCGCACGGAACAACTCTCCGGCGTAACGGGCGCTGCGGCCCTGTGGCTCTGCACCATCACTGCAGATATTGAGCCGCATATGGCCGGCTGCGGGGCCTAGCCGGGCAAGTTCATGCATCAGGGGCAGGGTAGGGGTTTGCGTCTCGCCCGAGGCAATACTCCCTCTTTTATCCTTGAAGATTGCGATACTATTGAAATTGACCGCCAAAGCGGCAACCGGTGCATCGTAGGGGTTGTTGCTGTTTGCCCGTCCGGGCGTAGGGCCTTCCAGAGCAAAAGCAGAGTCATCCACAAAAAGCGTGGCAACACTGCGCAGGCCCAATGCCTGCAAGCGAGTGGCGATCAGGATGATTTCCTCTGAAACAAGTGCAGGATCACCAAAACCCTTGATGTAGAGGTTGTTTTTCGCATCAAGGTAAAAATCCGTATGAAAGCGGTAGCTCGGGCCCAAAACCTGCATGGCGGTGAGCACTGTGGCAATCTTAATGATGCTGGCTGGCACCAAGCTCTGATCGAGGTTGCAACCTGCCGTAATTTTGCCAGAAGTCTCAGCCACGGCATAGGCGCCATTATTGATCAAAGCTTGCATGCCCGGGCAGGGAGCAGCCCGCGAGTATGCTGGCCAGCAGGCGATAAAGAAAGAGAGCAGCAAAAGAAATAATCTGCTGCGGTACAGCTTAATTAAACACAGAGACAGCATGGGCAAGTACTTCCAGAAAGACCGTGGCAGGCAGCGCCGATACAAGAACAGCCTGCCGCTTCAATGCTGAGCAGCAGGCTGTGGGATTGGTTAAAAGAGGCGCGACTGAATTACGCTGAAAAAATAAAAACTTACAGAATCTTCGGCAGCTTGGCCAGGGATTCGTCTATCTCCTCCTGCGGATAACTGTAATCCTGCAGTTCACCCTGTAGATACTGGTCATAGGAGGGCAGATCGATCACGCCGGTACCAGACAGATTCAGCAGGATGGTTTTGGGTTCCTGGGGATCCTTCATGGCCTCGATGATGGCGCCGCGGATGGCGTGGTTGCTTTCCGGTGCAGGGATGATGCCCTCGGTGCGGGCAAAAAGTACGCCTGCCTCGAAGCATTCCAGCTGATGCAGTGCAAGGGGGGTGACAATTCCCTCCCGGGTCAGGGCAGAGACTATTGGTGCCATGCCATGGTAGCGTAGGCCACCTGCATGCATGCCCGGTGGCACAAAATCGTGGCCCAGGGTGTACATGTAGAGTAGTGGGGTCATCATGGCCACATCGCCGGCGTCATAGGCCAGTTTACCACCGGTCAACGAGGGGCAGGAGGCAGGCTCGCAGCCGAGAAAGGTTATTTTTTTACCTTCCAGATAGTCGGGTACAAATGGGACGATCAGTCCTGCAAAGTTGGAGCCGCCGCCGCAGCAGCCCACAATGACATCCGGATAGTCCCCGGCGATTTCCATTTGTTTCTTGGCTTCGAGCCCAACAATGGATTGGTGTAGCACCACGTGGTTCAGTACCGAGCCGAGCGAATAGTTGGTATCGTCGTTGGCCATGGCATCTTCCAGGGCTTCGGAAATGGCCATGCCCAAAGCACCTGGCGTATCCGGTATGCGTGCCAAGATGTCGCGTCCGATTTTGGTATCTTGACTGGGGCTAGCCACCACCTCGCCGCCATAGGCCTGCATCATGAACTTGCGGTAGGGTTTCTGGTCGTAGGAAACCCGTACCATGTAGACCTTACAGGCCATGTCGAATTTTGAGGTGGCAAAGCTCAGGGCCGCGCCCCATTGACCGGCACCGGTTTCCGTGGTCAGGCGTTTGATCCCTTCGCGCTTGTTGAAAAAGGCCTGGGCCACTGCCGAGTTGGGCTTGTGGCTGCCCACCGGCGAGATACTTTCGTTTTTGAAGTAGATCTTCGCCTTGGTGCCCAGTGCCTCTTCCAGTTTGTTGGCCCGCACCAGTGGGCTGGGCCGCCAGATAGTATAGATATCAAGTACTTCTTCGGGAATGGGGATGAAGCGCTCCTGGCTCATTTCCTGTTCAAGGAGCCCCTGGGGGAAGATCGCTCCCAGTTTTTCCGGGCTGACTGGCTGATGTGTTTCCGGATCCAGTGGTGGGGGCAGGCCCCCTGGAATATCGGGAACAACATTATACCATTGCCGGGGCATTTCATCGTCGCGCAGTACGATCTTCTTCATTCTCTCTCCTTTATGCGAACAGAAAAAGCGACATGGCAGCCATGCCACTGGTCAATTGCCAAAGCTGGCGGGCAGATATAAACTGACAAACATATCTACTGCAAAGTATGAAAATTCTCAAGCTGGAGCCGCTGCATTTGGCGCATCTGGTACATCGAATACCGCTGTTTTGGTGACCCGGGCCAACAGCGCCTCTTCTGTTGGCAAGTCAAAGATTTTTTCCAGCACCTCGCGCGGGTTGATTCCGGGACGACCCTGGTGGTGCAAGAGTTCCAGGAACAGTTTCCCTTCCTGCACCTGTAGGGCACTCACTAAAGGGCGCATATCAAAAGTATTTTCTCTCCCCTTGCGCACACGGGTGATGGTGAAGTTTTTGCGGGCAAGAAAGCTATTGGCCTTGGCAGCGAGTGCTGCGCTCCCATGCTTGGGCAACTGAATTTCGTAGCTGGCCCGTACAGTAGCTGCATTTTTTTTCGGTGCGAACTCCACCTTGTGTATGTGTAATCCAGGCGGCAATTCCTTGTTTAAGCGATGCAAAAGAGTGGTATCCAGGGGGACAGGCTGCAGCAGGGTCATATCAAAAAATTCCACCTTGCTGGCCATGCCAACGGGCAGGGCCTGGCTAAAGGCCACCTTGGGGGTGGGATTGAAGCCCTGGGTGTAGGCCAGGGGCATGCCGGCCCGCCGCAGGACCCGAAAAATTAATTGCAGCAACTCCAGATGTCCCAAGAAGCGGCTTGTCTCAAGCCGGCTATAGTGTACCCGGTAGGTATATACGGTACCCGGCCGGTTGTCTGCATCCTTGGGTGCATCGCAGTCGGCCGGGGCCGTGGCGGCAACTGGGTGGAGCACTGGTTGGATGGTGTGAAAATCGCAAATACCGCAACCCTGGCAGCCGTTGGTGCGACAATCTGGTGTAAAGTGCTGCGCCAGGGCGTGTTCCCGCTCTGCAGCGAGAAAGGAGCGCTCCACCCCGCAATCCAGGTGATCCCAGGGCAGGACTTCGTCCAGACTGCGGGCCCGTAAATAGCTATCCAGATCAAGGCCGCAGGCTTGTGCTGCCTCTTGCCAGCGATCGAGCTGGAAATGTTCTCCCCAGCTGTCCAGCCGGGCACCGCGCTGCCAGGCCTCTTCCACCAGCATGCTGAGTTTGCGGTCTCCCCGGGCAAACACGCCCTCAAGATACGACTGTTTGGGGTCTTGCCACTTGAGCCGGAAGCCTTTGGCCGGCAACAGTCGTTTAAGCAGCTCAATGCGCTGGTTGGCTTCCTCCAGACTCAGTTGCTCCTCCCACTGAAAAGGAGTATGTGCCTTGGGCACAAAGGTGCCCACCCCTACGTTGATCTGTACGCCCCTGCGGCTGCTGGTGTGGGCCTGGGCCTTGGCCCGGCGTACCAGGGCCGCGATGGCTTCTACATCGCTTTCTTTTTCCGTGGGCAGACCGATCATGAAGTAAAATTTGATCAGGTTCCAGCCCAGGGAAAAGGCGTCTTGGCAGGTGTTGAGCAGATCTTCCTCGGTGATGCCCTTGTTGATGACCTGCCTAAGCCGCTCACTGCCTGCCTCCGGGGCAACGGTAAAGCCGGTTTTCCGCACCCGCCGGATCTGTTCCATAATGGCGGGTGACAGGGTGCCCACCCGCATGGATGGCATGGACAGGGATACCTTGCGTGGGCTGAACTGGTTCATCAGGGTAAGCACCAGTTCATCCAGGCAGGAGTAGTCGCCGGTGGACAACGAGAGCAGGGCCATCTCTTCAAAGCCGCTGGCCTGGATCCCCTTTTCTGCCCAAGTGAGAATATCCTCCAGGCGTCGCTCTCGCACCGGCCGGTAGATGATGCCAGCCTGGCAAAAACGGCAGCCCCGGGTACAGCCCCGGGCGATTTCCATGGCCAGGCGATCGTGCACCGGTTTGATTGCGGGTACCAGGGGTCTTTGTTGAAGCGTTCCGGAATCCAGTGCAGGTAAAATAGCGCGGCGCACGCTGCTGTATTCTGGAACAAGTGCCTCCATGGCCAGCAGTTTGCTGTCTTTATAGTGGGGGATAAAAAGCGAAGGGATGTAGACCCCTTTAACTGAAGAGAGATTGTTGAGGACCTCGGCGCGCCCGCTTTGTTCTTTTTTGGCGGTGAGTAAGATCTCGGCAATCTCGAGAATGGCCTCTTCGCCGTCGCCCAGCAGGATGGCGTCAAAAAAGTCGGCCACTGGTTCTGGATTAAAGGCGCAGGAGCCGCCGCCAAGTATTAGCGGGTACTGTTCACCCCGATCTTGGGCCCGCAGGGGCAGGCCCGCCAAGTCGAGAACCGTGAGGATATTAGTGTAACAAAGTTCATAGGGCAGGGTGATTCCCAGAACATCGTAGTGGCTAAGTGGTGTTGCAGCCTCCAGGGAAAAGAGGGGCAGCTGCTGCCGACGCAGCAGACTTTCCATGTCGATATCAGGCACATAAGCCCGGTGGGCGCAAATTTGCTCTGTTTGGTTAAGGATATGGTAGAGTATCTGCAAACCCTGGTGGGACATGCCAATTTCGTATAAATCCGGGAAAATCAAACAGATATTGAGATGGTCCTTGTGCAACTCGGCCTGCACGGCATTGTGTTCAAGCCCTACGTATTGGCCGGGTTTGCGCACCAGTGGCAGTTGGTCATACAGGGCGGACAGGAAGGTTGCGGGGGTTGGGTTCATGGAGTGGCACAATCTGAAGGTAAAAAGGGCAGGACGGTCTATTGCAGTTGGCGAACAACAGGCTCGCGCCTAAGATCTGCTGCACAGTACAGCAAGGGGAAGGTGGAGGCAGGCCTGCTCTCTTTTTTTCTGAATATTCATCATCCGTCGGGACAGGGAAAAGATCTGCAGCGTGGTGGTCACAGCGAAAAAAACTTGCTTCCTGGCTGGCAACTGCGTAATTGTTGCAAGATATACCATTTTATTTTTTTATTTAAAATATTTGAATTTGTTTCAAGAAAAATGGAAAAACTATTTCATACCATGTTCTTTCGGCTAATACTCACCTTTTTCCTGCTGTTTGGCATGGTTGCTGGAGCAACAGCTGCACAGCTGCAAAAAATCGAACACAGAACCGTAGGGAAGGGCACGGAAGAGGTGGTCCTTACCTTTACTGCCGTGGCCCAACCAAACGTGTTCACCATGGCTGGTAGCCAACCCCGGGTTGTCTTTGATTTTGCAGGAGTGGAACCGCAGCGCACCTTGCAGGTGCCTACTCCTGGTGCTGCCCTGGTCAAGGATGTTCGAGTAGGTATCCATCAGCAAGGTGGAGTGAAGACCCGGTTGGTGTTTGATGTCAACTCTCTGAAAGGTTTGCAGCAGAGCTATAGCGTGGATAAGGGGAAGAATCGGCTGGTAGTCCGTTTCACCGGGCCAGAGGCACTCACTGCAGCGAAAAACAGGCAAGCCCAAGAGAGGCAGCAGGTTCAGACCGGTCCAATCAGATTGCAGGCCAGCGATGCTACCAAGAAAAGAGGCCCGGCCCGGGAAACTGTCATCGAACGCCTTGTTGAAAGTAAGGTCAAGGTAGAAAGGCCTGCTCCCGCTCCGACGGCAATCAGGGAGAAAGCAACTGGGGACGTGGTTGCCACTCCTTCAATTGCCACCACGACTGCAGAACTGGCGGCCAAAGCACCTGCTCTGCAGCAACCTGCCAGAGAACTTAAACCACAGCCTGCAACAACCAGCACCACAGCTCCTGCCACCGCAGGTTATCCGCCGGAACGATCCGCACCCAGGGTGTCTGATCCTGCCGGCCCTGCTGCCGCGCCAGTTCCTGCTCCGCCATCACCACGAGCAGAAGCAGCGCCTGCCACCATGAGAACACCAACAACACCCACTGGTGTGGCAACCTCTTCTGTTGGTGCTCCCACAGAGGTACCGTATTTGTCTGCCATTCAGTTTGATCCGGATTCACCTAAAGGAGAGCTGGTGCAGTTCAAACTCAATGGTTTTTATCCACCAGTTTTGCGCAGTATAGAAACCGGTACCCCGCAGGTAATCTGTGAGTTCACCAACCTGCAGATTGCCCCGGCCCTGGAAGGGCCGATCAAGATCAGTGGACGGCATGTGAAGGCCATTCGGTTGAACAAGTCGTTGGATAACAGCAAAGTGCGCGTTTTTATCGAGCTGGAACCCAATCGCAGCTATGACCTCCAGCAGGTTTTTTTCAAAGAAGACAACTTTTTTGTGCTTATCGTAAACGCAGTCAAGGCATGATTTTTAGCAGTATAGTAGTCTTCTGCCACTTTTGGGACGTTGTCGGGTGGGCAGCAGGTGAACAGACAATGGTGGTCGGTTTGAGTTAACCTGCGCAGAGTCGCTCTTGACCGGCCTTGACACAAAGATTTGCTTGTTTTCAGCTCAGCCTTTTCCTTCCACAATATGTGTGCCATCGCCGGAGGAAGGATACGCAGACACCGCCAGGTCAATCGAAGCCAGGCCTGCACCTGCCATATCGAACAGGGCAGCCATCAAACTGGACATTATGGGCAAGCCAGCTTCTTACAGTGCCAAACGACTTGTCTTGGCCTTGCTTAGCCTGCCAACATCATGAACATACAAAGGATATTACAGTTTTTTTGCTTAATTGGCTTGCTGAGCTGCTGTTCAGGCCAACCACAGACGCTCGTTCCGTCGTCAGAAGTGGTACCCATGCGATCACAACCTGTTTTTGTCGTTAATCATGGTCGCCACACAGGTCTTATTGTGCCAGGAGCAATCATGCATGAGGCGCTGCCAGAGCTTGCCCAGCGTTTTAACTCTCCTGCTTACTATGAAATTGGCTGGGGTGATCGAGATTTTTATCAGGCGCAGGAAGTAACCAGCGGACTTACCTTACAGGCCTTGTTCTGGTCAAAGGGAGCTGTTTTGCATGTCGTTGCTCTTTTTGAGCATCCAGAGCAGCATTTTGCAGGTGAACCGGTTGTTTCCACATGCCTTTCAAGGAATGAGTTGATTTCTTTGCAGTCATTTCTTGTCTCGAGTTTTTCCCGCACAGCTACTGATTCCATCATTGCGCTTGGCCCGGGAAATTATGGTGATAGTGCGTTTTATCGTGGGGAAGGACATTACTATATTTTGAACACCTGCAACAATTGGACGGCAAAGGCACTAAAAAGCTCTGGAGTGAAGATTCAACCATTCTTTAAATTTACAGCAGGTAGTATCATGAACTTTCTCGAGAAACACCGTCGACCCTGCACTGGCTGATAACAAAAAATCGGTGCCATGTGGCACTGGTTCGCCGGCCGCAATTATTTTTATTCGATCATGTTTGCACAGCTTGGTGTGCGTGACCAGATACCTGCAGACACTCTACAATGTACATTTCAATGAACTGGTGAAATATGGAGTTATGGCATTTCATTCAAGAAGCTGTTTACTTGGACGCGGATGATCGTGCCATGCTTGTACGTCTTCTCGTCGCCCTTGCAGCTGGGATAGCTATTGGGTTTGAACGAATGTATCGTGCTCGTCCTGCAGGCCTGCGCACCCATGCGCTGGTTTGTGTTACTTCCAGCCTGCTTATGCTGGTTACGGTGTATGAGGCACACTGGGTACAGGCAAACGCTGACCTGGTTCGGCTTGATCCCACCCGGATGGCGCAGGGCATCATGACCGGTATTGGTTTTCTTGGTGCTGGTGCCATCATGAAGGAAGGGCTCACGGTGCGTGGCCTGACCACTGCCGCATCCATCTGGATGACAGCAGCCATTGGTATTCTGGCAGGGATTGGTTTTTATTTTCCCCTTTGTGTCACTGTCTTCATCACCATTTCTGTTCTGTCTTTTTTGCGTTGGCTTGAAATGCGTCTACCAACCGAGGTTTATTACTACTTTGATGTACGTGGTGCACGCACGGATAAATTTACCGAGAAATTCCTGAGGGAACTGCTAACTGCCTGCGGTTTTCACATTACCCATCTCAGCTATCGGCTTGATGAAAAAGGGCGGGAGCGCCGCTATGGTATGGTGTTGCGCAGCATTGGACACTCGGGTCCGGCCCGACTGTCGGAGCAATTGGAGGACAATGAGGCGGTGCATGAGTTCCGGATTACGCCGAGTAGTGAGTAGTAATCTGTGAAAACATGGTGTTTGTGGAATATGCCCGTTCCTTTCTTCCGTCTTCTCGCTCTGACCGAGGCTGTAAAAGCCCGTCCGTAATCTTGGGCGTAAATTTAGGCGTAAATTTTGCCAAAATGTACATAAACGAGTAGCAAATATAAAAACGAGCGTAAAGTACAAAAAGATGGAGGGGGACAAAGAGAAAGCCCGCAAACCATTGCTGGCTGCGGGCTTTGTGTTGAAACCCTAGTAAGTACTAGGGGTTGTATTTGGTCGGAACGAGAGGATTTGAACCTCCGACCCCCTGAACCCCATTCAGGTGCGCTACCAGTCTGCGCTACGTTCCGTCAATGCAAGTTATCAGTCTAACATTGGGCACATCGAAATGCAAACACATTGAGTCTAGCTTTCCTTTTTTCTTGTGAGGAGCTGGTGCAGAGCAGTCAGTTCCAGGCGGATATCCTCAATTAGATCTTCTCGTCCACCATCTGCGCAGTGTTTGGGGTGTAGGCCAACAGTGCCTCCAGCGGCGGCTTGCATATTGCTGGCATCCTGCTGTGTCGGCCTGCGCGACGCGGTCAAGAGCGCCTTTCTTGCTCCGGCAATGGTATATCCTTCCACATGGAGGAGTTGCCTGACCCGTAGGAGGTTCTCGACATCCTGACGGCGATAGAGGCGCTGTTTGGATTTCCCGCGAAACGGTCTGATGATGGCAAATTCTGCTTCCCAGTAGCGCAGTACATGGGTGTCAACTCCCACCAGACGGCTCACTTCCCCAATACGGAAATAGGTTTTGTCCGGAATATCCGGGGCTGTAGCATCCGCTTGCACCATAGTCGTTTCGTTTTATGCGTGCATCACCAAAAAACAGGTTGTAGCGGGAAACAACAGTGCCTTTAAAAGATCAATCTTTGTTCAGTCGCTCCCGCAGACGTTTACTGGGTCTGAACGAAACCATCTGCCGTTCTGTGATGATCATGGCTTCACCGGTGCGAGGATTTCTTCCTCGTCGGGGGGCTTTGTCCCGCACGGCCAAGGTACCGAACTGTACCAGTTTCACGGATTCGCCATCTATCATCGTATTTTTCATGACAGTAAAGACAGTGTCCACGATTTCAGCTGCGCTGCGCTGGGATAAGCCCAGCTTTTCATTGACAGCCGTGGCCAGTTCCTTACGTGTCTCATTTTTTTTATTCATGCATCAAATCCTTCACGGTAACGGGCATTGAACTGTTGCATCAAGGCCCGCACTATTTTGTTGTGTATTTTATCGACCGAAGCATCGTCAAGGGTGCTGTCGAGGGAGCGATAGGTGATAGACAAGGAAACGCTTTTTTCCCCAGAAGACAACGGTACCCCTTGATATACATCAAAAATATCTGCAGCTTCAACATATTTCTGGTTTTGGGCGAGAATGCCACTGAGCAGATCACCTGCTGCAAAACTCTCCGGCACCAGCAAGCTGATATCGCGACTGGTGGATGGATAACGCGAAAGAGGGGTAAATTGTTTTTCTCTTCTGGGCAGGCTCAACAGCTGTTCCAGATCAATTTCAAAAAAATATACTGGTTGTTTTATGGCAAAAGCCTTAAGCACTGCTTGATCCACTGCCCCTAGGCAACCCAGCAGGGTTGGGCCAGCATGGATGGCCAAACAGCTGCCGGCCATGGCATATGGTTGTTGGGCAGAGCTATCCACTTTTAGGCTCACAGAGCTGCCCTGATTCACTGGGTAGCCGAGATGCCACAGCAGTTGCAGTAAAGCGCCTTTGATATCGGCAAACTCGCTCTTTTGCCCTGCAAAATAGAGTGGCGCGGCTGCCGGATAGCGTTGCCCACTCAGCACTGCGCAGAGTTGCATACGTTCCTGCGGCAGTTCTTCCTTTCCCTTGGGCAGAAAGATTTTACCTGTTTCGTAAAGACGGATGTCGCTGCGCTGGAAGTTGTTGTTGCGGTGGATATTTTCCAACAATCCCGGCAACAGTAAGGTGCGTAATACAGACTGCTCGTCGGTCAATGGGTTGAGGAGACGAATGGTTTTCCGTCTGGAATCGTCCATTGCCAGCTTGCACATATCATGGTGTGCGGTTGGAACAAAACTATAGTTGATCGCCTCGTAAAAGCCTTGGCTGGTCATGTTTCGACCAATATCCTGGCACAGCCGGCGCATGGGATCTTCAGCAGCAGAGGCCATGCGGATGAGCGGCTGGGTCGCGGGAATGGTATCAAAGCCGATCAAACGCGCCACTTCCTCCACCATGTCGATTTCGCGTTCAATGTCTACCCGAAAACTGGGTACCAACACTTCGAATTGGTCTGCAGATGTCTGGGTAAGAACAAAGCCAATGCTGCTCAACAGACGAATAACTTCGTCTTGGGGGATTTCCATACCCAGCAATGTTTTGAGCCTGCCCATGCGCAGTGGCACTGCAAGCAGCGGTTTTTTCCCAGGATAGAGATCATGACCGTCTGGGTCGGCCTGTGCACCCGTGAGTTCAACCATGAGATCGACCGCACGCTGCAGGGCCTTGTCTGCTAAATCAGGGTCTACGCCCCGTTCAAAGCGGTAGGAGGCTTCCGAGGGAAGACCGAGCCGCCGTGCAGTACGTCGGATGGAAAGCGGATCAAAGCAGGCAGATTCCAGGAGTACAGAGGTGGTTTTTGCTGTGATTTCGCTGTTCAGTCCACCCATGACCCCAGCCAAGGCGACCGGCTTTTCCGCATCGCAAATCAGCAGGGTGTCGGCCTCCAGGCTGCGGCTGCTGCCGTCCAGGGTGACCAGTTCTTTTTCGTCGGCCCGTGGCCTACGCACCACAATGGCATGGTCTTTGAGTGTATCAAAATCAAAGGCGTGCAAGGGCTGACCCGACTCCAGCATGACATAGTTGGTGATATCAACGAGGTTGTTGATGGGCCGCATCCCTACGGCTGCCAGGCGTTGCTGCATCCACAGTGGCGAGGGGCCAATCTGAAAACCGGTGAGTTTACGAGCGGCATAGCGCGGACACAGGGTCGGTTCCTCAATCGTAACCGAATATCCGGTATCTTTGCCCGTCAGGGTGGTCACCTTGGCCACCAGCGGCTGCAGAGCAGACCCGGTGAAACTGGATATTTCCCGGGCAATACCCCGTACGCTGGCGCAATCCGGCCGGTTGGGGGTGAGATCCACCTCAATGACCGTATCAGCCAGTTGGAGTGCTTTGCGTAGGGGAAGCCCTGGTTCGAGCTGCTGGTCCAAATCCATGATCCCACTGTGGTCGGCGGACAAACCAAGTTCACGGGCCGAGCAGAGCATGCCCGCAGATTCAATACCCCGCACCTTGGCTTTCTTTATTTTGGTGCCATCAGGGAGGGACACACCTGGACGAGCCAGGGCCGAAATCATACCTGCCCGCACATTGGGAGCGCCGCATACCACCTGTATCTGTTCAGAACCGGTATCAACCTGGCACAGGCTCAACTTGTCCGCATTTGGGTGTTTATCGACTGTCATCACCCGGGCGGTGATAAGGGCATCCAGGGCGGGATACAGCTCTTCCACGCTGTCCACCTCAAGCCCCAGCATAGTGAGCCGGTCAGCCAGCTGTGCCGGAGTAAATCCTTCTGTGGATGTGAATTGCTTGAGCCAGCTCACGGTGCATTTCATGGTTTAAATCCTGCTGTGCTATGCAACACAAGTGTATTTATTTAATTGAGTCAAAGGGGCAAGCTTCCCGCATGCAGACAGTGCAGTCTGGAGGGGAGGAACGGTTAGTACAAGAACCATCACAAGTTGCCGACATGGTTTGTTCCGGCCCAGGTGGGTCACGGGCTGCCCAGGCTCAGGGTGCAGCGCACTACACCTTCTTACCTGAGCAGCATCCTGTGCTATTAAAACTGGGAGAGAAAGCGTAAATCGTTTTCGTAGTACAGACGGATATCGTCAATGCCATATTTCAGCATGGCGATGCGTTCCACTCCCATACCAAAGGCAAAACCAGAGTATACGTCCGGGTCGTAACCAACCTGGACCAGCACTGCCGGATCAATCAACCCAGAGCCAAGAATTTCCAGCCAACCGGTTTGTTTGCAAACCCGACAGCCTGTACCGTTGCAGATAACGCAGGCGATATCTACCTCGGCGCTGGGTTCGGTAAAGGGAAAGAAACTGGGACGGAACCTGAGCGCCAGATCACGCTCGAACATGCGCTGGCTGAAGCTGGTCAACACGCCCTTCAGGTCGGCAAAAGAGACATCCCGGTCAACGAGAAAACCTTCCACCTGGTGGAACATGGGCGTGTGGGTGATATCCGAATCGCGGCGATAGACTTTACCGGGCGAGATGTAGCGCAATGGTGGATCCTGTGTTTCCATAATCCGCGCCTGCATAGGTGAGGTGTGCGTGCGCAGGAGGATGGAGTCCGTGACATAAAAAGTGTCGTGCATGTCACGGGCAGGGTGGTGCTGGGGGAGGTTGAGTGCCTCAAAATTGTAAAAATCGGTTTCGACATCCGGCCCTTCGGCCACGGCAAAACCCAGGCCTTCGAAGATGGCACAAATTTCATCCATCACCTGGCTGATGGGATGCCGGGAGCCAAAAGGCACATAGCGCCCTGGTAGGCTGAGATCGACCATGGGAGACGACGCACCGCTTGCGCCGGTAGCGAATTGCTCCTTGCGCTGATCAAAGCAGCGTTCGATTTCAGTCTTGATTTCATTGGCCAACTGGCCAAGGCGGGGTCGTTCTTCCGGGCTCGCTGTACCAAGCTGACGAAGAATGGCGGTCAGGCGACCGCCTTTTCGTCCAAGATAGGTGACGCGAAACGACTCCAAGGAAGCGTGGTCGCGGGTTTGCTCCAGCGCATCCAAAGCTTCCTGCTGCAGAGCGCGTAGCTGAGTTTCCATATGGCTGGATCAGGCTTGTTCTGTGGCAGCCTTGACCACAGTGCTGAAGGCGTGCGGGTCAACAATGGCCAGGTTGGAGAGCACTTTACGATCCAGTTCAATGGAGTTTTTGTGCAGGCCTCCAATGAGGCGGCTGTAATTGGTACCGTTTTGCTTGGCAGCAGCGTTGATGCGCACTATCCACAGGCGGCGGAATTCACGTTTTTTGGTGCGACGATCCCGGTAGGCAAAGCAGAGGGCGCGGTCTACCGCTTCAGCAGCGGTTTTATACAGCCGGTGTTTGCCACCACGGTAGCCCTTGGCAAGCGCCAGCACCTTGTTTCTTCTGCGGCGGGCTTTAAAGCCGCGGGTAGCTCGAGACATATTTTTCTCCGTATGTAGGTAGTATCAATAAAATTCGGCCAGCCGCCTTGATGGCAAACCTACTGACGGCAGGCAGGCATGCGGTTTTACTCTATCTTAAAGATAGGGCAGCATGCGGCGAACAGCTTTCATATCTGCTGCGGCAACCAAGGTGCGCTGGCGCAGTTTCCGTTTCCGTTTGGTTGATTTTTTGGTCAAAATATGCGAGGTAAATGCCTTACTCCGCCGAATTTTACCCCTAGCAGTAGCGGTAAAGCGTTTTGCGGCTCCCCGATTGCTCTTCATCTTTGGCATCTTTATTCTCCTTGTATCGCTGTCGGTGCTGACACCGAGTTCATATATGTTCAGCTCTTTGGCCCTACAAACATAACGAGCTGGCGGCCTTCCATCCTCGGTTCTTGAAGGATAACACAATCTTCCCGCAGCTGATCGGCAATCCTGCTCAAAGCCTCACGTCCAAGCGTCTCAGCGTATACGATCTCTCGACCACGAAACCGCATCGTTATCTTGACTTTGCTCTTTTCTTCAAGAAATTCCTTAATTTTCCGGATCTTGAAGTTAAGATCATGTTCTTCTGTTTTTGGACGGAATTTAATCTCCCGGGTCTCGACAGTAGTCTGCTTTTTTTTGGCTTCCTGCTGCTTTTTTTTCAGCTCGTAGCGAAAATTGTCATAGTTCATGATTCGGCAAACCGGTGGGTCTGCCTTGTCAGACCCCTCAACCAGATCAAGTCCTTGCTCG
>JABMJC010000024.1 GCA_013201405.1 Desulfobulbaceae bacterium
GCCGGCATTCGCATAGCAAGACCTCGTATTTGAAATATCAATCTGATCTTGCGTACAAATATAAGTATTAGGCTGAAGATTGTTAAGAACCACTAAACAAAATAACGAGTTGCCAACCCATGCACACAAGAGGAATCTGAAAAACTGGCATTTTGCCATTTTACTTGACACAGAGGCCTAATCTTTCTATTTTGCAGGTTCAATTTGCTGGGGGATGGTCTAATGGCAAGACAGCGGACTCTGACTCCGCTTATCGGGGTTCGAATCCCTGTCCCCCAGCCAAGTAAAAAATTAAGGGAATAGTCCTGTATGGCCTATTCCCTTTTCCTTTGCCCTCCTATTCCTGCCCAGCCTGTTCCGTGCAATACGCTTCACTTTTGAGCGCATGCATTGCAAGGGAGCACCGGCACTTCTCGGCATTCATCGGCACTCACCGGCCTTGTTGGCTACCCGTGCGATTTGCACAGCGCAGAGCTTTTCACCACCAGCCACGGCTTGGGGAGGAGGGGGACTAATGTTGCATGAAAATTGATGTGGACAAATCTGGACAAAAAGGAAAGGAGCTGAACGTGTGACTTATCGCTCAACCCCTTGCTTTTATTGGTACTCCAGGCAGGAATCGAACCTGCGACACCAGGATTAGGAATCCTGTGCTCTATCCCCTGAGCTACTGGAGCAGTTGAAGGCAGCGTTTTGAGCACATGGGTGCAATAAATCAGAAAAGAAACGCTCCCTTGCCGCCAGGGAGCACGACTTAAACATAAATGAACCAGCAGGGCAAGAATTTCTCCACCCTTCTCCACTCTTGCCCTGCCGCAAACAGGCCGCGCCAAAACGCAAACAGTGCCGATGCATCGTCTGGCAAGTACATCCAGCCCACAACGGCAAATGGACTGTTAAATAGACTCTCCGGCGGCAAGCTCCAGGGTGCCGTTGAAATCTTCCTCCTGAAAACCGAGATTCACCCGGCAATTACGACCCACCCGGGCATTGACAGGAATACGTGCCTCCTTGCCGACCAGCGAAATGCCGGTGTACAGGTGCTTGGGAAAGAGTTTGTTGGCCACATGGAGTTGGTCGCCGTGCCCAACCACTGCTCCTTCGTAAACATACACACGCTTGTCGCAAATGGCCAAATCAACCACGGCATTCTCTTCGATAACCGAATCGTGGAAGATAACCGAATTATGTACCCTTGCTCCCTTGCGCACCCACACCCCTGGAGAAAGTATAGAATTGGTGACTGTACCCTCGATCACACAGCCAGCGCAAACCATGGAGGAGCGCACATCACAACCCGACACAAAGCGCGCTGCCTGGCGGTCCATGGGCTGATCTCCATACTCCAGATTGGAGCAGATCTCCCACTCTTCAGGAGAAATACCAGAGCCGGTACGCAGCACATCCATGTTGGCCTCCCAATAGGCCTGGATAGTGCCAACATCGCGCCAATATCCATAGAAGGGATAGGCAAAAACCCGGTCTTCATTGATGGCCCGGGGAATGATGTGCATACCGAAATCCGCCTCTTCCCGATCCTTGGCCAGGGTGCGCAGCAGGTAGCTGGTATCAAAGATATAAATACCCATGGAGGCCAGATTGGTCCTGGGAATGGCGGGCTTTTCCTCCCAGTCGATGATCCGGTTGTCCGAGTCGATAATGCCTGCACCAAACTGGTGGATATCACGCTTGGGCACCACCATCATACCGATGGTGACATCCGCCTTTTTGTGTTGATGGTAGGCGAGCATAGCATCAAAATCCATGCGGTAGATATGATCCCCCGAGAGGATCACCACCTGATCGGCGGGATTGTTTTCCACAAAGTCAATATTTTGCCGGATGGCATCGGCAGTGCCTCTGTACCAGTCCGAATCTTTTTCGCCGGTGCGCGGGGGCAGGATTTTGACCCCACGGCTACGGCCGGTGAAATCCCAGGCCTCGCCTGTGCCAATATGGGCCATGAGGGAAAGCGGCTTGTATTGGGTAAGAACACCGACCCGACTGAGCCCGGAATTCATGACATTGGAAAGGCTGAAATCAATAATGCGGTACAAACCGGCAAAGGGAACCGCTGGTTTGGCCCGATGGCCAACCAAAAGGTTCAAGCGGCTGCCAATACCGCCTGCCAGCAACAGAACCAGGGCATCGCCACTTTCTCTCATTGCAGTGCCTCCCCGTCTTGCAGGTGTTTCTCGGGCCAGGCTGCGGCAGCCAAACCCGGGGCAACCACGCAGCCATGGCCAATGCGTATGCCGGCGGGCACGACATTGCGCGACCCGATGACTGTCACGCCACCGCTGGCGCCCTCTTCTGCAGGCGCGCCAATGATCGCCCCCCGGTTTAAAACCGTATCCACATCGCAGACCACCCGGTTCATACGAACGCCCTCATGAACAATGTTATCAAAAAAGACGATGGAGTTGTTCACCTCGGCCCCGCTGCGTACATGCACGCCCGGAAACAGGATGGAGTTGCGCACAACCCCTTCAATCACGCAACCGTCATAAACCAGGGAGTTGGACAGCTTGCCCTGGGAGCCGATCTTCACAGGCTGACGGTTGACAATATCCCGGTGCTGGAGGTTGGTGCGGACACCCCAGGCCTCCATATTGATTTTTGGTGAATCCCCAAGTAAATCCATGGAGGTTTGCCAGTATTCATCAATGGTCTTGGTGTACCCCCAATATCCCTGGAAGGTGTAGCCGTATACCTTGTAGTTTTGCTGCATCATCATGGGGATAATATCGCGGCCAAACTCATAGGAGGCGGCATCCTGATTTTGGGTCAACACCTTGATCAGAACAGAGGGCTTGAAGCAGAAGAGGGTGAGCGAAGCCCAGGTGTTGCTGGTCTTTTCCGGTTTTTCCTCGTAGTTGAGCACCCTGCCCCCATAGGGACCTTCATTGGCAATTTCGGCCACACCAAAACGGGAGGCAGACTCAACAGGCACCTCGACAAAGGCGGCGGTCAGGTCGGCGTCTTGTTCGTTGTGGTAGCGAATCATTCTGCTGTAATCCATCTGATAGATATGATCGCCGGAAAGAATCAGCAAGACCGCGGGATTGTAATGTCGAATGAAATCCAGATTCTGAAAAACAGCGTCCGCCGAACCCCGGTACCAGTGGGGATTGCTGTAGTCCTTGAAGGGTGGCAGAATGGAAATTCCCCTGGAACGGCCCACCATGTCCCAGGCAGCGCCGGTGCCGATGTGGTTGATCAGGGAGTAGGAACGGTACTGGCTGAGGATAGCCACCCGCTCAATGCCCGAATGGAGCAGGTTGGAAAGGGCAAAATCGATAACCCTGGCATAACCGCCAAAAGGAACAGCCGATTTGGGCCGGTAGTGAGTCAATACGCCGAGTTCATCGACACGGCCTCCGGCCAGTACCATCGCCAAAATAGAAGGTCGAATCATACGGAATAGCCTCACTGATAACTGATAGTATGAAAGCACTGCTGTTTTTGGAACGTGTACACCAAAACAGCACGGCTTGCGAAAAGTTACTTACATTATTATCTGTACACGGCCTGCGCTGCAAGGGCTAAAAAAAGCCATTTGTTGGGATGTTGATGCATCTCCACAAAACCGCCCGCTTATTTTTTTTCGTGGCGGGCAGCCAGCCGCATAAGGGTTTGGGTGGTAAATTCGGCCCCTTCCTTGATCGGCAGGCTTTTTATGGGCATCTCGGCCCGGGCCGCCTCCCGATGACCGCCGGCCGACCCATACTGGCTAAACATCTTCTTGGCCAGCTTACCGGCATTTTTCCGGTAGCCGTCACAACGGAAAACCACCACCAGTTTCTCGCCATGTTGACCGGAAATGATGACCCAGTCGAACCCCTCAACATGGTTGAAAAAATCTGCTATAATTACAATAATATCTGGAGTCCCCACCCTGCCCAAATGGGCGAACGCCTTGCCTTTGCTGCTTTTTATCTCGGCCAGTGCTGTACGAAAATAGCGCAGTTCCGAGCGACGCAAGGCAGAAAGTTCAAACTTGCGCACCAGGTTCAGGTTGGCAATATTGAACAGGTAGCGAAAACTGGTGCCATCTGCAGGCTGTACGGTCTGCCGCTGGAAATTCTGGGTATCCACCTTGATTCCATAATAGAGCGCCGTGGCCAGGGACACAGAAGGTTTTATATTGGCTGCGCGCAAATATTCCACCATAATGGAGGAGACTGCACCGTAGCCCGGGCGGATATCGATGAAATCAGCGTTCCATCCAGTGGTTATCGGATGATGATCGATGACCGCAGTAAAGGTCATCTTCTCGAAGACAGGCAGGTGGGTGGGTTGTGAGTCAACCAGGATGCGCTTGCTGAACTCCTTGCCGGCCAGGGTGTGCAGACGCTCAATGGGTATTTTCAAGCGCTCCACCATGGTGATGTTATTGAGCCGGCGAATTTCATTGGGATAGCCGATGGTCACGCTTTGTACCCGGTAACTCAACAGTCTTTTTATGGCCATGGCCGAAGCCAGAGCGTCTGGATCAGCATTGATAACAATGAGTACATTGTCGGTGCGCTCAAAATGGGCCCAAAAACCGTGCAGCCGTGCCAACGCGGAATTTTTGCTGGGACTGCAGGTGATGTTGTCCTGCGCTATCTTTTCCAGCCGTTTCGGTGTGGTAGAAGCCATAAAAAAGAAGTAGTATGGAAATGTTGAGGCAGGAAGCGCTTGACCGTCGGCATGCCCGAAACGAACGAGGCTTCCTCCTGCTGCAAGGCCTGGTTACAACCTACCATAAAAAAGACAGGTTGAGCAAGCCTCTCTCCAAGGGGCGGTGGCTTACATCAGGGGCAATTCTCTAATCAATGGCTTGCATTGTCGCCAAACTGTAAAGACGGCCGGGGCTACACAAGCAAGAAAAATCCGTGCCGACAGCGTCGCACCTTGCTTTTTTCTACAGGGCCAGGCTCCCCATTCTCCATCTCCTTTCATTGCTATCCATCGTGCTGCTCACTCGCTATATCCTTTGGAATTTTCTGCGCAATCTGGGCATGTTGTTTGCCGCGCTCATTTCCCTGTACCTGCTCATCGATTTTTTCGAGAAAATTGACAACTTTCTTGAAAAGGGCAAATCCGCAGGCTTGATCCTCAAATTTTTCATCCTCAACATCCCCTTTATTGTTGAGCAGATGAGCCCGGTGTGTGTGCTGCTTGCCGGGGTGATCACCCTGGGTGTGCTCAACCACAGCAATGAGCTGATTGCGCTCAAGTCTTGCGGCATTCCCTTGCGAAAAATTACCGCTCCCATCATTGCCGCGGGCATGGCCTGTGTCCTCTTTTTTCTGGCACTGTCCCAGTGGGTTTTGCCCAGAACCGTCTCGGTCACCAATGAAATTTGGAACAAGGAGGTGCAGGGCCGGGTTTCTTTGGGCATCTACCGTAACGGCCGCTACTACTACCGCGGTAAAGATGGGTTTTACTCCTTTATTCGACCAGATCCCCGTAAAAATATTTTCTACTTCTTTTCCTACAGCACCTGGAATGAGGACTACGAGCTGGACTCCATCCTTGCTGCCCGGGGAGCGGGTTGGGATAACAGGTGGAATCTGATGCAGGGACAAGAACAGCACAAAACCGGAACGGTACAATACAACACCGAAATTTTCCGGTTTAAATGGAGGGACTTTCCCGAATCGCCAGACAGTTTTTTTGTTCCTGCCTATCGCAGTATGGAGCTATCTTTGCTGGAATTGTACCAAGAAACAAAAAACACGAATTCAAAGGAGGAATCCAACAGGGCCTGGGCCGAATTTTTCGGTCGTATCTCCTACACCACCTTGGGTCTGCCCCTGCTGCTTCTGGGCCTGCCGCTTTTGCTGCTTGTATACCGGAAATGGGGGAGAGATTTGTCCCTGGCCATCCCGGTGAGCTGCGGCATGGCCTTTCTCTGTTGGGGTACCTGGGCAATCCTGCAGTCGCTTGCCAAGGCCAGCTACATGAATCCCCTTGCCGCTGCCATCTGCGTACATCTTGTGATTGGTACCGCTGGCTTAATTCTTTTGGTACGTGAGGATATCTGATGGCAGAACAGGTGGGCATTGTGGGCGTTCCTCCGCTGGAGGTGATTGCCGCTCTCAACCGTGAGGGCGCCCGTATCTTTGATTTAGATGAACCACAACCGCAGATCCGCGCCCCCATTGAGCAAAGCGCAGCCTGGGTGCCGCGTGTCTACTGCGCCATTTTGCGAACCGTGGTACTTAACGCCATGCTGCTTAAACTGGACCGCATCTTCATTGATGTGGGGCCTGGCAAATGCGATGCAGCCCTCAATATCGCTGAAGTGCTGGATGACATGCTCGCCATTCCCATCCACCGCACCCACAACCAAGACCGCATCCCCTATGGCTTTCCCCTTTGCACCAGCGCCATGCCCATGGTGGAAAAATTTACCCTGATCAGTAAAAGTGTACAAAAAGCCACTCCCCACCAGCCACGCGAGCCCTGCACGCCGCTCTGCGGCTTTTGGGGAGTGCCACCAAGGGATTTTGCCCTGCTGCGCCTCTTTCCCGAGCAAACCCATGTCTTTGGCTGGGCCCGCTGCATGGAGAACAAAACCCCGGCAGACCTCGGGTTGGAACGCCAGTTCGATCCGTCTCTGCCCACTGTTTTTTTCACCCAGACATTCTGCGCCAAATCTGCCCTGGCCCATCATCTTGGCCGCAGGCATCCCCAGGCCCTGGTGATAGACTGCGATGTCAGCCCCAGCAATTCGGCCCGGGCAAAAATTGAGGCGTTTCTTGAACTTTCTGGCGTGCCCAGCCCCGCAGGGGCACTGCTCTGATGCTTCTGGCGGATTTCGGCACCACCTACTGCAAGCTGTTCGACACGCAGCGCGACACCCGGGCCCGTATTGTTGCCAGCCGTGCGCTGGAACCTGGCTTTCAAGCCGATTTGGCCACTGGCCACAATGCTGCCCGCCGCAGCAAACGCGCGGTTAACGAACTTAGCGCCCTGGCCAGGGGGGGACGTCGGCTGATCAGTGCCGACAGCTTTGTGCTGTTAGACTGCGGCAGCCGCGACCTCAAGTTTGTCCGCTTTGCCCAAGGCAAGGTGGTGGATATGGGCTGGAATGCAGAGTGCGGTGCTTCCATGGGCTTCACCATCGAACTGCTGGCCACCTACTACCAGTTGGACTATGCAGCCATGGCGGTTCCCCAAAGCGGTTTTTCCATCACCTGCGGCGTACTGGGCATGAGCCACATCTTCGACGCCGTGGTGCAGGGCAGTTCCGAAGAGGAGGCTGTTGCCCGCTTTGTGCGCGGCATTGCGCTTAATGCCCACCGTTTTGCCGGCGCCCCGGAAGAAGTGTACCTGTCCGGCGGTCTGTGTGACAATCCGCTCTTTGTTGCCTGTCTGCCCTGCACCGTCCATCTGCTTGGCCGCTTTGTACTGCTGGAAGGACTACTGGACCTGCTCGGCCATGAAAAAGGGCACATCCAACTATGAAAGATGCACCCAAGCCCCGTACCCACGTGTGCCTGGGCCTGAAGTGCTAAGGTGGGCACAACAGGATTTTTCTGGCAAATAATCTGTATTTGCGGCACAATGCCAACCAAATGTTCAAATGTTCTTTAGTGGCTGGGCGGTCAGAGGTTAGTCTTTCTGTCTATTCAGTCACATTTCCTTGTTTTTTGTATAGCTCTTGATTGCCAACACATTATGGGATTATTGACCGGTGCTGCCTCGCTGACCCGCTTTGCCGTGGAAGGCGACTTGCCTTCCTCCCCCTGGGATTTCATCGCCGAACAGATCAAACGCCACAGCTTCCGCGACATCGACGACACCCTGGACGAATATTCGGTGGGCTGGGTGTCGGTGGCTAACATGTTTGACTCCAGCTTTGCCTATGCCTCATATGCTGCAGGTGATTATGTAGTTTTGACCCTGCGCGTGGATGAACGCCGGGTATCCCCGGCAGTGTTGAAAAAATTCTGCCAAAAGGAAGAGGAACGCATCAAACGGGAACAGCAGATTCCGCGCCTGGCTCGGTCGGCGCGCACAGAAATCCGCGAACGCCTTCACGCCGAGCTGCTGCGCAAATCTCCGCCCATACCAGCTACTTATGATCTGTGCTGGAACCTTGCCGATGGGGTTGTACTGTTTTTCAGCACCAGTAAAAAAGCTGTCGCTCTGCTGGAGGATCTCTTCAAGGAAACCTTTGGGTTAGCCCTGATTCTGCAAATTCCGTGGCTTGTCGGCCAGCGGGTGGCCACAGGCGAAGCCCAGCGCAACTTCGACAGCCTGCAAGCGGCTGTTCTCCTGTAGCAGCTGATAGCCTTCCGGCAGTTCAAAAACTGTGCAGTTCCACAGAGCAACAGCATGAACTGGGCGGATTTTCTGGGTTTGAATGCCGTGATTTTGCCCATTTTACCGCAGGCAAAAGCAAGAAGCGCCTCCATCAAGGCATCTCGTGGCCCGAACAGTACAAACCCCCACATACCCGCAGTGACAAATAAAGAGACAGGTAGCACAGCACTATGGATTTGGTCGATCTGATAACGGAAAAACGCTTTCTTGGTCAGGAATTCCTCACCTGGCTCTGGTACAAGTCCGAGGAGCACGGCGGCAGCATTTATTTGCCGGGCCGTGGTGATGTACTCGTGGTTTTCGAAAAACATATGCTACTTGAGTATGGCGAGGGCGAAGAACGGGAAAAGGTGATTTGCCGTGGTCTGCAAACCGAACTCAAAGAGGCCAGGGCCGGCCTTTCCCTGGCGAAAAAGCCGGAACAGGCACGGCTGCGCCTGGGCTGGGGCGACCAGGAATTCGGCGTCACCCTGACAGCGGCAGTGTTTGAGTTCCGCAATATCCGCCTGCCCAAAACAGTTGACAGGGCAGATGAGGGTGAGGGACCCGAGCACCTGGAGGCCCGCCTTTTGGAACGTATCGCCCTTTTTGAGTTGCTCTGTTCCCTGGTGGTCGATCTTTTTGCCCTTTTTATTGATATCCGCGCATCACAACAGTGGCCACAGGAATTGGCCGGCATACGCACCTGGATTGCAGAAGGCTCCCAACATCTTATCCCTTAACATTTTGTGGTTGAGCACATGGAATTTGAGACCGTGATCGGGCTGGAAGTGCATGCCCAAATGAAAACCAACAGCAAAATTTTTTGTGGCTGTTCCACCGCCTTCGGAGCACCGCCCAACACCCACACCTGCCCCGTTTGCCTGGCCATGCCCGGCTCCTTGCCGGTATTGAACCGCACGGTGGTGGAATCAGCAGTCAAACTGGCCCTGGCCACCAATTCCACCGTTAATCGGGAAAACCTGTTTGCCCGCAAGAATTACTTCTACCCCGACCTGCCCAAGGGCTACCAGATTTCGCAGTTTGAACTGCCCATTGCCGAGCACGGCACCTTGGAAATCGAGGTGGATGGCAGCAGCAAGACCATTGGCATCACCCGCATTCATATGGAAGAAGATGCGGGCAAACTGGTGCATGACGAGCACGAGGCGCTCAGCTATGTTGACCTGAACCGGGCCGGCATGCCGCTTCTGGAAATTGTCAGCGAGCCGGATCTGCGCTCCCCAGAGGAGGCGGTCGCCTACCTGAAAAAACTACACGCCATGGTCCGTTACCTGGACATCTGTGATGGCAACATGCAGGAGGGCAGTTTCCGCTGCGATGCCAACATCTCGCTCAGGCCGCGGGGACAAAAGGCATTCGGCACCCGCACAGAGCTCAAAAACATGAACTCGTTTCGCAATGTGCAGCTGGCCCTGGAGTTTGAAGAACGGCGTCAGCGCGACATTCTTTTGGATGGCGGCAGCATCAGCCAGGAAACCCTCCTGTGGAACCCGGATACGAACCGCACCGAAAGCATGCGCGGCAAAGAGGAGGCGCACGACTACCGCTACTTTCCTGACCCCGACCTGGTACCCATTCGGGTAGAGGAAGCAATGATTGCGCAGTTGCGCGAAAATCTTCCCGAGCTGCCCGATGCACGCAAAGCCCGTTTCATGCAAGAATATGAACTAAACGACTATGATGCGGAACTGCTCACCAGCTCAAGGGATCTGGCCGATTTTTTTGAAGCAGCCAACCAGGTGTGCGCACAGCCCAAAAAACTGGCCAACTTCATCGGTACCGAACTCCTGCGCGCCTTTGCTGCCGAAGAGATGCACCAATGTCCCATTCAGCCACACGACTTGGGTACCCTGGTGGCCATGATTGAAAGCGGCGCCATCTCCGGCAAAATAGCCAAAAGTGTTTTTGCCGACATGCTCGCCGGCGGTGGTGATCCGGAAAAGATTGTGCAGCAGAAAGGGTTGGTACAGATGAGCGATGAAGACGAGCTTCTCGCCCTGGTACGGGAGATTGTTGCCGCCCATCCAGAACAGGCGCAGCAGTTCCGGGATGGCAAGGACAAGGTGCTGGGCTTTTTTGTCGGCCAACTCATGAAAAAAACCAGGGGCACGGCCAATCCACAATTGGCCAATAGCCTGTTCAAACAGGAGCTGGCCTGAATACCAAAGCAACGGATGGTATGAAGCAGGAGAACAGCCCGCGGCACAAGGGCGAGGGACATCGGCAACGGTTGCGCGACAAATTTTTGCAGCTCGGTATCGAAGCCTTTACCGACAGCGAGGTGATTGAGTTGCTCCTCACCTTTGGCACACCCCGCTCCGACTGCAAGGATGCGGCCCGCGCCGCCCTGGCCCACTTCCACACCCTGCCTGCCGTATTGGATGCCTCCCAGCAGGAACTTCAACAGATCAAGGGAATCGGCCCAAAAAATATTTTCGCCCTGCACTTTGTCCAAGGGGTAGCCAGACGCTATCTCAAGCAGCGTATCACTGGCAAGCACTACCTGCGCTCCGCACGCGAGGTGGCGGATTATCTCATCCACAGTATGCGCGGCCTGCCGCACGAAGTGCTGACTGTTATCTTCCTCGATGCGAGCCATGCCATCATTACCAGCGAAGTGGTGGCCGAGGGAACGGTCAATGTCAACACCATCTACCCGCGCGAGCTGATCAAGGCGGCCCTGCGCGTTAATGCAAGCGCCCTGGTGCTGGCCCACAACCATCCATCCGGTTCCCTGACTCCTTCGACGCAGGATACAAACCTGACCAAAACGCTCTACCTGCTGGGCTCCTTTCTTCAGATCACGCTGCTGGATCACCTTATTGTCGGTGCAGGCGACAAGGTTTTTAGTTTTGCCGAGGAAGGATTGATGGCTGCCATCCGTTCCCAGTGCAGCAACATCCTTGGTTCCCTTGGTTGAACACATCCCGCATTCGTCTCGGGAGTCTACGCCAAAAAGCAGGGCAGGGTTGTATATACATGTGCCCTTTTGCCGTCAGAAATGCCCCTATTGCAGCTTTTACTCTTTTCCACCGCAGCGCGGAGATTTCGACCGTTTTCTGCAGGCCGTCTGTGCACATCTACACCTGCTGGCCCAGGAACCCCTGGTGCAAGCCCTTCAGTTTGACACCATCTTCTTTGGCGGTGGTACGCCCTCGTTGCTGCCACCAACCTATATCAGCCAGATCCTGCACACCTGCCGCAGTACCCTGCACTGTGCAGCTGTTGCGGAAATCAGCATCGAGGTCAACCCCGGCACGATCGATGCTTTTTCCCTGTGCACCCTGCAACAGGCGGGCTGCAATCGACTGTCTCTAGGGGTACAATCCTTCCTTGATCAAGAGCTCAAGCAACTGGGCCGTGTACATAGCGCCCAGGACGCAGTTACTGCTGTTCTCGAAGCTCGCCGGGCAGGCTTTAACAATATCAGCCTGGACCTCATGTATGGTCTGCCAGGACAAAGGTTAGCCAACTGGCGGCTGAGCCTGGAACAGGCCCTTTCCCTTGCACCAGAACACCTCTCACTCTATGAATTGACCCCAGAAGAGCCAAGCCCCCTGTACCAGGACCTGGCCTGCGCAGCCCTTACCCTGCCCCACGAGGACGAGGTGCTGGCGATGATGGACAGCACCGCCCAATTGATCGCAGACAGCTCCCTTGTCCGCTACGAAATCTCCAACTATGCCCGCCCTGGCCATATATGCCGCCACAATATCAATTACTGGCAAAATGGTTCCTATTTAGGCCTGGGCCCAGGTGCGGTATCCGCTCTTCAAGGTCGCCGCTACCGCATCCCGCCGGGGCTGGCCCGCTACCAGCGCCTTGCCTGTACGCAGACCACACCATGGCTTGCAGAAGAGCAGCTGGATGTGGAACAATCCTTCAGGGAGAGTGTGGTCATGGGGCTGCGCATGCTCAAGGGAGTCTCCGCAGGAGCGCTTTCTGCCCGTTATCAGCTGGATCTTTTTTCCTACTATGGCACTGTGCTGGACAGGCTGCTGAGTCAAGGCCTGCTCTGCTGGCAGGGAGAACGCCTGGCCCTAACCGAACAGGGCCTGCCCCTGGCCAATCAGGTGATGGCAGAGCTGGTTTGATACTCAACGCATTGTCTGTGCTTGTTTTTCTTGATGCGTCAGGGTAAAAGTAGGTGTTCAATCATCATATTTTCCGCTGACTCGTTGAACAGATCCGTGGAGCATGGTCTGCCTGGGGTGCGGCAGCCGGTTCCCTTTCTTTTCTCAAACCAAAGGAGCGATTCCATGAGTAATTTTGTCTATCAAGATCCCCTTCCCCTTGGCCAGGACACCACCAGCTACCGCCGACTGGAAGGCTCTGAAAAGTATGTGAGTGTGCAAGCGTTCAACGGCGAAGAGGTACTCAAGGTTGCTCCCGAGGCCCTCGAGGTACTGGCCAAGGAGGCCATGCGTGAAGTGTCTTTCCTGCTCAGACCCGAACATAACGAGCAGGTGGCCAAGATTTTCAACGATCCGCAGGCCTCTGACAACGACAAGCTGGTGGCCTTTGCCATGCTGCGCAACGCAGAGGTTTCTGCAGATTTTGTCCTGCCCTTTTGCCAGGATACTGGCACGGCCTGTGTGGTCGGCAAAAAGGGACAAAAGGTGTGGACAGGCGTCGATGATGCCGAGCAGCTCTCGGCAGGCATTTTTACCACCTACACCGAAGAGAACCTGCGCTATTCGCAAAACGCTCCTCTAACCATGTACGAGGAGGTCAACACCAAGTGTAACCTGCCCGCGCAGATCGACATCTACGCCACTCCGGGCGATGAATACAAATTCCTCTTTATCGCCAAGGGCGGCGGCAGCGCCAACAAGACCTATCTCTACCAGGAAACCAAGGCGCTCCTGAATCCCGACACCTTAAAAAAATTTCTGGTGGACAAAATGCGCAGCCTCGGCACCGCTGCCTGCCCGCCCTACCACATCGCCTTTGTCATCGGTGGCACCAGCGCAGAAACCAACCTGAAGACCGTGAAGCTGGCCAGTGCCAAATATCTGGATAGCCTGCCCACCACCGGCAACGAGCACGGTCGCTCTTTCCGTGATGTGGAGTTGGAAAAGGAACTGCTGGAAGAGGCCCGCAAGCTTGGTTTGGGCGCACAATTTGGCGGCGTGGCCTTTGCCCACGATATCCGGGTGATCCGCATGTCGCGCCACGGGGCCTCTTGCCCGGTGGGCATGGGTGTCTCCTGTTCGGCAGACCGAAATATCAAGGCCAAAATCAACAGGGAAGGTATCTGGCTTGAGCAGATGGACAGCCAGCCCGGCAGGCTCATTCCCGATAGCTACCGCAAGCAGGTCAATCCCAACGTGGTCAGCATCGATTTGAACCAGCCCATGGGCAACATTCGGGCAGAGCTGAGCAAATACCCGGTTGCCACGGCCCTATCGCTTACCGGCACCATTATTGTCGGCCGCGATATTGCCCATGCCAAATGGAAGGAACTCCTGGATGCCGGCAAGCCCTTGCCCGACTACCTGAAAAATCATCCCGTCTACTATGCCGGTCCGGCCAAAACACCCAAGGGCAAACCCTCCGGCTCCTTTGGCCCCACCACGGCCGGTCGTATGGATTCCTACGTGGATCTCCTGCAGAGCCTTGGTGGTTCCATGGTGATGATCGCCAAGGGGAACCGTTCCCAGCAGGTGACCGATGCCTGTAAAAAATACGGCGGCTTCTACCTGGGCTCCATTGGCGGACCGGCAGCACGCCTGGCCGAGGAAAACATCAAGAAGGTGGAATGTCTGGACTATCCTGAACTGGGAATGGAAGCGGTCTGGAAGATCGAAGTGGAAGATTTCCCCGCCTTTATTCTCATTGACGACAAGGGCAATGATTTCTTCAAAGATCTCATGTAAGCTACATCTATTTTTCTGGTAAGAACAAAGCCCTGCTGGTTGGTAACCAGCAGGGCTTTGTTGTGTGGGTACATCTGTTTGCAAAACGGGTTGTTCGCAAGAGCCAGTGTTTTTTATTCGGGCGGATAAGGCTTCCGCCCAAAAGCCGTCGTTGCAAGCACACAAACGGCAGACTTACTTTTGGTCTGCAGGAAGGTGCATGTTTTTGGTAACGGCAAACCACTTCTGGGCATTGCCTGGATCATCCTTCTTCCCATAGGGAAGATACCAGATTTCCACATTAACGGTGAAGTCTTGGGCAATCTGGGTGCGGATGGTTTTGCCATGCTCCTCGCTCTCCGTGTACACCGGAATCATGAAGGATTCCTTGGTTGTTTTGCGGGGCGGCAGGGCAGAATCGTGGATCAGCCCGCTTTTCTCATAGGGCCCCCGGCCCATTTTCTGTCCCCGGCCCAACTGCTGCGGAATGGGCATGTAGATTTTTTCGTTGGTGTAGAAGACTTGGCCATCCAATGTTTTCGCGGTCACATACAGTGCCACCCGGTTTGGCGTCGGTCACCCGTCTGGTATAGCATGACCGGCCTTGTTGGTGATTTCCACCAGCACATTGGCCACCGGGGTCATGGTATTGACATCCCGCCACTGGAAGGCATTAGCCTCCACGTCGATATCCAGTGCCATCTTCACCATTTCTGGTGAACGGTATGCCTGCATATCATGACCCAGCCCGCTTCGACGCATATGGCATTCCTGACAGGTCTGTGTTCCTCCGTCGGGGATGTAAGCGAACAGGTGCGAACCGTACAGGGTGGCGCATTGGGTGGGGTTGTCGAGCTCAAAGTTGGGGCCCAGACCATGGCATTGCCCGCAGAGGATGGATTCCCCCATGATTTTGCTCTCTTGCATGGTGGGGTACAGTGGATCCTCGTGCGCCCCACTCTTGGAACCGTATACGGTCTTGGGGTCTGGATAGCCATCTGTCCATTTATGGGTGATGGCGTTGCGGTTATGGCAGACCAGGCAGTTGATGTTCAGGGAGAGCAGAGTGTCCCTGATCTCTTCATCATACGGGTCTTCGGCAAAGGCATAGAGATTCTGCACGATTTCCTTGGCAACGCTGTCTTCTGCATCCTGCAACTGCGGCAGGTGGCATTTTGCGCAGACCATCAGATGCTTGACCCCAACATCCTCTGGATCGTTCACCCCGGAATAGGGCCATTCCTTCAAACCGTTTTCTATGGTGGTGATAAAGGTGGCGGCCGTGCGTCCCACCTCAAGTGGACCAAAAATGGAGCGCGCATGCAGGGACTTGTGCCACTGCTCATACTCGTTCATATGACAGTCTACACAGGAAGACGAATCATACTTGGCGACAAGTTCAGCAATGGTTCTGGGTTTTTGTTCTTCGGCCTGCCCGGTGCCCAACAGGAATGGGCCGAGCAGGCACAAGGCTGCCAGGGTTTGTTTACATATCTTTTTCATACCGTACTCTCCTGACCCAGAGGGTGGTGACTCAAGCGCACAGTGCGCAGGGAATGCAGGAAGTTTCGATATGTTTATAAAAAAATAAAGAAAAAAACAAGATATTTTCCCTGCCACCCACAAAATAAAAACTCCGCCCACTCCTTACAGCAGCAGATGCTGTCTCACACGGTTCACTGGCCCACTGCCTGGCTGCGCGCCAACTGGTGCGGTGGTCTGTGGCGTACATGCAGGCCATCAAGGCACCCACCAATACCCACCAGGCTGGAGGATACGGAACTGGCCAGGGGGGAGCTGCGCCTCAGCCAATGCGGCACGCAGATCCTGCAGAGGTCCGTCGTAGGTGTCGTCTGCCAGTTGAAAGGTACCGTAGTGTACAGGTACCGAATGCACTGCCTTGAGCAACTGATGGGCTTGGACTGCTTCCTGCGGATTCATATGGTACTCGCGCATAAACCAGCGCGGCTCATAGGCACCAATGGGCAGAAGAGCAAGGCGGAAGCTATCGAATTTGACAGCGGCCTGCCGGAAGATGTCACCATCGCCGTAGCCTGTATCTCCCACCAGATAGAGGTTGCCGTCCGGAATTTCCAGCACAAAGGAAGCCCAGAGAGCCCGCTTGCGATCCCATAACGTGCGCGCCGACCAGTGCAAAGCCGGAACCAGGTGCACAGTAACGGCCGCATTGAGTTGGGTCTGCGCCCACCAGTCATATACCTCCACCTGTACCTGGGGCCATTTTTTGCGAATTATGGCATCGTTGCCCAACGGAGCAATAATGCGTGGTTTGTCACGCTGCCACAGCTTCTGCAAAAAGGCCAGATCCATATGATCATAGTGGTTATGACTGATGAGCACCACATCGATTGGAGGCAAATCCTTAAAGCGGATACCCGGCGGATGCACACGTTTGGGCCCGGCCCAGGATACAGGACTGGCCCTGTCCGACCAAACCGGATCCAAAAGGATATTGAGTCCACGGGTTTGGAGCAGTACCGACACATGACCCACATATGAGAGCCGCAACTCCCTGCCCTCCACCCGCTGGGGCGGTTGGTCTGTGCTGGCCAGTTCCTGAAACTGTGGCCAGGCAGGGCGCTTCCTCTGGAGCATCCAACGAAGGGCGTCTCCAAAGCCTTTACTGCTTTGCTGGGTGGGGTTGTAGAAACGCTGACCGTCGAAATGGTCACTGACAGGCCCGTCATAGTAGACAGGCGCACAGGATACCTGCAAGACAAGCATACTGGCACACAAAAAGAGCAACAGCTCCCTCAATTTTCCAAGGATAAGCCGGATATTGTGCCCGGCTCCGCACAACAGTGCATGGATCTTGTCGCCCAAGTTTGCCTGAAAGGTGAAGGTGGTTGCGGCCCAGTTTGCCGTCTGTCTTCATGTGGCCGATACCGATTCGATCGCGTTATGGCTGTTTCAGCTCTTATTTCATCTGCAGCATCAGGCCCTGCTTACTGCCGCTGATCTGCATTTGCGGCATTTTTAGTTTATGGCCTTGGTAGCCAGCTGGTACAATTCATGGGTCCGGGCCAAGAATATTTTCCAGACGGTTGCAGAACATCTCCAACTGGGGCGTAGCGATCGGCTTCTTAGGCTGCATGAAAGTCGCCAGAAATTGAAGGGGTGCTGTGCAGCATCCTGCAATTTATAGCGCTAAATTCTAACCATTTTACATTATAATTTCAATAGGTTGAATATTTTCATGGACGACTAAGTGGGCAATCCTGTACGCATCTGCTTCATATCCCTTTCTCCTGCACCTCGCTACTGCAAAAACAAAATAACACATGGGCTTCCTGCCTGCAGACCGCAGGGCGGGATGAATACCGGCAGCTTAGACTATCGGCATACCTGTCATAATACACTGTATTCTCTTGTCTCTTCCCTGCTCCAGATAAGCCCCAGACACAGCTGGCATGCATTGTTGCGCGTTGTTTTTAGGCCCATTTAGGAGGCATCTACTGAGAAAGTCTCCTTTGCCTGTGTTTGCTTTGTGGTATAGTGCGGGGATAATCTATTCTGAACAGACTTCAGCCAGGGAGAGCGACATGCAATCCACGCAAAATTCCAAACACGGTATGCGCATAGGTATTGATATTGGCGGTACCCACAGCGACGGCGTACTTATCGACGGCACCCGCCTGGTAGCGGCAGCCAAAGCTCGCACCCGTCACGACGACCTGCTCGCGTCCATCAATCTACTGTTAACGCACCTGCTTGCAGGCCAAAATGCTAACTGGGTGCAGTGCATCAATCTCAGTAGCACCCTGACCACCAATGCCATCATCACCGGCCTGGTTGCGCCAGTGGGTGTACTGGTGAGCGGCGGCCCTGGTATCGCCGTGGAGAATTACCGCATCGGTAGTCAGTTTCACCATATCCCCGGCAGCCTGAGCCATGTGGGAGAGGAAACCAGCCCCATTGATATGGATGCGCTGGATGCTGCACTTGCCACTTGCCAGGCAGATGGCATCAATCATTTTGCGGTTATCGGCAAATTTTCTCCGCGCAACCCAGAGCACGAACTGCAGATGGCCGAGCCTGCCCGCCCAACAGCACAGGTTTTATGTTGCGGCCACCAGCTTTCCGGCCGACTTAATTTGGGCCGGCGCATCAATTCCACCTACTTCAATGCTGCTGTGTGGGATATTGCCCGTTCCTTTGCCGCAGCCCTTAAAGACAGTTTACATGCCTTTGGTTTGCAGCATGCAGAGATGAACATCCTCAAGGCCGATGGCGGTACTCTGCCCCTGGCCAGGGCACTGGAAGCACCGGTGCAGTCGATTTTGTCTGGTCCGGCCGCTTCGGTGATGGGTGTTCTCGCCACCATGCCGCTGCAGGAGGATGTGGTGCTTTTAGATATTGGCGGCACCACCACGGATATTGCCCTTTTTGCCGGTGGTCAGCCTCTTCTGGAGCGGGAGGGCATCGCCATTGCCGGCCGTCCCACCCTGGTGCGGGCCCTGCGGGTCGCATCCATTGGCATTGGCGGTGATTCATACATCCATGTGGAGGCAGACGGTGTGCACTGCGGGCCAGAACGCCTCGGGCCGTGCATGGCTGCAGGGGGTGATGCGCCTGCACTGATGGATGCCTTCAATGTACTGGGGCGGGCAAAGTTTGGTGATGTGGCGCTCTCTGAAAAAGGTATGGCCACCTTGGCGGCACAGCAGGGTATTGATGCCAAAGAGCTGGCACAATCTGCCCTTAGCGCTGCGGCCACGGCCATTGAAACAGCACTGCGTGGCTTGATTGATGAGGTCAACAGCAAGCCAGTGTACACCATCCACGAAATACTGGAGGAGCGGCGTATCGAGCCAAGGCAGCTGGTGCTCATTGGTGGCCCGGCTGAGGTGTTTCAGCCCCTGCTCCAAGAAAAAACCGACATGGAGACGCTCTGTCCACAGCTTGCCAGTGTCACCAACGCCATTGGCGCGGCCCTGTGTCGGAGTACCAGTGCCCTAGTACTGCATGCAGACACCTCCAGGGGCTGGCTCTATGCCCCCACTCTGGAGGTATCCAAACGCATTGACCGTAACTTTACCCTGGAAGACGCTGTTACCGAGGCTAAAGACCTGCTCAAAACCGATATGGCCGAGGCAGGTATCAAACTGGCCGATGCGGATATGCAAGTTACCCAGGCCGACTCCTTCAATATGGTGGAGCGTGGCTATACCATGGGTAAGAATATCCGGGTAAGCGTGCAGGTAAAGCCTGCTGTACTGGGCAGCACTAAACCTTCTTCTGCTGTGGAAGTCGTTCATGCCAAGTAAGAATGACTTGAAAAACCAGCCGACAACAGGCAGGGCCATGACACCGGCCCCTGGTACCTGTTGACCCAATCTGCTCAATTTGCCTATTCATTTGCCTAACAGGAGGCAATCATGCTGACAGCACCTACTTCGCTGGGCATTATCTTTTTTCCGGCCTATGACTGGGCCATTTCACCAACCCATCCGGAGCGCGAGGAACGCCTGCTCTATACCCAGGACCAGTTCCGGGAAGAAGGCCTGTTCGACATCGACGGTATCAACGAGTACCGCCCCCTGCGCGCCGAAGACACTGATATCCTGCGCGCCCATTTCTGTTTTCCGACCATCGAGGCGGTCTGCACCGAGTCGCACCGAATCTCTGCGGGAGGCGCCATCCGCGCGGCCCAGCTGGTACTGAAGGGCGAAACCCAGCGCGCCTTTGCCTTGGTGCGCCCACCCGGCCACCATGCCATGAAGGTGGTGCACGGTAACCGGGGTTTTTGCAACATCAATATCGAAGCGGTGATGGTGGAGTGGATACGCGCGCACTCCGGTATTCGCCGCATCGCCATTGTGGATACAGATTGCCACCATGGCGATGGTACCCAGGATGTGTACTGGCACGATCCGGATGTGCTCTTCATTTCCCTGCATCAAGATGGCCGCACCCTGTATCCAGGCTCCGGCTTTCTCCACGAAAATGGTGGACCTAAGGCAGCAGGCCGCACCATCAATATCCCCCTGCCGCCTCAAACAGCCGACACAGGTTATCTAAAAGTGGTGGAAGAGGCCGTGTTACCCATTTTAGAGGCCTTCAAGCCCGAAATGGTCATCAACTCGGCCGGGCAGGACAACCATTACTCCGATCCCATCACCAACATGCACTTTTCCGCCCAGGGCTATGCCCGTTTAAACGAGCTGCTCAAGCCAGATATCGCGGTGCTTGAGGGTGGCTATTCCATCAAAAGTGCGCTGCCCTATGTGAACCTCGGTATTTGCCTGGCCATGGCTGGCTGCGACTACAGTGCGGTGCGCGAGCCAGACTATGCTCCAAGCCGGCTCAGGGAAACACCCGATACCCTGGCCTATATTGATGAACTTTGCGGCCAGGTACGCGATGCCTATTTCCACCCGGAAATGCCACCAGCCAAGAAAGAAGGGCATTTTTTCGTACGCGAACGCCGAGTTTACTACGACACTGATAATATCATCGAAAAGCAGCGAGAAAAACTCAAAGATTGCAACAACTGCCAGGGCTACCGGCTTATTCAAACCGAAAGCAGCAGTATTTTGCCCTGCCTGGGGGTAGAGCTTTTCCATGACAGCTGCCCGGTGTGCGAAAGCGAGGCCCATGCCGCCTTTACCGACAAGCATGGCAACTCTCTGGTGGCCCAGCTAATGGATCACAAGAACAGAGACTACAGATATCGCAATCAAAACTGAACTATACTGAGCGGGAGCTGAACCAAAGATCATGATACCAGCATAGGCAAAAACAAGTCAGCATAAAGGAGATTCCGTGTTGCGATCTTTCCTTTGTGCTCTGCGCCTCTTGTGTACAGCAAGCGTACTCTTCATGGTGCTCTTCGGCTGTTCCCGTCAGGCTCTGCTGCCACCTCTGCCTACGGATGCAGTTATCCTTGCCTTTGGCGACAGCCTTACCTTTGGCACAGGTGCTGGTGAGCAGCAAAGCTATCCTGAGGTGCTCGCCGCATTGATTGGCAGAAAGGTGGTAAATGCCGGGGTGCCCGGCGAGGTGAGCAAGGAAGGGCTTGGGCGTTTACCCAGTGTGCTGGAAAAGGTGCGGCCGGATTTGCTCATCCTCTGCCATGGAGGCAACGACCTGCTCCGACGGCAGGATCAGCAGCTGTTACGGGCCAACCTTGCCCAGATGGTGCAAATGGCGCAGGGCCAAAATATTGCGGTGCTCCTGGTGGCCGTACCCGAGCCAGGCCTGGCACTCGAGCCTCCAGCTTTGTACGAGGAGCTGGCCAAGGAGTTTGCCCTGCCACTTGAGGGCACAATCATTACAAAAATTCTGAAAAAGAGCGAGCTCAAGTCTGACCAGGTGCACCCCAATGCCGCTGGCTACCAGCGCCTGGCCGAGGCCTTGGCCAAATTCCTGCGTCAAAGCGGTGCGCTGCCTTAATACGGGGTAAGCTCCTCCCCCCCTCCTGAGAAATCCTGCTGCAGGAGCTTCCACCTCGCTGGTGGGTTGTAACTGACCAGCAGCAGGATACTTTATCCATTATCTCTCTTTCTCTTTTTTCTACCTAGTCACAGCCGCTTTTTTCCTGTCCCAACAGCTGCGCTGTCTGCCTGTCTCCCCCCTATTGCTGCGCCTGTGTTGCTATTTTCTCCACCCGACAGAGGAGCGCGCTGTGTGGCCAGCTACCGATTTCCGGGCTACAAAATTCGGGACTGTCCGGGCAGAGGACATTGGCGTTGGCTTCAAACACGCCAAAAAGCTCGGGCAAGGCCTCCTGCCGTTCCGGAAACCACCACCCGTGATCCATATCCACCATGCGGGGATCTAGCCGGTCTGAAGTTTTCAGGCGCATGCAAATGCTGCCCTGTGGGGTGGCTATGCGAATCCATTCGCCCTCTACCATCTCCATTTCCTGTGCAGTTTGGGGGTGGAGTGTGACGATGGGGTCTGGATGCCGGCGCCTGGCCGAGGGCAGCTGGCGCTGTTCAGAGTGGTACATCGGCATAAAGCGGCTGCCAGTGATCAAAATGAGTGGATACTGTTTGTACAGCTCCGGGCTGCCCGTCGGGCTGTGGGGCATTTCCCGGTAAACGGGCAGCGGTTCTGCACCCAACTCTTCGAAGATGCGCGAGCGCAACTCTACCTTGCCCGAAGGCGTGCCAAAACCATATTGCTCGTAGCGACGGTACTCGCGTTTCCCGAAGATACCGTTTTGCTCCACCAGTTGGGCAAAGGTGAGGCCTACAGGGGCCAGGCAATGGTCCCATACCTCTTCGACCGTTTGCCAGGGCCAATCCTTTTCCTGCCCCAGGCGAATGCCCAGGCCGCGCCAGAAATCGTAGCTGTTGCGACGCTCGAACAAAGGCTCCACCCCACGTGGACAGGCCACACAAAAATCTGCAGAATGCCACAGCTGGGTGGTTTCCACTGTGCTGCAACTTGGAAAAACATAATCGGCCAGCGCAGCCGAAGGGGTCATATAGTATTCATTGACAATGTAGAGATCCAGCGATTTGAGCGCCTCATAGGTGCGCCTTGGGTTGGGCAGAGAAAGCAGGGGGTTGCTGGCCAGGGAAATGGCTGCCCGCACCGGATAGGGCTTGTCGCTGAGCATGGCTTCAAACACAGAGTGTGCATGCGCAATGCAAGAGATCCCTGCCATGCTGGGGTGCATATAGTCTGGCGGAAGTTTGCGGTTGTTTTCCAGGTTGCGCTCCCAGCCCGGATAGCCAAAGAAAGGGTAGCGGTCCGCACCGAGTTGTTTGGCCCGTTGTTCAGCGGAGATGGCCTCGGTTTTCTCCAGCTCGGCTTCGGAGATGATCTTGCCCACCGGCTCGACCCAGCCCAGGGGCTCGCCGCCCTGGATATCAAGATTACCAGTAACAGCCCTGAGGATTGCTCGTGCACGCGCGGTTTGGGTAGCGTTGATCCCCTGCTTGTCCGTACCAAAACCCCAGGTGAGCGTGGCTGGTTTGGTGTTGGCATAAAGCCGCGCAGAGGCCACAATTTGTTCAGTATCCAGCCAGGTGATCGCTGCGACCTTTTCAGGTGTATACGCTGCCACCACCTTTTTCAAATCGGCAAAACCCACGGTCCAGCGTTCAACAAAATCTGTATCGTAGAGTCCTTCATCAATGATGATTTTCAGCCAGCCAAGCATCAGGGCCACATCTGTGCCCGGCCGGATGGGCAGCCATATATCAGCAATATCTGCTTCTGGAATGCGGCGGGGATCGACCACAATGATCTTGACCCCGTTTTTTTGGGCTTGCTTGAGCCCGGCCCAATCGGGAAAATTCGACTTGGAGGGTGCGTAGCCCCAAATGACCACGCATTGGGCATGGCGCATGTCGCCCCAGGTGAAGCCGCCATAGGTAGCGTATTCCACCGCCTGGCTCGGACACATGCAAATATTGTTGGCCCCGCAAATATTGGGGGTGCCAAACAGATTGTTGAAACGCCGTTCATCCCAATGGTAGGTGCGGCTGGTGCCATGGGTGAAGGCCAGGGTTTCGGCCCCATACCGGCTGCGCAGGGCGTCCAGCTTTTCTGCGGCTTCGTCCAGCGCCTGCTCCCAGCTGATTTGTTCCCACTGGCCGCTACCCCGCGCACCCTTGCGTTTGAGCGGGTAATTAATGCGATCGGGGTGGTAGAGGTGTTCGAGCATCAATCGCGAACGGGCGCAAACCAAACCTTTGGTGACTGGATGATCTTTGTCGCCACGCACGCCAACAGCCTTGCCGTTCTCGATATCGAACACCAGGCCACAACGGGGATGGCATAAACCGCAATAGGTTCTGACTTGAGTTTTCATATATACCTCCTGACGAATCGGGCTTACCCGAAAGATGTCTTCTTCCTGCAAGGATACTGGAACTGTAAGCAGAATGTGCAAGACAGAAGTGTCTGGGCTAACCTGTTTTGTACAGGCACGACGAAGTAAACCTTGAGTAAGTTCAACCCAAAGATACCATGTGCAACACAGGAAAGCTGCTGCTTCCCTGGCCGGCCGAGTACAGTGCAGATCCTGACATGCTTTGGTCAGGAAAATATCGGCACCAGCACCTGGGCTGACAATTGGTCGAGAGAACAACAGGTAAAACAGGTAACCAGGTAAGCCGCAGCCTTGTAATCTGTCTGGCTGATGCTTATTACATGCGGGTTCTCAAGCAGATTGTCTATATTTCGGCCTCCTGTCAGGAAGCTTACCACAAGGCAGCCCTGCCTGCTGGCACAGGGTTATACCCTGGTTACCTGCCACCATTTCCACCCGAGAATAGGAACAACATCATGGCAACAATAGAGGCATTTACAGTCAACGTTGAGCAACAAAAATTAGATGATATCCGGCTGCAACTACAGGCAGCAAACGTTGGGTATGCCCCGGATGATGACCGCGACTGGCTATACGGCACAGATGCCGCGTATCTGGCCGAATTTAAAGACTACTGGCTCACCCAGTACGATTGGCGCCAAACAGAGCGGGCATTGAACCGTTTTCCCCAATTCATGGCGCAGCTAGACGGCATGAACATCCACTTCTACCATGTGCGGGGCAAGGGCGAGAATACTTTCCCCCTGCTGCTCACCCATGGCTGGCCAGGCTCTGTGTACGAGTTCCTTGAAGTCATTACCCCACTGAGCGAGGCTGGTTACGACCTGGTCATCCCCTCCATACCCGGCTTTGGCTTTTCTTCCCGGCCGGCACGGCCCATTGGTCGTCGCCAGGTTGCACAGCTGTGGCGGCGCTTGATGGTGGATGTGCTGGGCTACCAGCGCTTTGGTGCCCAAGGTGGGGATTTCGGTTCAGGTATCACCCGGGCGCTTGCGCAAGACCATGCCGATGTGGTGGCTGCCATCCACTTTAACCTGCTCTTTTACCTGGGCTCGCAAAGTGACGACCCGGAATTGGCAGAATGGAGAAACCAGGTGGCCAAGGCCATGCAGCAAGGCGGCGGCTACATGCACGAGCACCAGACAAAACCGCAAACCATTGGCCTGGCCCTGGCGAGCAATCCACTGGCCTTTGCCGCGTGGACACTGGAAAAATTCAACCTTTGGGCCGATACCGGCGGCAAGCTTGAAAGTCGCTTCAGCAAGGATCAGCTGCTCTCGCAGATCATGATTTACCTGGTGAACGATGCGGTTATTTCCGCCATTTGGCTATACTACGGCTCTGCCCAGGAAGAGCTGGCCCAGGAACCTATTGCCCTGCCCACGGGTTTTGCTGCCTATCCGGTGGAAATGATTCCGTTGCCGTCACGGCGCTTGGTTGAGCTTGATTTCAATGTCACCCGGTGGACAGAAATGCCGGCTGGTGGCCATTTTGCCGCCTGGGAGGAACCGCAGGCCTTTGCCAGGGAGGTGGCGGCCTTTTTTGCCGAAAACAGGTGAGATGGAAGGCTTTTTTGATTGGAGAATGCAACCTTGTGTTGTGGAAAGTGGAGTAGACCCATGCCGTGGATTTTTCTCACCCTCGCCATTACCTGCGAGCTTGTCGGCACATCGGCCCTGAAGGCAACAGAAGGGTTTTCCCGCCCGGGCCCCACAGCCCTTGCGGTGGTGGGCTATGTAGCGGCCTTTTATTTTCTTGCGCTCAGCCTCAAAACCATCCCGGTGGGGGTTGCCTATGCCATCTGGTCGGGTGTGGGCATTGTGTTCATTACCCTGATCGGCTGGCTTCTCTACGGCCAGAGGCTCAACCTGCCGGCCATCGTGGGCATTTGCCTCATCGTGGCGGGCGTTGTGGTACTCAACCTGTTTGCCAAATCCCTGCCGCATGCCTAAATGCCTGATTGCCAGGGTATTGACACCATGGGCCAATTCCCAATGAACCGCAGGCACAACTTTATAAAAACAGCAAAGTCCTGACAAAGAATCCCGGCAGATGCCGGGAAGGGAAGGCAACATGAGAGGATGGCCCTGGCAGGGCCAGGGCCATCCTGGGCAGCCCTTACTCCTGCATGGCCTGATGACAGGCCTCGTCCATGCGCTGGCAGATATAGTTCAGCTGATCTGTGCTGGCCGTCTCCATGTCAAAACAAATGGCGTCTTCGCCCAACAAACCGCCGGGCACAGAGTCGCCTGCACCTTCGGGATCTGTCAGTAAATCCTGGTAGAAGCACACCGACAGCCAGCGGGGATCGTCTTCAATCACATCCACCATG
>JABMJC010000025.1 GCA_013201405.1 Desulfobulbaceae bacterium
ATACTGCTGCCGCCGAGTACGACCAAGCGATTGCCGCGATCGGGGGGGTGGACTTGCAGTTGCTCGGCATTGGGGTTGATGGTCATATCGGCTTCAATGAGCCTGGTTCTTCTCTGGTTTCGCGCACCCGTGTTGAGCCGCTCATGAAATCTACCAGAGTTGTCAACGCCCGCTTCTTTGGCGGCGATGTCAATGCCGTTCCGACCCACTGCATCACCCAGGGACTGGGCACAGTGATGAGCGCAAAGCATCTTATCCTCATTGCAGCAGGAGCGTCGAAGGCTCGCGCTATTGCGGGAACGATTGAGGGGGCGGTGTCCTCGCGGTGGCCGGCATCAGTTTTGCAATTCCATCCACACGCAACCGTGTTCCTTGACGACGAAGCCGCAAGCAAATTGGAACTCGTAGACTACTATCGCGAGGCGTTCGGTCAGGTCCCGAGCTGGCGCGCGCAGTAGCTGGGACACACTTAAAACCTTCAAACGCTTGATCTCACGTTGTGTCCGTTTCGCCTGGCGGGCGTGAAAGAAACCGGCCAACCCACATCAGGCCAGGTGGCCAAGGCGACTGTAGCTCTGCCATAGCCGCACACCATGTTTCCTGGCAGGACGAACCAATCGTTGCCGACTGCGGTTGAATAGGCGGGCATCTGTGGGATAGGCAACCGCCTTTTCCTGCACCGTCACTTGCAGAATCAACTCAGAACTTTTTTCACCGATGCGTTTGCGAAAGCGACAAAGCAAAGACGGATCAATGGGCAACTCATGACAAAAGTACTCTTCCCCACAGAAATACTGGTGATACGGGTTTTCCAGCCAGCGTCGCACGGTTTCTTCATCCGAGGTTTTAAAGGCGTGAGTGAGGCAGCTAAACCCTGCCATCAGGCGGATGGGGAGGCCGGGCCGGCCGTTTTCGGAATAGAGTGCGCCGAACTCCTGCTCAAGCAGTGCCCAGTCGGTCAGGGCTGCCAGCCGGTACAATTCATGGCTCCAGCCCAAAAATATTTTCCAGAAAAAATCACCGGGAATTGAAGGGATACAGTGCAATATCCTGCAATTCATAGTGTTATGTTTTAGTATTTTATTTAGCCATTTCAAATGATTGATGGCTTTTCAAGGGCGACTATCTAATCAATCCAGGAGAAACACATGAAGATTCTTGCATTTAACGGCAGTCCGCGTTTGCAGGGCAATTCCGCCACCATGCTTGCGCATGCCATCAGCGGCGCACGCGCAAAGGGCGCCGAGGTAGAGTTGTTCAACCTGTACACAATGCAGTTTTCCGGCTGCATCAGTTGTTTTACCTGTAAACGGCTGGACAGGGAGCGGCCCATCGTGTGTGCGGTTAAGGATGATCTGCAGCCCGTGTTGGAAAAGGTGCGCGACATCGATGCCCTCATCATTGCCACGCCTGTCTACTATGGCTGCGAAAGTGCGGCCTGCCGCGCCCTGATCGAGCGCCTCTGCTTTCCCTATCTCAACTATGCAGACTACACCAAAAGCCACTTCCCCCGGCGCATTCCCGTGGGCCTTATCTACACCATGAATGTGCCCAGTGAACTGTTTACCCGCATGGGCTACGACATCAGCTTTGGTCGCACGCGAGAGACCCTGGCGCGGGAATTTGGTTCCTGCAAGATGATTTTGGCGAACAACACCACCCAGTACAACGACTACAGCCTGTATGAGGCCAATGCCACGGGCGAGGAAAAGAAAGCGTACCAGGAGGCGCATTTCAGCAGCGATTGTGCAAATGCGCGGCAACTGGGCGAAGATCTGGCTACAGGCAACCCCTGCAACGATTGACAGCACTGCACCCTGCTCCTTTATTGCTGCCCAAGCAGGGCCAGTGTTCACTAGCCACCATCCGCCACCTCTATTCAGACCATGTTTCAGGTTATGTTATCTGCCCGGACCGTGCCTGTCTTGGCGGCGGGTCAGTGACCGAGACAAATCGTGTTGCTGTTCGGGCATAATCGTAACCTGCTCCCGGATAGCGGGCGGCAGTACTCTGCCCTTGACCGTGAGTATATCCTGCGCCAGATGATTGGCAATATCTGCGGGTGCATAGCCTTTCTCGTGCACCAGATACCTGTAGAGCAACTCTGCCAGCCTGGGCAGGGCTATCTTCCAGGTGGCCTGCGTTTGGGCAAACAGCCAGTTGGAAAAGGCAAAAAAACCGTGGAAAACATCGTTGTCTGGCCAGAGGAGCGATACTGTGCTACGGAAATTGCCGCTGTTGTACACCAGATCCCAATAGCGGGCCATGCGCTTGAGTTCCTGCATGCGGGCAAAGGAAATAAGCTTGTTTTGCAGTAACTCGTAGGGCGGAACAATGCTGTAGAGCATGCCGTGCTGTTCGTCATGCCGGTTGATGGCCGTGCCAGAAAGTTTTTTGAGAATACCCAGCTGAATCTCGCCCTGGCACAGCTCCATGAGCTGGTTCAGATTAGCGGCAAAACTGGTAAGCGCTTCACCGGGCAGACCGATGATGAGATCAAGGTGTAAATGTGCACAGGTCTCTGTGGCAAGAAAGTGCAGATTGTCGCGAATTTTATCCAGGTGCAGGTTACGGCCAATGGCTGCGGCCACCTCTGGCTGCAAGGTTTGAATCCCAATTTCCAACTGCAGGGTGGCCGGAGGAAAGTGGCGCAGGCGCTCTTTGATTGCCGGAGAAAAATGATCAGGCACCACCTCGAAATGGGCATGGAAGGGCGGCTCTTTGGACAGAAAAAAATCGAGAATGGCCAAGGTGCTGCGCTCAGAGATATTGAAACTACGGTCAACAAACTTAAAAGTGCGCGCCCCCCGTTGCCACAGCTCTTCCAGGGCAGCGAGAAAATGGTCTGGCGCAAAGCTGCGTACCCGTTTATCCAGGGATGAAAGGCAAAACTCGCAGGTAAAGGGACAGCCCCTGGAAGCCTCCACATAGATAAGCCGATGGGCTATGTCTGTATCTGTATAAAGGTGGTAGGGCAACACCAGGCTGTCGAGCTCCGGCGGAGGTGCAGCCCAAAGCCGCTGCCCAGGACGCCTGCCCTGGAGAATATCGCCGCAAAGCCGGGCAAAGCACTGTTCTCCTTCACCTTGAATAAGGTAATCTGCCTGGCTGAAGTCCACCCGCATGGGCAGGTGACTTACCTCTGGCCCACCCAATACCACCACCAATCTGGGCTGGAGTTGTTTGAGCAGCACCAGCAGCCGCTGGATGTGCAGGGCATTCCAGATATACACTCCCAGTCCGACAATACGGGGCCTGTGCCGCAATATGGCCTCGGCCATGTCGGCAGCCTGGTCATCCAGGGTAAATTCCAGCAGTTCTGTATCGGCTTGCAGCTCACCCAGATTGGCAGAGAGCCAGCGCAGACCAAGGCTGGCATGGATGTAGCGCGCATTGATGGTGCACAACACAATGGTGGCCATGCTCAAATTTCCGCTTCAAGTGGAGGTGGAGTGGGTTTCATTTCAGTTGCTGGACAGAACAGGGCGAAGATTTCAATTTTTTCGGAAGCCCTTGACCGTATCATAACAGGAGCATGCACAGTGCAAGCTGGTATCCAGTGGCAGCCCCTGGCCTCTCTGGCCTCTCTGGTCTCTGCATAGCAGCTTGCTGTTTTGCCACGCCCGTTCTATAATAGCGACTTTTCGACATGAGTTTTCGTGGATGAGGATAATGAGCAAAACGTACCAGAGTATCAATGAAAAGATCGCGGCAGGCAAGGCTGTGGTGCTGACCGCCGAAGAAGTGATCGATTATGTCGAGCGCAAGGGGGTTGCCGCTGCCGCCCAAGAGGTGGATGTGGTCACCACTGCCACCTTTGGGCCCATGTGCTCCTCGGGATGTTTTTTGAATTTTGGCCACAGCAAGCCCAAGATGCGCATCACCGAGGCCTGGATCAACGATGTGCAGGCCTACTGCGGTATTGCCGCAGTGGATGTGTACCTGGGGGCCACCCAGTTGCGCCACAACGACCCGGCCAATATGTACCATCCAGGCGAATTCCGCTATGGGGGCGGCCATGTTATCGAAGATCTGGTGGCCGGAAAAAAGGTGCAGCTCTTTGCCCTTTCCTACGGCACCGACGACTATCCCCGCCGGGAAATCCGCACCATGGTCGGCCTTGACGACCTCAACCAGGCCATTATGGTCAATCCACGCAACTGCTACCAGAACTACAACGTGGCGGTTAATCTGTCGGATAAACGCATCTACACCTACATGGGCATTCTCAAGGCCCGCATGCGCAGCATGACCTACTGTTCGGCCGGGCAGCTTTCCCCCCTGCTAAACGATCCACTCTACCAGACCATAGGCCTGGGCACCAGTGTGTGGCTGGCCGGAGCGCAGGGCCTGGTCTATGCCCAGGGTACACAACACGCCTCCCTGGTGGAGCGCAGCGAAAACGGCGTGCCCATGGAGGGCGCCGGTACTCTGGCCCTGAGCGGTGATATGAAAAAAATGCTGCCAGACTTTGTACGCGGGGTGAGTTTCAAGGGCTACGGTGTTTCCCTGGCCCTGGGGGTGGGCATTCCCATTCCCATCCTCAACGCCGAAATCCTGAAGCGAACCGCGGTACGGGACAGCGAAATCTATGCCACAGTGGTCGATTATGCCGAAGATTATCCACAAAAAACTGGCAACACTCTGGGGCGCTTTACCTATGCCGAACTACGCAGTGGCGAGGTGGAACTTTTGGGGAAAAAGGTGCCGGTAACCTCCATGTCGTCCTACAACAAGGCCCTAACAATCTGTGAATTGCTCAAGGCAGAAATCCAGGCCGGCCGCTTTCTTCTCTCTGAACCAAGCCAGCCCCTGCCAGCAGCGCAGGGCATGCGTGGCTTGCAGTGTGTGGAGCCGCAGCGATGAGTGTCACCAAAAAGCTCTACCTCTACTTCCCCAAAAGCGAGACGGAAAAACCCATTGTCTACAAACTGGTGAAGGACTTTGACCTGGTCATCAATATTTTTCGGGCCAAGGTCACGCCGGAGGAGGAAGGTTATCTCTCCTTGGATGTTACCGGCGAGGCAGCGAATATCGAGCGGGCCCTTGCCTACCTCTCCACCTTGGAGGTAAACATCCATGCCGGCAACAAGGGGCTGCATTGGGATAAAGAACGTTGCGCCCATTGCGGGGCCTGCGTGGTGCACTGCCCCACCGGTGCGCTCGCCTTTGCCGACCAGGCACGTCGTCAGCTGGGCTTTACCGAGGATCTATGCGTGGAGTGCCACGCCTGTATTCCGGCCTGTCCCTTTGGGGCCTGTACCTCCTCGTTCTAGGGCGATACCGCCCTGGCACTGGCTGCACCATGTGCGCCATATCGAGAAACTACCGTTTTTTTTCCTGGAAGGAAACCACCCTGCGGGTGGCGTGCGAGGCCTTTGACCTGGTGACCGCTGCGGTTGTGGCCCAGCGACGCGAGCTGGAAAAGTATATCGCTCGCCATCCAGAATTTCAGCACAGCCTCACACCGGTTACCCTGTTGGACAACGCACCGGAGATCGCCTGCCGCATGGCAGCTGCAGCCCGGCTCACAGGCCTTGGCCCCATGGCAGCGGTGGCTGGTGCCCTGGCTCAGGCAGGCGTGGAAGCAGCCCTGGCTGCTGGCTGCCAGGAAGCCATTGTGGAAAATGGCGGCGACATCTTCCTTGCCTCAAAGCAGGAAGTGCTGATCGGTCTGTACGCAGGAGATAACCCCCTTGCCGTCAGGCTGGCCTTCCGCATTCCACCTGCAGCCATGCCCCTGGCGCTGTGCTCGTCTTCCAGTATGCTGGGACATTCGCTTAGTTTTGGCCGCTGCGATCTGGCCACAGTAGTGGCGAAGGATGCGGCCCTGGCCGATGCCGCTGTCACCTTGGTGTGTAACCGTATCCGCCGGGAGGCGGATTTGGAGTCAGTGCTGGAGGAGGTGGGCAAAATAGCCGGAATAGACGGTATTTTGGCGATGAAAAACAAAAAGGTTGCCCTGTGGGGCCAACTACCGGAGTTGGTACGTAACCAGGATACAACCAGCCTGCAAAAAATTACCCGGCACCACGAGGCACAGGGCCAGATGCCGGGTCATAAAATCCTGCCGTCCTTCCCCCAAGCTGCACCTGCAGGAAAAAGACGGAAGCTGTAGAGCAGGGGCCAGGACCTAATTCCTGCAAGCCTGCCTGGGGAAAAAACGGCTCAAAGCATGCTGGCGAGCAGGCGCAGATGGCTGCGCTCCTCCTCGATGCATTCCTGCACATACTTTTTTTCGCCTTCGGGCACGAATTCGCGCATTTCAGTGAAAAAGAGGATGGTATCCTTTTCAAAGCCCATGGCTGTTTCCAGCGCCTCTTCCCTGGTGCCTGCATAGGCCCTGATCTTGTCTACATCGCCCAGGCGGAACAGGGTGTGCGAATCAATCAGAAAGCTCAGGTAGCTGGCGTACTCGTCTTCCTCTGCCCAGGCAGGCAGTTCCACCTGGCCCAGTCGCTCGTACAACTTGCGGAAGAGTTCGCGGTGCTTGCGCTCCTCCCCGGCCAGAAAACGGTACGTGTCTTTCAGTTTTTCGTCTGTGGTGGTTTCCACCAATCGATTGTAAAAAACTTCTCCCCTGGTTTCCACTTCCTGGGCAGCTAAAAGGATATCAGTTGCCTTAAAAATACCAGCCATAATTACTCCTACAGTTCCGAGGGCAGCTCTTTGAGTTGGGCATAGGTAAACACAGGGCCATCCAAACAGACGTACTGGGTACCTATGTTGCAGCGGCCACAGATACCCACCCCGCACTTCATACGCTTCTCCAGGGTGGTGATGATCTGTTCGTCTGCAAAGTTCAACTTCTTCAGTGCCTGCAAAGTAAATTTGATCATGATCGGCGGGCCGCAGGTGATGGCCACCGTCTTTTCCGGCGAAGGATTCATCTCCAAAAGAATATTGGGAATCAGGCCCACCTTGTGTTCCCAGCCGGGATATTCATTATCCACACAGAGCACGGTCTTGACATCTTCACGCGCCAACCAATCGGGCAATTCTGCCTGATAGGTCAAGTCTACTGGACTGCGCGCTCCGTACAAAAGGGTGATGTCCTGGTAATCATCGCGCGTATCCAGCATGTACGTAAACAGGGTACGCAGGGGTGCCATGCCAATACCGCCACCGATAAACAGGATGTTTTTGCCCTGCATGTCCTCCACCGGAAAGGGCTTGCCCAGGGGTGCGCGCACCCCCACCTGGTCGCCTGCTTTTAATTGGTGCAGCCGGGTGGTGACTTCCCCCACCCGCATCACACTGAACTGGAGATACTCCATGCGCGTTGGTGAAGAGTTGATGACAAAGGTGGATTCGCCTGCGCCAAAGACCGAGAGTTGGCCCACCTGGCCAGGTTTGAAGGAAAAGGAGCGCATCTTTTCCTCGTCGTTGAGAACCAGCCGAAACGATTTGATATTCGGTGTCTCCTCGATCACTTCAACGACCGTGGCCATATCTGGAAGATAAGGATTAGCGTTCATCAGGATACTCCTGTGCTGCCATCACGACCTGGCGGATATCGACCCCGGCCGGACATTGTTTGATACAGCGGCCGCATCCACAGCAGGCGATTTGCCCGCCGTGCAGATCCGGATAGTAACTAAACTTGTGGCCCATTCTGTTTTTCAGACGATGCGCCTTGGTGGAGCGTGGGTTATGGCCACTGCCCTCCAGGGTAAAGGTGTGCGACATGCAGTTGTCCCAGGTGCGCAAACGCCGGCTCACCAAGCCTGCCTCGTCGTCGGTGATGTTGAAGCAGTAACAGGTGGGACACATATAGGTACAGGCCCCGCAGGAAATGCATTTATCCGACTGGGTCTGCCAGAAATCCATGTCGTCAAAACGCTTGAGCAGCTTTTCCGCTGCAGAGGAAAAATCATGGGCTTCACCCATCAACTTCCTTGCGCTGGCGTTGCTGGCGGCAGCTTCCTCTGCCTTGGCCCCTGCATCTTCAAAAAGGCTGTCGCCAAGCAGTTGCTCACCTTTTTCAGTAACGGCCTTGGCAACAAAACCGCCTTCCACTGCGGTGAGCAGGATATCCGAACCCTCCTCATCCGCCGGGCCGCTGCCCACACTGTGGCAGAAACAGGTCGTTTCCGGCCTGGCACAGGCCAGGGTGATGAAGGTTGCCCCATCCCGACGTCTGATATAGTAGGGATCCTTAATGGCCTGGGTTTCATAGACCGGGTCGAAAACAAGCTTGCCGCGTGTACCGCAGGGCCGGCAGCCAATCACCACCATCTCGCCCTCGGGCAGATGTTCCTGCAGTTCCATCCTCTTGCCGGATTCTTCCGGATAGTGCTGCACGGTGAGCAGGGTTTCGTTGCGGGGAAAGGTGGCATCTTTGGGAGAAATAACAGCCATGCGGGAAAAATCAAGCTGCATACCGGGCCGCAAACGGCGGAAGGTGGTGGTGCCGCCGGAGGCAACCGGTGCCAGCACGTTTTTTTTCTCCGCCAAGCCTGCGGCAAAGCGCTGTAGATTGTCTTGGGTGATGAATCGTTCCATTACCAGTCTCGCTCCTTGATGCGGGCTTCTTCCACCTGAAAGGTGAGAAGCGGCGGGGTCTTGTCCAGCGCGATTCCTGCTTGATGCCCAAATACTTCCCGCACCTGCTTGTTCATGTAGCGGCGCAATAGCATCAGCGGGATGTCCACTGGGCAGGCACGCTCACATTCACCACATTCGGTACAGCGGCCAGTCAGGTGAGAGACATGAATCATCTGGAACATGAAGTTTTCAACCGGGGTGTTTTCCTGGCTCATCCACAGATGATCGCGGCTCGTAGCTATGCAGTGATCCTGGCAGACGCACATGGGGCACACGTTGCGACAGGCATAGCAGCGGATGCAGCGACTCATGGTATCTTGCCAGAAGGCGAGTTTTTCTTCGTTGCCAAGCGCCTCAAAGGCATCCTGGCAGGCAGGGCTCGCTGCTTGGCGGGGCGCATGCTTTTCGCCGATGAGCACGTCGGCCACCAGGGGATCCGGATAAGCGCAGTGCAGGCATTTGTCGGCCAGTACTTCCTGTAACTTGAGCGTGGCCTGCTCTCCGGCAACGGTAATGTGCAACTCATCTTTGCCCAGTTCCACTGCCTCAACAAAGCCGGGATCCGCTGGCAGGGCGGCGCGGATTTTACGCTGGCTGACCACCCCGTCACAGCAGAGGCCGAAAAGGACCACCTCATCACGTTCGATGAGCTTTTCATTCAACAGTTCGATAACGCTGCGGCTGTGGCAACCGCGCACTACCAAACCAATTTTTTTCCCTTTAAACCCGGTGGTATAGGTAGCAGGATTGTGCACTGCCAGCGGACTGATGGTCAATCGCTCCAAATCTGCTTCACTGCGGATGAAGAGCGGCGTGGCATGCAGGGGATCATACCCCTGTTCCCAGCCGATCACGCAGTCCAGCGAGTCCAGCTGGCCGCGAATGGCGGCCTTCAACTCTTCCAGTTGGGATACTTCTCCGGACATTTCTCCTCCCTTTAGTAACAAAGGCTCCGTCTTCCTCTTTGCAGGTCTGCCAAAGCAAGGTTTGCCTGGGCATACATTGCATCTGTCATGCCCAAACTACCTTTATCCATGGCAGGCGCAGGACGCTCCCCTGGCTGCCCCGTCCAGGGCCAACTTGGCCCACTCCTCTTCCGACACTGGATTGAAAAACGGTGCTGGACCGAGTTCATGGATGCGGCGGGTAAACTCCGTGACCACGTGCTGCCAGCGCTGGCCTTCGGAGGCAGACACCCAGGTATACTCGAAGCGGCGCTCATCAATGCCCGTGATGGGTAAAAAACGCTTGAGCATCTCCAGCCGTCTGCGGGCGTAAAAGTTGCCCTCTGCATAGTGGCAGTCGCGGGGGTGGCAGCCAGATACCAGTACGCCATCCGCACCATTCAACAGGGCGCGCACAATAAAAAGCGGGTCAATCCTGCCGGAGCAGGGCACGCGAATAATGCGCAGGTCTGTGGGCTGAATGAAGCGCGCCACGCCAGCCGTGTCTGCACCTCCATAGGAGCACCAGTTGCACAAAAAGCCAACTATTCGAAGCTCACGTTGTTCATCTTGGGCGGACATAAAGCGTTCACCTCGGCAAGGATTTGATTATCGGTAAAGTGTTCCAGCTGAATTGCACCCTGCGGACAGGTAACCGTACAGATACCACAGCCCTGGCACACGGTTTCGATCACCTCGGCCTTGAGCCTGCCCATACGGTCGGTGACCGCCTTGATCGCCCCAAAGGGACAGGTGTCGATACATTTCTGGCAACCCACGCAACGATTCACATTGACCTTGGAGACAGCCGGATCAGACTCCAACTGTTCTTTGGAAAGCAGACCCAAAGCCTTGGCAGCAGCGGCACTGCCCTGGCCAACAGAAGTGGGGATATCTTTGGGCCCCTGGCAGGCGCCAGCCAGGTACACGCCGGCGGTATTGGTTTCCACAGGCTTGAGCTTGGGGTGACTTTCCACGAAAAAGCCAAACTGATCCGGCACCACCCGCAGGGTTTCCCCCAGCTTCACTGCGCCCTGGGAGGCTTCCACTCCTGTGGCCAGCACCACCAGGTCGGCAGGAACCTCGACCTGCGTGCCAGCCAGGGTATCGGCACCGCGGACAATAAGTTGATCGCCATGGGGATAAATCATGGCCACCCGGCCACGCACATACTGTGCTCCATACTCCTCCATGGCCCGCCGGGTAAATTCATCGTAGCCCTTGCCCGGCGCACGGATATCCATGTAGAAAACAAAAGATTGGGAATCCGGAATGTGGTCTTTGGTAAGAATGGCCTGCTTGGCCGTATACATACAGCAGAAACCAGAACAGTAGGGCCGGTCGACCGAGCGGTCACGCGAGCCCACACACTGGATAAAAACCACGTTCTTGGGCTCCTTGCCGTCGGAGGGCCGCTTGATATGCCCGCCAGTGGGTCCAGAGGCGGATAACAGCCGCTCGTACTGCAGGGAGGTGATCACATCCGGGTAACGGCCTTCACCATACTGCGGGTACTTGTGCCAATCAAAGAGATCGTAGCCCGTGGCCACGACAATGGCACCCACCTCCACGGTTACCAGTTCGTCCTGCTGCTCGTAGTCGATACAGCCCACAGGGCAGACCTTGGCACAAATGCCGCACTTACCCTTTTGCAGCTTCATGCAGGTGTCTGGGTTGATGGCCGCCTTTTTCGGAATAGCCTGGGGAAAAGGAATGTTGATGGAGGTGGTGGTGCCCAGAAACTCGTTGAACGGATCGGGGCTGCGTTTACTCGGGCATTTTTCCGTGCAGACTCCGCAACCAGTGCACTTGGTCCAGTCCACATAGGTGGCCCTGCGGCGAATGGTGACGGAAAAGTTGCCCACATAGCCACTTACAGACTCCACTTCGGAGCAGGCATACAGAGAAATTTTCTCGTGCTGGGCAATATCCACCATTTTCGGGCCAAGTACACAGGAAGAGCAGTCAATGGTGGGAAAGGTCTTGTCGAGCTTGGCCATCTTGCCGCCAATGCTCTGGTCGCGCTCCACCATAACCACATCCAGACCGCCATCTGCACAGTCCAACGCCGCCTGAATGCCGGCCACGCCCCCACCAATCACCAGCACCTTCTTGACGGTGGTGAAGCTTTTGGCCACCAGTGGCCGGTTGCGGCGCAGCTTTTCCACGGCCATGAGCACCAGGTCGGCTGCCTTGTTGGTGTTGTGCGCCTTGTCTTTGCCAATCCAGGAGACATGCTCGCGGATATTGGCCATTTCAAACATGTAGCGGTTCAGACCTGCCCGTTCCACTGCCCGGCGGAAGGTGGGTTCGTGCATGCGCGGCGAGCACGAGGCCACCACCACCCCATCCAGGTTATGTTCATGAATGGCAGTAATGATGCCTTCCTGTCCAGGCTCTGAGCAGGTGTACATGGAGTCTGTGGCGTAGACGACCTCGGGAAAACCCGCGGCAATCTCCACAACAGATTCGCAGTCAACCGTGCCGGCTATGTTGCTGCCGCAATGACAGATGAAAACGCCTATTCGCATTGCTTCCTCCTAGCTGGCCTGGGCCGTTTCCTTGAGCTTGTTGAAAACGGGCTTGGGGTTGACGCACAGTTTTTTCAAACCCAGTTCCTTTCGGTCTATGCCCAGGGCATAACCGAGCAGCTGGGTATAGTAAAAGACAGGAATACGGAATTTTTCCTGCAACGCCGAGTTGATTTGCCCCTGGCGCATATCCAGGTTCATTTGGCACAGGGGACAGGCAGTGACAAAGGCATCCACATCAAGTTCACGGCCCGCATCCAGCAGCTTGCCCGCCAGCTTGGTGACAATATCCACCCTGGGCACGCCAAAGGAAGCACCGCAACATTCCACCTTGAGGGGATAGGGAACAACTTCGGCGCCAAGCATGGTCATGAGGTTATCCATGACCATGGGGTGTTCATGGTTGTCGAACTGCATCAGCGCCGGTGGCCGGTTCATGATACAACCGTAGTAGCAGGCCAGCTTCAAACCGGTGAGCGGCTTGACCACCTTGGCGCGGATCAGCTCCGGATCAACCTGCTCCATGATCACCTGCAACACCGACTGGGCAGTAACCTGCTTGGTACAGGGCGTATCCAAAAGCGCATTGGCCTTGGCGCGGAAGTCTGCATCCTCCATCTTGTGGGCTGCAGTGCGCAGGTTGCTCAAACAGCTCGGGCACGGTGTGGTTACCAGGTCCATGCCCAACTGCTCTGTCAGGGCGAGGTTTCTTGCCGACAGGGCAGCAGAAAGCACATGGTTTACTGTGTGCGCCGGGGTGGAACCGCAACAGCTCCAGTCTTCCAGGTCAACCAGTTCCAGGCCCAGTTCCCGACAAACCGCTCGGGTGGACAGATCGTATTCCACAGAGGTGCTCTGCCCGGAACAACCTGGGTAATAGGCAATTTTTGCCATGCTATTCTCCTTTGCGGAAGCGTTCGAAAATGCGGGCAACCTGCTCCTTGCCCTGGATGGGGTGTGGCTTGAACGACAGCTTGTTGTGGAGCAAGGCTGTGGGCCCAAGGGCTATATTGTCGAAAAATCGCCCGGATTTCAGGGTATACCTGGCCATTAAGCCCAGTTCGTAAGCCCGGCCGTGCGTTTCCACGGACTGCAAAAAGGCATCGGTGAACAGCTTGGTAGTCCGCTCGCTGACACAACCGCTTTCACGCGCCATGTGCCGACACACGTCCATCACCTTGGCCACATCAATTTCATTGGGACAGCGCGTAGTGCACGACTGGCAGGAAGCGCACAGCCACAGGGATTTGCTATTGAGCACCATCTCCCGTTGCCCGGCCTGGATCAGACGCATAACCTGGCTGACCGGAATGTCATAGGCAAAGGTGTAGGGGCATCCGGCTGTACAGTTGCCACACTGGTAGCAGGTCTTCAGATTTTGCCCGCTGCGGGATTCAACTTCCGCCAGGAAATCGCGGTCGCCAGCGGAAAGATCTAGTATCTTCATGGAACACCCTGTAGGAGGAAAAGAAAAACAAGCGGTTTCCGGATGGAAATTCCATACGATCGTACTGCTTCGAGCATGGATTTCCTGTGGGAATGCAATCGGTACAGCGCAGAATCTTTGCTGCCACAGAAGCAGATTTTTCGACCGAACAACTTTACAGAATATCACGGTCCGACAATTCTGTAAAGCATTTTAAGCAATTATGATCCATAACGATTCCCCACCCAGGTTACTTTTAGCATGCCAAAGGCTTCGCAGTACACCTGGGTCACATAAACTCGCCTCCCTGCAACAGGGCCAGGACCATTCCAAACACAGCATCCTGACAAACCACCTATCCATCCGAGGCTCGGCTATCCTGCCCGGTTTCAGCATGCACACCAGCAGAAAGTGTACGCTGGCGCAGGAGTAGCTCCAGGCCAGAGTGGCGGTTGAGCCGTCGGGACACGACGGTGTTGAGCAACTCTTGTCCAGCAACAAGAATGAGCCGTTTTTTTGCCCTGGTGATGGCAGTGTAGAGCAACTCCCGGCTGAGCAGGGGATGGTCTTCCGCGGGAAACACCAGAAGCACAGTGGCAAACTCCGCGCCCTGGGCCTTGTGCACGGTCATGGCATAGGCTGGCTGCCAGGGTGGAAGGGTGGCTGGAGCGAGGGAGCGCAGCCCGTCTTCACCTGCAAACCAGGCTGTAAGCTGACCCTCCTTGTTGGGCCAGATAATGCCGGTATCGCCATTGTAGAGACCCTGGGTATAATCGTTTCTCAAAATAAGGATGGGCAGGCCTTGGTACACCTCATCCCGCGCTGGAATCTGCCCTTGACGTTGCAGCAGTTCCCTGCAGCGGGCATTGATACCTGCCACACCCCAGGGTCCTTCCCGCAGGGCGCAGAGCACGCGACTCTGCGCAAATTGAGCGATTGCCTCCTGCACAGACTTGGCCTGGCACAAGGGGGCCAGCAGTTCCTGTAACAGCTCAAAAAGCAGCGCAGCCGCTTCTTTTGTTTCATACCGTTGGATATCTGGCCAGGGCAAGGCAAGCGCCGAGGAAAAGGCATCCGATCCTGCTGGCTTCTGCAGTGCCTGGGCCAGGGCAAGCATGCCACTTTTTTGGCTAAAACGGTGCACCTGATGCAGGGTGATGCAGCATTCTGTCAGAGAATGTGTGGGGTGTTCGGTCACAGTGCCTGCTTCCCTGTCAAGACACGATTTTCCCACAAGACGCTGCAAACATGTGACGAGTTCCTTGGAATAGGAGGTCTGTGGCAAGGCTTGCCAGGCATACAACAAGCTACCCGGCTCCACCGGTGGCAACTGACCAGAATCACCGCAGAGAATCAGGCGACTCGTTTTGGGCAGGGCCGCCAGGAGGGCCTCCAATAAAAGTACATCCACCATGGAGGCTTCGTCCACCACCAACAGATCCACATGCAGGGGATTGGCTGCATTGCGGAGGAATGTGCTGTTCTGGGGGTGAAAGCCCAAAAGGCGGTGCAAGGTCTGCGGCTGCGGCGCACTGCCCAGATCAAAGGGGGCAGGCAGACTGTCAGCGGCAGCGCGGATGGATTCGCCCAGACGCATGGCAGCGCGGCCAGTGGGCGCGGCCAGGGCAATGCGCAGCTTGGTGGTTGCATGGGCACTGTGCAGGGCCAGAATCCGCGCCAGGGTATAAGTTTTGCCGGTACCTGGGCCGCCGCACAAGAGGAGTAAGCGTTTGCAGAGCGAAAGTGCTGCGGCACACTGTTGCAAATTGGGCCCTGTGTCTGCTGCAGCAGAGCTGCCAGGAAAGAGCTGCTGCACGAGTGCCTGCGCCTTGACATAATCCACCTCGCACAGATCACCAGCGCGCTCGGCAAGATCTTGCGCTATGGCGCTTTCCGCCCGGTACCAACGGAGCAGGGCAAGTCTGTTGTCGCTGTCCAGCACCAGGGGCCTGGGATCAGTTGTCCTGTCCCCCGCCTCTGCCACGGCACCGCTTGCAAGGAGATCGTGGCGCAGTTCCGTCAAACTGGGCCAAGGCCTGTCTGATGCGCTTATCTGCTGCACCTGCGCCAGCGGCAGACAGGTGTGGCCATCTGCAAGCGCGTGGCTGGTGCAGGCGACTGCCAGCGCCGCTTCCGGACCCATGTCTGGATGCAGCCGCACCAGCAATCGGGCCAATTGCACATCGAGCTCGCCAAGCCCCCCCTGCTGCTGTACACGTTCAAGCCGCTGCATCGCCCGCCTCCACGCCTCTACACAGGGCATCGAGTCCCTGTATCAGCTCAAGCGCCGGCCTGGCCCGATAGATCCCCTGCCCCGCTTGTCCGGGTTCCATGCCCCGCAAAAAAAGATAATACACCCCGCCAAAATGACGTTCATAGTTGTAGCCCTGCAGGCGCGTCTGCAGGTAGCGGTGCAGGGCCAGGGTATAGAGTAGGTACTGCAGGTGGTAGTGATGTTGCGCCATGCTGGTGGCAAGCGCCTGGGGCGTATAGCTGCCAGGTTCATCACCCAGGTGGTTGGATTTGTAATCCACAATATAATAGCAGCCTTTGTGCCGGAAGATCAGGTCGACAAAACCTTTCATCAACCCCTTGAGCACTTCGCTGCGGCCAGGCAGGTTGGGCAGATCGAAACGTTTGAACAGCTGGTTGATTTTTACAATAGCCAGTTTTTGCACCGGAAAGAGGAAGGTCAGCTCGCGTAACTGGTTTTCTGGTGTAAGTCCAGCCAGGCTGCGGCTACCGGGCAAAGGTGTGGCCAGCACATTGGCCAGCCATACCTGCACAGCGGTTTGCCAGCGCAGATCAAAACCGTATTGTTCCAACTGCTTTTGTACATGTTCCTGCTGCACCGCCACAGGGAGGGTAAAGTCTAGCTCTTCCAGCAGGGCGTGCAGACATAAACCTGCGCGAGTGCCGCGCGGAAAGGTGGCGATGCGCTGAAAATCCTCTGGTCGAATGCGGCTGAACAGCGCAGGGTTGAGCAGGCTGTCCACGTTTTCCTCAATGACCGGGTTCAGCTCCTGTCCGGAGCTCAGGCTGGTATAGCTGCAGGTGATATAACCCTGGGGTACAGAACCCTGAAAACTGCGGGCAACAAGGGGAGGCGTTGTTACCGGGTCTGCCTTTCCCGTGGCTGTGCCAGTCCAGGGTAAGTCACCGGGAGGATAGCTGCGTACCAGTAACCCTGCTGCTGTTTCATTGAGCTGGTCAAGATCACGGCGCAACAGGTCTTCGTCGCCCTTGACATCCTGGATATGCAGGAGCCGGGCCATGGGCGTATCCATGAGGCCATTCACCCTGCCCCAACAGATGCAGGTGCAGTACCTGGCCCTGGTCAAGGCCACATACAAGAGCCGCATCTCTTCGGCCAGGGCCTCCTCTGCGCTCAACGCCCGATGCTCTTCGTTGTCAGTGTCAAAATCCCTGCAGGCATTTAACGTGTTGCGATCGTGAAAGGCGATGGCTGTATCTTGCCAGGGGACTGCGCTTTGCGCTCTCCATAAAAAGGGCAAAAAGACAACCGGATACTCCAGCCCCTTGGCGCTGTGCTGGGTGCTGATCTGGATGAGTTCCTGATCACTCTCCAGACGCATGAGACGGTTGTCTTCACTGTCGCCATCAGCCTGTTGCCGCTGCCGCAGCAGCCAGCGCAACAAACGTTCCATGCCGGGTCTTTGTCTCTCTTCTTCGTGCAACAGTTCGGCCAGATGCAAGAAGTTGGTGAGTTTACGTTCACCACCTGGCTGGGCAGTAAGGTGAGTGGTGATACGTTCTTTGTGGAAAATTCGGTGCAGCATGGCGGTAATACCCTGCCGCTGCCAATGACTGTGGTAGCTGCGCAATCGCTGTATCTGCTCACCCCAGAGGAGGGCATCCTGTTTGAGTTGATAGAGTGCCTGGGCATTCAGACCAAAAAGACCGGTGGCCAGGGCTGTGGTGCACAAGGCTCGGTTGGCCGGATTGAGTACCGCGCGCAGCACCAGTTCGAGCTCCGCTGCCTCTGGGCTGGAAAAAACAGACAATCTACTGGCATATACACTGTTGAGACCCAAGTTCAGCAAGCTGTTGCGCATCAGCTCGGCCTGGCTATGGGTGCGTACCAAAACAGCGATGTCTCTGCTGGCCAGAGGACGGTCGCCAATACGGGCTTCGCCCTGTGCCGCCAGTTGCAGCAACTGTTTAATGGCCGTAGCACTGGCAGTGGCTGCCAGCCCATCGGCATTTTCTTTGGCAAAGGCTTGGTCATCTTCGTTGCTGAACAGCAAAACGTGCAAGGGGGCAGGGGCTATACCTTGTAGCGTAAAATCCATGTTCTGCACCCTGCCACTGGCCTGGACCTGGTGAAAGGGGATATCGGCAAAGACAAAGGCATCCTGCCTGCGGCTGAACAGGGTATTGCTCGCTGTAATCATACCTGGGGCTGAGCGGTGGTTGGTGCCCATGGTGTAGCGCTGTTCTGGCGGGGTTGCTCCCTTGGCCTGCATGTAGGTGAAGATGTCACCGCCACGAAAGGAGTAGATGGCCTGTTTTGGATCGCCAATCATGTGAAAGGGATACTCGCTCTCCGCGCAGATGGCGGAAAAGATACGGTATTGCACTGGATCGGTATCTTGAAATTCATCCACCAGCACTGCCCGGTAGCGTTGACGAATGGCACGGGCAAGTTGGGGGCCACTGTCCGGATTTTGCAGGGCCAAATCGAGTTGGCTGAGCAAATCATCGTAGCCGAGCAGGCGCTGGGCCTGTTTGCGGCGCTGCAATTCTTCCTTAAGATACAGGCGCGCCGCATGCAGCCAGGTAATTTTCCACAGGCGCAACATCTCTTGGTAGTCCTGCCAGAATTGGGTAAAGACGTTGAAAAAGGGAGCTGGCTGCCAGTCTGTACAGGTCTTCTTTTTTAAAAGGCAGCTCAGCATGTACCCCGTGGACAGCCGTTCCAGCCGGGGCGGCAAGAGGCGTGGGAAGACAGGATTAAGCAACAGTTCGGCCAGGTCGATCAGCAGCTCCTCTACCTGATCCGCACGATAATTTTTTGCGGCACGGCTCAGGCAGGGGTCGTTTTCGAGCCACTCCTGCGCGTCTGTACCGTCTTTTTTCCAGGCCCGCTGTAGCTTGCCATGACTGGACCGCAACACTTCGAGCTGCCGGAGCAGGGCATCTGCGGTCAGTCGGGGTAGCATGCAGACATCTTCTATCAACAAAGTGTTGGCAATGGCTGCCAGCAGGTTTTCAGGCCCTGGCCAGTGCGCCTGCACCAGGGCGCTTTCCTCCGGCCCCAGGGGATAGAAGTGCGTGCGCCAGAAGTCGGCCATCACCTCTTTTCGCAGTGCTGCCTCGTCTGTGATGATGTCCTGGTCAAAGGAAAAACCCGCTTCAAAGGCATGTTCCTTGATTACCTTCTGACAAAAACCGTGGATAGTGGTGATGGCTGCTTCGTCCATGCGGGCCAGGGCCTGGTCCAGGCGCAGGCTGGCAATTTCGGGCGCGACCGTAGCCAGCACCTGCGTAAGGGCTGGATCATCCTCCTGGCCTTGTCCAGCCAACTGCTTTTGCGCCTCGCGCAAACGAAGGCGGATACGGCCACGCAGTTCGGCGGTGGCTGCCCTGGTGTAGGTGAGTACCAGAATCTGCTCGACACCCAGGCCCTGCTCCACAATCAGCCGCACAACCAGCAGGGTCAGGGTCCAGGTTTTGCCAGTGCCTGCACTCGCCTCAATCAGGCTGCGTCCGGCCAACGGCATGGTACATGGATCAAGCACGTGCATCTTTTGGCTCCTTGCGCGCCTTGAGCATGGGAAGAAAGAGTTTGGCCAGGTGGATAAAATGTTCGTCAAAGGGCTCGTTCTGCGGGAAGAGCTGCACAAAGGCTGCATCCTCTCTTTCTCCCCCTTGCTTGTATCCGCCTTGCCATGCCTTGCGGGCAGCCTCGTAGGCCCTGGTTGCATCGTTTTTTTTATGCATCTGCTCTGCCCAGGCCAAGGCGCTTTTAGGAAAAAAGGGCAGTGCCTCTTGCTGGCCCTGTAAAAAACCCTGCACATAGAGGGTGAGCTGCTCTTGTGCCGCAACGGCATCCATCTCATCAAATTGAAAAAGCTGGACACCAACCCTGCTGTCCCAGGCACAGATACAGCTCTTCACAGGAATGTGCCCAGGCGCCAGCGCAGCAAGCACCAGGTGGCCAAGCCAGGCATTCACAAACAGGCGAGCACTGGCCCGGCCACCAGACCAAACCACCCGGCCGCCGCTGTAGAGCTCGTCCAGCCAGCCGCAAAGCAGGATGTCTTTAAGTGGTAATTGCACTTCCTGTGGAGGAAAGGGCTTGGCCACATGCACATGCAGCGCATTTGCCAGTGCATCTGCTGCGGCCATGATCTCTTGTAGCGCAAGCCCGGCAAAGCTTCCCTGGGGCAACAGTCCTTGCCCGGCAAGCATCGCGGCAATGTGCGTCCTTGTTTGCCCAGCCAGCCTACGCAGGACAATCTCCTGCCGGAGGTCGTACTGATCAAGACCATCGAGTGCAAAAGGTTCCTCCTCCTCAACCAGTACCTCACCCTCCTGCAGATTCATCTCAAAATTTTGCCGTAAAAAATAACGTGCTGGATTTCGCCAAAAACGTAACAACTCTGCCAGATCCACCTGGTTTTCCAGACCTGGCGAATCTGGGAGTGGCAGCGGTGCATTTTGAAACAACAGATTTGCACCCACTTCTGCCGCTGGTACCCAGTATGGATTAAAACTGGCAAATCCTGTCGTGCCATTGTAATTGTCTGCACTGAAGGGCTGCAGAGGGTGTTCCCGTCGCAGATGTTCACTGATGCCCTTGCCCACATCCACTGCCTCTGCGGTCTCCGCTGCCACCTGCATACTACTGTCCAGATAATCACACAGTTCGCTGACAACGGCACTTGGCTGCATCTCGCCACCATCGCGCTGGTTGCGGCCTATCCAGGAAAGAAAGAGCTGTTTACGGGCAGACAGGATGGCCTCGAGAAAGAGGTAGCGGTCGTCGTCACGGCGTTTACGGTCGCCCAGGCGGGGGTGCTGCGCTACATAGTCAAAGGAAACAGGATACTGCTGGCGGGGAAAATCACCGTCGTTCATGCCCAAGAGGCAGATCACCTGAAAGGGTAGGGAACGCATGGGTACCATGTTACAGAAGGTGACTCGCCCAGACAGAAAGGCCTGGCCACTGTCCTGGCTGTGCAAACTTTCCTCCAGGTGCAGACGAATAACTTGCAGGGTGAGCAGCTGGTCAAAGGCTGCCAGGGTCAGCTCTTCAGCCAGGGCCTGAATATTTTGGCGCAAAAGGCCAAGGCCTTCCTCTTCAAAAGAGGGGTGCAGGCAATCTGCTAGCAGGGCCAGCAGAAGTGGTGACCATTCCTGTGCAGGAAGCGGCTGCTGCAAGCGACGACGCCACGTATCCAAGGTATCGTAGAAGTGCAGCAACGAGGCCAGAACCTGATCTGCCCCTTCTCCTGCAAGTGGACAAGGGAGAAGGCTCGCATGGAGCGCATCGAGACCGCCCATGGCATGGCCCAAAAGCAGGCGGTCAAGTCCGTGTCGCCAACTGTGTTCAGGCCCGCATGCAACCCCCAGGTTCAAACGATGTTCTGCATCCAGCCCCCAGCGGATACCAGCATTTTGTACCAGGTCATGAACCAGAGGGAGTTGCGAGGCATCCAGGTCAAAGCGCCGGTGCAGGGCTGGATGCTCCAGCAAACTGAGCACATCTATGCTGGTACAGCGGCTGCTGAAAAGATCGAGCAGGGCAAGGAAAAGGTGGCCAAGGGCACCGTGGGCTGCCAAAGGCTGATCAGCCAGCGCCCAAGGGATGAAGAGCTCCTGCGACGCTTCGCCAAAAACAGCTTGCACAGCAGCAGCGTAGAGACTGATATCCGGTGCGGTCACCAGAATATCGCCGGGCGTCAGATCTGGATTGTCTTGAAAACAGTCTAAAAGATAGTCGTGCAACACCTGCACCTCGCGCAGTGGCGAAAAACAGACATGTAACTCAAGTGAACGATCATCTGCCGCAATGGGGGTCCGCTCTTCCTGTTCTGGCATGGGGCTACAGTTGAGGAGCTGCCGCTGCAACTCGGCCAAAACACCCGTACCTTGGGGTTCTTCGTACAGTTCCTGCGGGCTATCCAAGCCGCTTTCCAGTAACTGTTGGGCAAAGTCGCGGCCTGCCTGCCCCAGCAGGGCGAGCAGGGTGTTTGTTTCTTCTACAACCGGTGTGGAAAAGGCCAGTAGGGTATCCTGCGCCTGCACCTGTGCCTGCTGCCGTGCCGGAACCAGATCATGCCAGTACTGGTTGCAGGGGCTGAGTTGGTAGCAATGGGTTTCAATGTAGCGGGAGATCTGCACAAAGAGATCCAGATAGACAGGTGCCAGACTGCTGATACCGAAAAGATGCAGACGCTGGGGCAGGACCTTATCAGAAGCCAGGAATGCCGAACCTTTCTGCCCAAGCAGGTGGCGGAATTCTTGATGCAGGCGGGCGCGATGCACCGGACTATCCTGGCACAGGCGGCGCCACAGCACTGCCTGCCAATTCGTCTTCTCAGTCGCCCTGTCTGGCGTGTTTTCCCATTGCCAGAGAAGTTCCGGTCGATAGACCAGATACTGATCAAACACAGCGGCAATACGGCCGGCCAGTTGAAAAAGGACTTCGCTGCCCACATCATTACGGAGATAGACGGCAAGCTGTGCAAAGGCCGGGTCTGCGCTATATTCGGGCAAGAGTTTTAGAATGCGCCAGCGCAGCACTGCACTTTGCCAGAGATTATCCGGCACTCCTGCTGTGCTGAATTGTTGCAGAAACTCTCCAAGTGCGCGCGCCGGCAACGGAAAAAAAAGCTGGCTGGCAATACCTGTGGCAAGCGCCCATTCACGGGATATCCACTGCGCCATGCCCGGATGCTGCACCACGATCACCTCGGGGGTGAACGGATCTGCCAGGGGAGCACTGATGCAGTTGGCAAGCAGCTGCGCAAACAAACTTTCCAAACGATTGGATTGGTAGTGGTGCATGATGTGCAAAAATTGTTACAGTAGCGAACATCTTGGGTTTCGCCCAATATCATACGGCTAGAAGCCTGTAGACAAGCAGGCAGGGGTGGTACACGAGAAGCAAAATGAGACGAGATTGTACCACAACACCAGCCACAAGCCTTTAACCTTCCGCTCCATCCCAGCCATGAAAGAAACGCTTCATCGAATTTGTCATACCAGTGGTTTTGTCGGCGCATTGACCCTTGTCCTTCTCACACAAGTGTCACTCCCCATGGCGCAGGCAGCTGAGACACTTGCTCCCCTTTCCGGTGCGTCGACGGCCACTTGCCCATCTCTTTGGTTGCTGGCAGCGGCTCAAGCCGGACTGCTTGTGGGTGTTGTGCTGACCTGGGCCGCGCTACGCTTTCGGACCCCAGGGAATGAACGCAAACAGGCCCTGTTGGCCCAGCAAAAGAGTATGTCTAAAAATGCGGCCAACTATATAAGCGCAGGAGGTATACACGAATTCAACAATATACTGTGCAGTATCCAGGGCTTTACCGATTTGGCACTCCTACGTGGCACAGCAGAAGCACCCGGTCACCAGGAGCTGAAGCAAATCCGTATCGGAGCCGGGCGGGCAGCACGACTCTTGGAGTTGCTGGAGCGCTTCCACCTGGAAGACCACACACTGCAGCCTGTGCCCCTTGGTCTTCTGATGAAAGGGTATGGAAAATATGTACAAGTAGCAACAGCCAACGCAGAAGGTGAGCAGGGCCAGCCTCCCAGCCACATCAGGGTACAGGTGGAGGACATGGAAACCTTGCTGCTGGCCAAACCGGTGCAGATGCAAGAGCTGCTTACCCTGTTGCAGCAAACTGCCGCAGATACCCCCAAACCTGGGGAGGAAGAAAAGTGGCCAAACAAAAAACTGCAGCTGGTCGTGCAAAGGGGTGCAGCATATCCCCTGGACCAGGAAAGCACACCCCAGCCTCGCTTGGAGTTGGTGTTACACGGAGCGACCGACCTGTCACCGGATCTGGTGACCCAGTGGCAGCAGCTGGCTATGGCGCTGGACGGCGAATGGAGCCAGGGGCAGACCCAGGAAGAAGGCGGCCCATACTGCATGTCGTTGCCTGGCATATCTCCTGATACACCAGAGCAATAAACACGCGGCCCAACCGGGTTTTTCGCCCTGCTCAGTGGTCAACCTTTTTTTATTTTCTACTTCACATAACCCCAGCTTTTCAGGCGATTGTAGGCGTACTGCGCCTCCTTGCCTTTGTTTTGCTTGTTAAGGAAGTTGACATACTTCTGCGCCGCCTCCTCGCGCCGGCCCATACCTTCCAGGGCATAGCCCTGGTAGAAATTCACCTGCACCGTGCCGGGTAGCATACGGTCATAGTTGGTGAGTTCCTGGTAGGCTGCGTCATAGCGCTTGTTGTTGAGCATGCTCACCCCTGACACCAGGCGGGCCTGTGGTTCCTGTGGATAGGCCTGGATGGCCTGGCGGGCGTAGTTTTCTGCGGCACTGTTGTTGTCGGTGCCCATCTGGAACTTAGCCATCATCAACAGGGCTGTGTAGTCGCCCGGTGCCTGCTGTATCGCCTGATTGAACAATGATCCAGCCTCGTTCAGCTTCTTGGCGGCAGTGGCGGCACTGGCCTTCTGCAGGGTGTTGAGCATGGGCTTGAAGCGGCGCAGATTGGCGGTTTCATCCATGTAGCGTTCCCGGTTCGTGGCCTGACGCATTTGCCCACTGTACTGCGAATTCATGGCATTGCGCACATTGGCCAGGCGTTCGCTGCTCATGGGATGAGTGGAGAACATGGCCTGAAGCGCATTGGGTTCTCGCTGGTTGTTACGGATCAACAGTTCCATGAGTTGGGCCATGCCTTCCGGGCTGTAACCGGTTTTGACCATGTATTCCATGCCCAGGGCATCGGCCTGGCGTTCGTTGTCGCGGCTGTAATGGGCCAGGAGCGCACCTGCTCCGAGGCCACCCAGGCTCTGCAGGGCGCTGTTGGCCCCACCATAACCGGCGGCGCTGGTGGCCATGGAGAGCCCGGCCATGGCCATTTGGGCAAACACGGTTTTGCTGAGCTGTTGGGCCGTATGGCGCGCATTGACATGGCCGATTTCATGCCCAAGCAGGGCGGCCAGTTCGGCCTCGTTATTGAGCTCGGCCAAGATGCCCCTGGTAGTGGCAATGGTGCCGCCTGGGAAGGCATAGGCATTGATGTAGGCCGCGTTGACCGGGCTAAAGGAATAGGGCATGCGCGGCCGGTGCGAACGGGAGGCCACTTCCTGGCCGACCCGGTTCACATAGGCGTTGAGGCGGCTATCCTGGGTGATGCCGTAGTCGTTGGAGAATTGGAAGGGGCTCTGCTGCTTGTCTATGCTGACCTCCTGTTGCTCGGAAATCATCATGAACTGGTTTTCGCCGGTCACCGGATTGACCGCACAGCCAGCCAAGAGTTGCTGAGCAACCAGGGCAGATACGCCAAGCCCGGTGTATTGCAGCAATTGACGTCTGTTCAAAGAAAGATGGCTGGGAGACATAGGCTTTTCCTGATAAAAAAGGGAGTGGGTAAAGGAAGATATATACTGTATATTCTGGCATATTCAACCTGTCCCTGCAAGCGGCAACAGGACTCGTGGAAAGCTATACAATCAGCAACAAGCAGCCCTGGGGAGGAAAATCGTGCACGCAAGCGGTATGGATAACCCAGAATATTTTCATCGGGTCATTGATTGTCAATACGCCTGTCCGGCGCATACGCCGGTGCCAGAGTACATTCGTCTCATCAGCGAAAAACGCTACGATGAGGCGTATCTGCTCAACTGGCACTCCAATGTTTTTCCCGGCATTTTGGGCCGGGTCTGCGACCGGCCCTGCGAGCCAGCCTGCCGCCGCGGCCGGGTGGAAAAAGAACCGGTGGCGATCTGCCGTTTGAAGAGAGTGTGTGCAGACAACCGCGAGCCGGGCATCGAGGTGCGCTTCCCGGCCATCCCGGAAGAAAAAAACGGCAAGCGCATTGCCCTAATCGGCGCAGGCCCAGCCTCCCTGACCGTGGCCTGTGATCTGGCTCCCCTGGGCTACAGCCTTGATCTGTACGACGATCAAGATGCAGGCGGCGGCTTCATGCGCAGCCAGTTGCCCTCCTTCCGCCTGCCGGATGAGGTCTTGCAGGAGGAGGTGGACTACATCCTCAACATGGGCATCCATACCCACTTCAACCACTATGTGGACAGTATGGCTGCCATGCTGACCAAGGGCTATGATGCCATCTTTGTGGGTACCGGTGCTCCGCGCGGCCGCGACCTGGATCTGCCCGGCCGCAGGGAAGGCGAGGCAGCCATCCATGTGGGTATCGAGTGGCTGGCAGGAGTCATCTTCGGCCATGTGCACAGAATCGGCCGCAGGGTACTGGTGCTGGGCGGCGGTAATACGGCCATGGACTGCTGCCGCACTGCCCGCCGCCTGGGCGGTGAGGATGTGCGCATTGTGGTGCGCAGCCCACGCGCAGACATGAAGGCCTCACCCTGGGAAATCGAGGACGCCCTGCACGAGGACATCCCTATTTTCGATAACCATGTGCCCAAGGAATTTGTGCTGGAAAAGGGCAAGCTCATCGGCATGCGCTTTCAACAGGTGCGGGCTGAATATGATGAGAAGGGCAGGCGCCGGCTGGTGCCGCTTGAAAAGGAGCCGATCTTCATGCCCTG
>JABMJC010000149.1 GCA_013201405.1 Desulfobulbaceae bacterium
TTTGGGATGTACAACCCACCTTAACACTCTGTCTAAAATCCAGGGACCACTTCTGACACCCCATCCATGCATCACGGCACACTTGGTCTTTGCCTTGTTATCCGCTGCCCAGGTACTATATGTTTCTTGGAAAAGATGAGTCGCTCCACTCGCCAGGCTAAGGTGCTGCTTGCCTTGCCGAAAACACACCAAAAAGGAGGAAAGATCATGAAGCTTTCAGATTGGCTGGATCAACAGGAAGCAGAAAAAGGCGATGTAGCACAGGCTGTTGTTCCCCGTGACATAGCCTTTGACAGCAAGCCGGATGAAACCATCTATTTCAAAGAAATCAGACCATGCGGCATGTTTTGTTCCGAGCCCCACCCCTTTTCCAAGGTGGAACGCTATGGCCATTGGTATGCAGCAAGCGGTCAGGATAAACGGGCAGGCATTCATTCAGATGCCATGCAGTGGAAACTTTTCACCAAAGACAGGGAGTTGGCGCTGAAAACAGCTAAAGGGCACATCGAATGACAGTACTGCCTTGTACCAGAGACCAAAGGGTAACCCCTCCAGTGTAACCTCACCGTGCAAAGAGAGGGAATGCATGGAATTTCCTGGAGACAAAACTCTGCGGTTGGCCTGGCTTGTATACGATTTAAGACCCATTCATGGCCAACAGGTACACAACCATCCGCACGCCATCGCTTTGCAGCATCTTTTTAAATTTCCCATCCCCCTTGTATAGGCTGTTGTTCTCTTTGCAAGACTTTTTTTCAAAACAGCCTGTTGGCGATACGGCGATACGGATAAACCGGCTAAACAAAAAAATCGGACAGTAACACCGCCTGTCCTGCAAACAAGTTGAGGAGAATCTCCCCATGACTATGACGCCCCTTGAACGGCTTCGGAATGAAATGTCCGGCTACATGCAGGCAAGTGTGCTCGCCGCCCTGGCCGAACTGGACATTGGCACAGTCATCCTGCGCAACGGCAACAGTCTCGATGCTGCTACAGTCGCAGAGCAATGTTCATGCGACAAACGGGGAACAGAGGTGTTGCTTGATGCCCTTTCCGCCCTGGGCTATCTGGTCAAATCGGGAAATCGGGACAGCGCCCGCTATGCAGTGGCGGAAGAATACACAACCTATCTGGACAGTCGCCACCGGTCCACCTTCATCCCCATGATGCGGCACATGGCCGGTGGTCAACGCACCTGGGCGCGACTTACCTGGTCCGTGAAGGACGGCAGACCCCAGGAACGGATACCCAGCATTCTCGGTGCAAACCAGGACCGGGTATCCTTTATCATGGGTATGAACTCCATTGCGATCCATATGGTGGAGGAAGTCATGACCTCGTTGTTTGCTGCGGATGTTTTGCCCTTTGCTAAACAGGACGCGCGCATTCTCGACATCGGCGGTGCATCTGGCACCTACACGGAAGCCTTTCTCAACAAGGCACCGGGAAGCTCGGCTACCATATTCGATCTGCCGGTTGGCGTTGCACAGGCAAGGCAGCGCTTCACGGGTACGGACATGGAGGCGCGGATCACCCTGGTGGAAGGGGACTTTACCAAAGACAGCCTGCCGCTGGGTTTTGACTTTGTCTGGATTAGCGCCATCATCCACCAGATGGATCGAAGCCAGAGTTGTATGCTCTACGCCAAGGCACTGGAAGCGCTGAACCCCGGCGGCATGGTAGCTGTGCGTGATTATGTGATGCAGGAGGATCGCACCTGTCCGGCCAGCGGCGCACTTTTTGGTATCAATATGTTTATCAACACGCAAGACGGCAGGGTCTATACGTTTGGAGAAATCAAAGAAGATCTGGAAAGCGCTGGCTTTGTCGACGTGGCTCACGCCGTTGATGTGCCGAGCATGGCCGCAGTGGTAACAGCTAGAAAGCCAGAACAAGGGACAGGATAGATTCCAGCAAACAAAAATTTGCGTACCATCGAACCAGCGGTCCTTTTGACAAAATCAAGGTGCACCATCCAAAAAGCCTCCACCCTGAAAGGATGGAGGCTTTTTGGATGGTGCTTGGGTATTAGATTAAAAAGATGAGACTGCATGGTAAAAAATTGTTTTTATTAAACAACTCATTTTTCAACCGCATATCCGGCATCTACCCATGCCTGATAATTCCCCTTGAGGCGGTAAACATACTGAAAGCCAGCCTCAGTCAGTTTGGTTGCAGCTGCGATGGCTGGCTGGTCTCCGTGGCAGTAGACCAGGTACATTTTATCCTTATCTAAGGTGGGGATAGCGGCATCCAGGGCTCCGTCGCTGATGGGATGATTGACCGCTCCAGGCACATGCCCTTCGGCATATCTGGTGGACACATCAATAATGACCACATTCTCATGGTTATCAATCAATGCCTTCGCATCTTGGGCAGAGAGATCCTGGTATGCAGTCGTCTGTTTCATTTCCGAAGTAACAATGGATGTCAACGATGAGGTGAGTGCCTCGGTCTTTTTAACCGCTTCAACTTGTTCTGCAGCAAAAGCGCCGGATACGGCCATGGCTGTTACAATGAGTACTGTCAGTAAAATTCTTTTTTTCATACTAACCTCCTCTAAATGATAAATGTTTTGTATCCATAACCTTTTAGTAAACTTCTTTACCAAGCTGTCAAGCTTGTCCTATGCAAGGCAATAAAGTGGGTCATTTCATGTAGCAGACACCAGTAACCAGCCCCCTCCTGCTCAATATCCCAGTGAAATAGGAAAGTTGACTTTTTCCACAGCATGTTGGTCTGATACGTGGAGGTGCGGTAAAGCGCCAACTCAATCCCAAAATCTGCGCAGAAACAGTAGGATTGACAAACATGGTCATGAATTGGTTCCACCGAGTAAAGCAGCGAAATTTCTGGCCATAATGGTAATTTTTTCCAGCGTATCAAATTCATGTCTAGGAAGAAATGCAACAATTTGCCTGAAAACTGTGTGATGATGTGCCACGGGCTCGGATCTCTTTGTTGTAGCTGAGTTTTTAGCAAAACCAGTGCAACTTGACCTTGCTATAGGCTACGTCGATCACGATCTGGACGCAAAACTGTTCTTCCTACGAGGGTCGCAACTTGCCATATTTTCGTTAAAGGGCTCCATCGTTGGCCTCGTTTTTTCCTGCCTCACGTCCATTGGCCTGGAATTTTTACAAAAGCTTGAACCTGCCATGCCCCCAGTAAAAAGACATCCGCTGGACAAGACGCATTAAGTTGAACCCTTGATCACACAAAAACTGACAAGTATTGAGCCTACCACCCCACAAGGTCATCAGTTATTATCACGCAACTTCAGCCACTCACCGCAACATTTGTTTACAATCAATCTTTTGCTTGACAAAACATGAAAAAATGAACAAACTGTACGTTTATCGTTCTGCTTACGTCGTCGCAAAAGCCTGCGCAATGCGCCAAGCAAAAAAATAAACCTTAAAATTTGCTTGACGACGCAGCCGAAACGGGTTATAAAGTTTGTCTTTGCCGGGTTATTAGGCATTTTTATTTGTGTGCATTTTT
>JABMJC010000026.1 GCA_013201405.1 Desulfobulbaceae bacterium
GTATCGCGGTGTGTGCACTGGGCCACTGCCACCCGAAAATCACTGAGGCCATCTGCCGTCAGGCAGGCGAGTTGGTGCATGTGAGTAACCTTTTCTATACCAGCCCACAAATCGAGCTGGCCAAACTTTTGATCAGCAACAGCTTTGCCGACAAGGTCTTTCTGGCCAATTCCGGAGCCGAGGCCAACGAGGCAGCCATCAAGCTGGCCCGCATTCACAGTGCGCCAGGAAAATTTGAAGTTATTTCACTGTTGGGCTCCTTTCACGGCCGCACCCTGGCCACGGTGGCTGCCACCGGGCAACCCCGCTTTCATCAGGGCTTCGAGCCGATGCCTGCAGGCTTTGTCCATGCCGAATTCGGCGATATCACCGCCATAGAAAAACTCATTGGTCCACAGACTTGTGCCATCCTCTGCGAGCCCCTGCAAGGCGAAAGTGGCGTGCGGCCGCTGGATACCAACTATCTTCAACAGATTCGTGCCCTGTGCGACCGCCACCAGTTGCTGCTCATTTTTGACGAAGTGCAAACCGGCCTGGGACGCACCGGCACCCTCTTTGCCCACGAACAGCTTGGCGTGACCCCAGACATCATGACCCTGGCCAAGGCCCTGGGCAATGGTCTGCCCATCAGCGCCATGCTGGCTAAAGAACACATTGCCACCTCCTTTGTCCCAGGCAGCCATGCCTCCACCTTCGGTGGTAACCCGGTGGCTGCAGCAGCGGCCGTGGAGGTGTTGCGCAACCTGCTCGCGCCTGGCTTTCTCGAGTCGATACAGGAGAAAGGTGCCTATTTTTCCGAGCAATTGGAGACGCTGGTCAAAAAATTTCCGCGCTGGGCCGTGGCAGTACGTGGCCGGGGCCTACTCTTGGGGCTGGTGCTCAGTGAAGAGGGGATCAACCGCGGATCCGAAATGGTCAACTTGCTTTTTGCCCGGGGGATGATCATTAACTTTGCCGGTAACCGGGTGCTGCGTTTTGTACCGCCACTCATTGTGGGCAAGGAAGAAATCGATACGCTTATCCATGAACTGGGCCAGGTTTTTGCCGAGATTTCGTAAGCATAGATAATCGATAGATCCAGTTGTCAGCTTGCCTGTCTGCGAACCCGCGTCTAGAGCGTCTTACGAATGGATCTTCTTTCCCTGCTCGCCCTGGCTCTTGCCCTGGCCATGGACGCCTTTGCCGTGGCCATGGCCGCAGGCGTGACCATCCGGCCACTCAGCTTCCGCCCTTGTTTCAGGCTCTCGTTTCATTTTGGCCTTTTCCAGGCGCTCATGCCCATTGTCGGGTGGCTGGCCGGACTGTCGCTGCGCAGCTTTGTCCACAGCGTCAGTCACTGGATCGCCTTTGGCCTGCTTGCCGCCATTGGCAGTCATATGATTGTGGCAGCACTGCAAGCGGACCAGGAAGAAAGAACCAGTGTCGATCCCAGCAAAGGTCTCACCATGGTGGGCCTGTCGCTGGCCACCAGCATTGATGCCCTGGCCGTGGGCCTCAGCCTGGCTCTTCTTGGGGTGAATATTTGGATACCTGCTTTGGTGATCGGCCTGGTGGCGAGCCTGGCCACCCTGCTGGGCCTTTTCCTGGGTAACCGGGCAGGGCGAATTTGGGGCGACAAGGTGGAAATAGCCGGCGGTATTGTCCTTATCCTCATCGGGCTGCGAATTCTGCTTTCTGGTTTGCATGTGCTCTAGTTTCTGCACTTCATTCCTCCAGACTCCAGGCTGTCCCAAGGTGGCTTTTCCACAATTTATCTTTGCAAAAAAGGCGTTTTTCGGTATCAATATACTTTTATGGCCGACCGGTATACCGGACGGATTAACTATCGACCCTTCAGCCGGACAGGCCCTGCCCGCACAGGAAAATCCATGCACAAACATTTTCTGGCTCTGTCAGATTACAGTAAAGACGAGCTTTTATCCTGGATACACAGGGCAATGGTGCTGAAGGCCGAAGCCGCCGCCGGTACCCCCCAGCAGCAGCTTGCCGGTAAAACAGCCTGCCTGCTCTTTGAAAAACCATCCACCCGCACCCGAGTTTCCTTTGAAGCCGCCATGTACGGACTGGGCGGCCAGGTCGTTTTTATGTCGGCCCGTGACTCCCAGTTGGGCCGGGGCGAACCGCTCAAGGATACGGCTCGGGTACTGGGCCGCTATGTGCATACCCTGGTGGTGCGCACCTTTGGCCAGAACGTGGTGGAAGAACTGGCTCATTATGCCGGTATTCCGGTTATTAACGCTCTCACCGACCTGTATCATCCCTGCCAGGTACTCAGCGACTTGATGACGGTTCTGGAGAAAAAAAAGCGCCTGGACGGCTTACAAGTCGCCTGGATTGGCGATGGCAACAACATGGCCAACACCTGGATCGAGGCAGCCGCCATCTTCGGTTTCCAGCTCAGGCTGGCCTGTCCGCAGGGTTTTATTCCTGACGAAAACATTTTGAAACATGCCTTGACCCATGCTCCGGCCTGCATAGGATTGTCGCAGGATCCAGAGGCAGCCATTGCCGGGGCAGACGTGGTCAATGTCGATGTCTGGGCCTCCATGGGACAGGAAGCAGAGCAGGAAGCCCGCCTGGCACACTTTGCCGGCTACCAGCTGGATAGTCCTCTGTTGGCCAAGGCCAAAGAGGACGCCATAGTCCTCCACTGCCTGCCTGCACACCGCGGCGAGGAAATCAGCGAAGAAGTGTTGGAAGGCCCGCAGAGCGTGGTTTTTGACCAGGCAGAAAACAAAATGCATGTGCACAAGGCGCTGCTGGAACACTTTATCTTGCAGGCTGCCTGAGACATTCCCTATCAAAGCTAAACTACACAGCAGAAGACAGGCTACTCCATGGTAAATAAAATTGTGCTCGCCTATTCCGGCGGCTTGGATACCTCTGTAATTTTGAAATGGCTGGCCAACGAGTATTCGTGTCCGGTCATTGCCTACTGCGCGGATATCGGCCAGCAAGAAGACTGGGACAAGGTGCGAGCCAAGGGCTTGGCCACTGGTGCAGAAAAGGTGATCATTTCTGATCTGCGCAAGGATTTTGTTCGCGACTTCATCTTCCCGGCCTTCCGGGCTAACGCCATCTACGAAGGTTCGTATCTGCTCGGCACCTCGCTGGCCAGACCGCTGATCGCCCGCGAACAGGTGCGCATTGCCCGCGAGGAGGGGGCCAATGCCCTCAGCCATGGCGCCACCGGCAAGGGCAACGACCAGGTTCGCTTTGAACTAAGCTATCTTGCCCTGGATCCAAAACTGACCATCATCGCTCCTTGGCGCATCTGGGACTTGAACTCGCGTACAAGGCTGGTGGCCTATGCCGAAGAGCACGGCATTCCGGTACCGGTCACCAAGAAGAGCCCCTACAGCTCAGACGAAAACCTGCTGCACATCAGCTTTGAAGGCGGTCTCCTGGAAGATCCCTGGAACGAACCAGAAGAAGAGATGTTCAAGCTGAGCGTCTCCCCGGAAAAGGCTCCGGACAAACCCACCTACATTGAAATCAGTTTTGCAGCAGGTACCCCGGTGGCCATAGACGGAGAAGAACTCGAGCCCGTGGCACTCATGGAAAAGCTCAACCAGTTGGGTGGTGCCAATGGTATCGGCCGCCTAGACATGGTGGAGAACCGCTTTGTTGGCATGAAATCCCGCGGCGTGTATGAGACCCCGGGTGGCACCATACTGCGCGTTGCCCATCGCGACCTGGAAAGCATCACCTTGGACCGCGAAGTCTTGGCCATCCGTGACTCTCTGGTTCCCACCTACTCCCGTCTCATCTACAATGGTTTCTGGTTCTCTCCGGAGATGCAGCTTTTGCAGCGCACCATGGATGATGCCCAGGCTCCGGTCAATGGTGTGGTACGGCTCAAACTCTATAAGGGAAACTGCATTGCCGTAGGGAGAAAATCCGACAACTCCTTGTATTCCGAATCCTTTGCCACCTTCGAAGAAGACGAGGTGTACAACCAGGCGGATGCCACCGGCTTTATCCGCCTCAACGCCCTGCGTCTGTGCATCCAGGCCCAGCAGCAGAAGCCATGAACGATTTCCAAGACATACCCGGTCCAGCCAGCTCAGACAAACTGTGGGGCGGCCGCTTCTCCGAGGCAACCGCAGCAAGCGTAGAGGCCTTCAGCGCCTCCATCCACTACGACTGCCGGCTGTACCGCCACGACATCATGGGGTCCAAGGCCCATGCCCGTATGCTGGCGCAGCAAAAGTTGATCAGCCCCGAGGAAGCTGCGGCCATTGTGCAGGGTCTGGACAACATCCAGGCCGAGATCGAGGCAGGGCGTTTTGAGTTCAAGCCTGAGCTGGAAGATATTCATATGAATATCGAAAAGGCACTCACCGAGCGGATTGGCGAGGCAGGCGCTCGCCTGCATACCGGCCGCAGCCGTAATGACCAGATCAACCTGGATCTGCGCCTTTACCTGCGCGACGAGTGCGACCGGCTCGACACCCTGCTGGCCGAACTGCAACGGGTTTTTGCCATGCTGGCCCGGCGCTATTTGGGTGCAATCATGCCCGGCTATACCCATTTGCAGCGGGCGCAACCAGTGCTGCTCTCCCACCATCTGCTGGCCTATGTTAGCATGTTCGGACGGGATCGGGAACGCATAGGCGATTGCCGCAAACGCATCAATGTCCTGCCCCTGGGCGCAGCAGCCCTGGCCGGCACCAGCCTGCCCATTGATCGCAACATGGTGGCCGAAGAGCTGGGCTTTGCCGCCATCAGCGACAACTCCATGGACACCACCGCAGACCGCGACTTTGTTCTGGAAACCCTCTTCTGCCTCAACCTGATTCAAGTTCACCTTAGTCGGCTGTCTGAAGAACTGGTGCTGTGGTCGAGCAAGGAGTTTGAATTCATTCGCATTGGTGATCGCTACTGCACAGGTTCTTCCCTGATGCCGCAGAAAAAAAATCCAGACATCCCGGAGCTGGTGCGGGGCAAGAGCGGTCGGGTAACCGGTGCGCTCATGGCACTGCTGATGACGGTAAAAGGTCTTCCCCTCACCTACAACCGGGATCTGCAAGAAGACAAAGAACCACTATTTGACGCCCTGGACACGGTCAAGGCCTGCCTGGCCATCACGGCAGAGATGCTGAGCCACACCGAATTCGATACTGATCGTATGCGCCAAGCCACTGGTGGCGGCTTTATGACCGCCACTGACCTGGCTGACTACCTGGTGTGCAAAAATTTACCCTTTCGCCAGGCGCACGGGGTTGCCGGCCAGATTGTCGCCCGCTGCCAGGAACTAGGCTGCGAACTCGACGAGCTGCCCCTTGACGAGATGCAGCACTTTTCTCCCCTGATCCAAGAGGATATTTACACCAAGCTCTCCATCGAGGGCTCGGTCAACAGCCGGATCTCCGCCGGTGGCACGGCACAGTCCAGGGTTGAACAGGCCTTGGCTTCTGTTGAACACCAACTGGGAATATACTCATGACGACCTTGCAGCATGGCACCCGTCTTTTTTTTGCCGCCAGCCTCATTGGCCTGACCCTTTCCTTAAATGCGTGTGGCTATAAAGACAAACCCGTACCCCCGCAACATATTGTTCCCCAACCAATAACCGACCTGAGATATCAGCTCAGCAGCCAGGGAGCGAGCCTGTCTTGGACGTATCCCAAGGAAACAATAACCGGAAAAAATCTGACCCGAATCAGCAACTTCAAGCTGTATCGGGCGGTGGTGCCCGTGGATTCCTACTGCGATACCTGTCCTATCCCCTTTCTGGCGCCGGTCAGTCTGGATGGCGGCGCCCTGCCTGACAGCGGCAACCGCAGTGGCAGCTATCACGAGCCGATTTTGCGACCCGGCAACCTGTATTTCTACAAAATCCGCAGTACTACCAGTTGGTGGTCGGAATCGGAGGACTCCAACGTCATTTCCTTCCTGTGGGATACGCCCGCCTCTGCCCCGGCCGGACTGCGGGTAGAGTCTGGCGACAGGAAAAACACACTCAGCTGGAGCGCGGTCAGCCTCAATCAGGACGGCTCCACAGTCAACCAACCGGTCCGCTATCAAATATACCGCAAGAGCGGTGAAGGTGCCTTTACCAAGCTTGGTGCACCCATCAGTACAACCACCTACACCGACGAGCAGGTGCAAAACAATGTGACCTACACCTACCAGGTGCAGGCTTTGAGTGTCTTTAAGAAAAGTTTGGTGGAGGGTGGTACCAGCACCAGTGCCAGCGGCACCCCGATTGACAAGGATGCGCCCCTGCCACCTGATACGCCACAGGTGGTGGTGACCGATGTGGGCACCAAAGTTTTCTGGAATCATGCGCATGCAGACGACTTGGCCGGCTACCGGGTGTATCGCCGGGCTGCGGGCGAAAGTATGGGCCGTTTTATCGGCCAGGTGAACCTGCCCTATAATATGTACATTGACAAGGATGCGCCCAAGGGCGTGCGACTGTACTATTCGGTTTCCAGCATAGACAACGCGCACCCGGCCAACGAAAGCAGGCGCACCGCAGAAACGCAGGCCGAAGAGTGATGAATGATATGGCACCAGCGTGCAATAATAAGCCCTTGGCGGCCAGCGATACCATAAACGCCATTTCCTGTGCACATTGGCCCATTCCCTTCTGGAAGATGAGTGGGGCTGGGAATGATTTTGTCATTATCGATCATCGTCGCCCGCTGATTGCACCAGAACAAATGGCCGAGTTTGCCCGACTGGTTTGCCGTAGAAAATTCGGGGTGGGCGCAGATGGGTTCTTCTTCATAGAAGAGTGCACAGAGGCGGATTTCCAATGGCGTTTTTTCAATGCCGACGGCTCTGAGGCAGAGATGTGCGGCAATGGCGCGCGCTGTGTCGCCCGCTTTGCCTATATGCACGGCATTGCCGCCGCCCGCATGCGTTTTGCCACCTTGGCGGGAATTATCGAAGCCAGTGTGGAAGATACGCTGGTCACCATCCATTTAACACCGCCCCATTCTCTGGCCTTGAACCAGCAAGTACAGGCAGGCGGCCAGGAATACACGGTGCATTTGCTTAACACCGGCGTACCCCATGCTGTGCTCTTTGTCCAAGATCTGGCCCATACCGATGTACGCGGCTTGGGGTTTACCCTGCGCCATCATCCGAACTTCGCCCCTGCGGGTGTGAATGTGAACTTTGCCTCCCTGACAGCTGATGATGGATTGCGCATCCGCACCTATGAACGGGGGGTGGAAGATGAAACCTTTGCCTGTGGCACTGGTGCCGTGGCCAGCGCTCTGGTTGCAGCGCTTTTGGGTGAAGTTGCGGCACCAGTCATGGTTACCACCTCCGGCGGAGTTCAACTCTGTGTCCTTTTTACCCAGGGAGGCAAGGAAGAATTTTCATCCGTGCAACTGAAAGGACCAGCCCACTGCATTTATAGTGGCGAGCTTACCCCCGAGGTACTTGCAAACTAAAAAACAGGTACAGCACGATCTACGGCCTGCCATCCGGGCGGCCATCACCAACGAACACGAACTACTGCTATGCGACCCATTCAAGGAGCCATCACTGCCCTGGTCACCCCTATGCACAACGGCCATGTGGACGAAAAAGGCCTGGTTGACCTGATCGAATTTCAAATTCAAAACGGTATTCACGGTATTGTCCCCTGCGGCACCACCGGCGAGTCGGCTACACTCAGCTTCAAGGAGCATAAACGGGTTATCGAACTCACCGTACAAACCGTTGCCGGCCGTGTGCCGGTCATTGCCGGCACAGGTGCCAACAACACTCTGGAAGCCATTGAGCTCAGTGAATCGGCCAAAAAAAGTGGAGCCGATGCTGTGCTTTCCGTGGTGCCATACTATAACAAACCCAGCCAGGAAGGACTGTACCAGCACTACAAGGCCATTGCCGATGCAGTTGATGTGCCCATGCTGCTCTACAACGTGCCCGGCCGTACAGTTACCAACATGCTGCCAGCCACTGTGGCGCGCCTGGCCCAGCTACCCCAGGTGATCGGCATCAAGGAGGCCAGTGGTAGCCTTACCCAGATTAGTGAGCTACTCATGCTCTGCCCCAGGGATTTTATCATCCTTTCCGGTGATGACTTCAGCGCTCTGCCTTCGTTGTACCTGGGTGTCAGAGGGGTGATTTCCGTGGTGTCAAACCTGATGCCAGACAAGATGGTACGGCTAGTGGATGCAGCCTTCAAAAAAGATCTCGATACCGCCAATCGCCTGCACTTTCAACTCTTTGACCTCATGGGTGCGATGTTTTGCTACCCAAGCCCTGCTCCGGCCAAAAAAGGATTGGAGCTAATGGGAAAAATTACTTCTGGAGAGGTACGCCTGCCCTTGGTGGGCATGGACGCGGCCAGCCTGGAGCGATTACAAAAGGATATGCGGCAATTGGGCCTAATTTAAAGAGCAGAAGGGAGCGGCAAACATGGTTCAGGTGCTTGTGGCTGGTGCAGCCGGCCGGATGGGACAGCAAATTATCAAAACGATCCAAACGATGCCTAAACTTTCTCTGGCCGGGGCCTTTGAGGCAGAAGGTCATGCGGCCATTGGCAAGGATGCGGGCGAAGTCTGTGGCCTGGGCCGGCCCCGTATTCCCATCAGTGCAGGGCTTGCCCCGGTGCTTGCGCAGGGCGATGTGCTCATTGACTTCACCTTCCACAAGGCAAGCATCGAGTTTGCCCGCCTGGCCGCAGGACGGGGCCTGGCCATGGTTGTCGGCACCACCGGCCTTTCCGGAGAGGAAGAGGCAGAACTGCAGCAGCTGGCAAACAAGGCTTTTCCCTGCGTACATGCCGCCAATATGGCGGTGGGGGTCAATGTCCTCTTCAAACTGGTGGAAAAAACAGCGCGCATCCTTGGTGATGCCTATGATGTGGAAATTGTCGAGGCTCATCACCGCATGAAAAAAGATGCACCTTCGGGCACAGCCATCACCTTGGGAAAAATGGCTGCCGCCGGCCTTGACCGCAACTTTGACGAAGTGGCGGTTAAGGAACGCAACGGGATTATCGGTGCACGTACAAACCAGGAAATCGGCATCCAATCCATCCGTGGGGGCGATATTGTGGGCGAGCATACCGTCTACTTTGCCGGTACCGGTGAACGCCTGGAGATCGGCCACCGGGCCACCAGCCGCGACAACTTTGCCCGCGGCGCAGCCCTGGCCGCAGCCTGGGTGGTGGGTAAGGCCAATGGCATGTACACCATGTTTGATGTGCTCAATCTAAACGATCTGTAAATCGCAGTCGGATCGTTTTTGAGCGGTATTCTGCATCGTCACTTTTATTTCGAACAGTATGCCGCTTGCCATCCCGCCTGCTGGCCATCCTCCTGCCCTGTTAGCACCGAGTCGCGCCGCCATCGGCATGGGCGCAAACCTCAGCGCGGACATGGCAGGCAAGGAGGCGATGCTGCTGGCAGCCTGGCATGGGCTCCACCGGCAGCCACAAATCCAGCCACTGCAGCTGTCATCGCCCTATCACTCTGCGCCGCTCGACATGCAGTCCAACAACTGCTTTGTCAATGCCGTAGCCTTGGTGGCAACACGGCTCAACCCATTGGACCTGCTTCACTTTTTGCTACAACTGGAGGCGCAGCACGGCCGCAAACGGGACCCGCACGCGCAGGGCTACCAGGACCGCAGCCTTGATCTTGATCTGCTTTTTTTTGACGATCTCCACATCGAAAGTGAAGCTCTCACCCTGCCCCATCCGCGTATGGCTGGACGTCTTTTTGTGCTCGCTCCCCTGGCGGAATTGCTGCCAGACTGGCAACATCCAGTCCTCCACCGCAGTGCTGCAGAACTGTGTGCCAACCTGAACGCGCTGGCAACACAGCAGGTACGGTGCAGCCAATGGAGCCACCGGCTAAAACAAGCGGGCAGCCCTCTTCCATAAGAAACACATACCACAATCCTACCAAGCTCCACCCCATGCCTGGTGGCAGCTGTTTTTCTTCTTGCTTCTTTTTACAGTTCCTGCTGAAATGCTTAGACAAAGATTTTTCCCCGGTTATATAATAGAGCCCGTCTGTATGGTATTCGTACGTATTCGCACGCGACAGGCAAAGCACTTTCCACTGAAGCACCATGCAGTGAGCACAACACTTGGGGGATACGGAGTATGTTGATCCTACGTCTTGTTGCCGCGGGCGTCCTTGTCTATGCTGGCTTGCGCCTGCGCAAATATCTCCTCAGGCGCAACAGCTCAGCTCCGCAAGCACCGGCGACACCAGGGGCTAAGACTGCACCTGTTGAGGATATTCTGATGGAAGATCCCATCTGCCAACGGCTGGTACCCAAGAAGCAGGCAATCACCGTGCGCGACACAGATGGCCTGCACCACTTCTGCAGCGAAGACTGCCGCAACATTTTTTTACACCAGAGGGAGAAGAGCACATGAAATTTTTTATCGATACCGCCAATGTGGATGAAATCAAAAAGGCCCTTGCCTTGGGCATGGTGGATGGCGTCACCACCAACCCCTCTTTGGTTGCCAAGGAGTCCCGTCCCTTCACAGAGATACTCAAAGAAATCTGTAGCCTGGTGGAAGGGCCGGTGAGTGCCGAGGTAGTCAGTTTGGATGCAGCGGGCATGATCGAAGAGGCGCGGGAACTGGTCAAGATAGCTGATAACATCGTTATCAAGATTCCCATGATCGAAGAAGGCCTGAAGGCCGTGAAGCAACTGACCAGCGAGGGCATCAAAACCAATGTCACCCTGGTTTTTTCTGCCACCCAGGCCTTGCTCGCCGCCAAGGCAGGTGCCAGCTTTGTCAGCCCCTTTGTGGGCAGACTCGATGACATCGCCACCAACGGCATGGAGCTGATTGCCGATATCATGACCATTTTCCGCAACTACGGCTTTACCACGGAAGTTATTGTCGCCTCGGTACGCAACCCCATGCATGTGGTGGATTCCGCCCGCATTGGTGCTGATATCGCCACCATCCCTTACAAGGTCATTGCCCAGTTGGCCAAGCATCCTCTCACCGATATTGGCATGCAGCAGTTTCTTGCTGACTGGGAAAAAAGAAAAAAATAACAGGACAGATGGATATGCGGCGCATCCTTTTGCTTGCCGGCCTGTGCTGCTGTCTGCCTCTGCTGCCGCTCACGGCCAGGGCAGCCATGTATTTTTATGTTGATGAGCATGGGGTCTATCACTACACCAATGTGCCTGGAGATGGTCGCTACAAGCTGACGGATAAGCCTGCATCTTCCCGCTCCAGGCAACAATCAGCCGAAGACCAGTTGCTGCATACCATTGCCAGCAAATCCCAGGCACAGGCCACCAGGCAGATGTACGATCCCTTTCCCTACACCCTAGAGATGACCCCAGTGTATAACGCTACAAACATGATGTCCCATGGACTCAGTACCCATATCCACAATGCTGCCCTGCTGTACCAGATGGATCCGCTGCTCATCAAAGCGGTTATCAAAACTGAATCGAATTTCAACCCAAATGCCATTTCACCTAAAGGTGCACAGGGGTTAATGCAACTCATGCCCGGTACTGCCCGCGATCTGAATGTACGCAACCCCTTTGATGTCCAGCAAAATATTTTTGGTGGTACTCGGTATCTGCGCCAAATGCTGGATCTGTTCAATGGTGATGTGGAACTGTGTCTGGCAGCCTACAATGCCGGACCAAATCGTGTCGCTCCAGCCGGCGTCATCCCCAATATTCCCGAAACCCAGGCCTATGTGGCCAGGGTGCTGCGCCATTACAAGAGCTATCGCAATGGTGTGGGAGCATCTGCGCCAAAGCAGAGACAAGAAGCTGCCCTGCAATCACATGCCTTGGCGCGCACAACATCCAACCCGACCGTAAGCAGCATCAAGGTCCAACAGTTAGTCTCTGTACAGTGAAAGCCCGAGCTCGCATATTCAATCTGCCGAACCTCATCACTGGCGGACGTTTTCTTCTCTCTTTTTGTCTGATGCTTCTGCTCATGCTCGAGCAAAGCACAGGCATCGCCCTGCTGGCCTGGTTGGTTTTTGCTCTTGCCGCCATCTCCGACTGGATTGATGGCTATTTTGCCCGACGCTATCAAAGTGTAACCGTGTTGGGCAAAATGATGGATCCTTTGGCAGACAAGGTGTTGGTGGCCACAGCCCTGGTCATGCTCATACCCCTTGATCGCCTGCCTGCCTGGTTGGCCCTGATCATCCTGATGCGGGAATTCGTGGTCACTGGTTTGCGGGGAGTGGCCTCCTCTGCCGGTATTGTGGTTGCCGCCAGCCAGATGGGTAAACTGAAATCCACTGCCCAGTACCTTGGCTTGGGCTTTCTCATCTTTCCCGAAGGCTTCCTTCCCATCTCCGGCCTGCACCAAATCGGCATGGCCATCATGTATGTGGCCCTGATCGTTACCATTTGGTCTGGCATCGAGTATTTCTACAAACTGCGCCGGGTTTTTCTGGAAACAGATCTTTGAGCACAAGCGCAGAAGGCATCTTCACCCCCTGCGATCCTGTTACACAGCACAATCTGCTTGCTCAAAACAGGCAGACCCGGCGAGCTTGTACTTCATTCGCGTATGCTTCATTCCTAAAATCTAGACAAGATACTGTCATAGATGTATGCACACGGCTCAATGCTCTCTGCTTGTTGCAAATAGCGAGTGCATCAACAAGAGCTCACTGAATATCCCCAGCGAGGCAGCGGAACCTCTGGTGCAGAACCGTGCATTTTGCTAGAATTTGACGGGTAATCTCAGTACAGTACGACGTTTGCTTCACAATGCACCCAGCGGGCGGCCAGTATTATAGCAAAACCTCTGTACAGAACCGCAGCCAGGATGTTTTAACACAAAGCCTGATAGGCCTCTCACCTCTTACCATGAAAGCGCTTCGTTATATCTTTTTGTCTTTGGTTTTATTCGTCCTCCTGGCTGGACTCGCCGGAGCGGGTTTTTTATATTACCAGATTGCGATCGTACCGGCTCCGGAGATGTCAGAAGAGCACATCAGCGAAATCCTAGCCAGGGAAAGCCCTGTTTTCTATAGCGATGGCGTAACACAGTTCGGTGTGCTCTTTGAAGAGATCCATCGCCAATACCTCAAGTATGAAGATATCCCCCAAGTCTTTATCGACGCCTTGGTTGCAGCTGAAGATAACCGGTACTTCAAGCACTTTGGTATCGACATCGCCGGCGTTGTCCGGGCATTGATCGCAAACTTCAAGGCTGGCAGGATCGTACAAGGCGGCAGCACCATCACCCAGCAGACCGCCAAGAATCTCTTCAAGCGGGAGTCTCGCAGCATAGAGGCCAAAGTTAAGGAACTCCTGCAAGCCTTTCGCCTTGAGCACCGGTATTCCAAGGAAAAAATCCTCGAATTCTACTGCAATCAGTTCTATGTCAGCGGCAACGGCCATGGCCTTGGTGTGGCTGCACGCTATTTCTTCGACAAGGAGCCTGCCGAACTTAGCCTGGTTGAAGCCGCCTTTATTGCTGGCAGTGTGAAGAGGCCAAACTATTACAATCCATTTTTGCAGAGGAATTTGGACGATCCCATTGAAACCAAGCGACGCGCCATGGAGCGGGTGCGCTATGTTCTGCAGCGGATGTTGCAGGGGAAAATAATCAATCAGGAGGAGTTCCTGGCCGCACGGACAACCGAGCTTGAATTCAAACAGGGAAAAATGTCGTTTGAACAGAGTGCCACCATGGACCTGGTCAAGGATGGGGTCAGTTCACCCATTATCGTCGAATACCTGGAAGAAAAAGGGATTTCCAACATCTCCACTTCAGGCGCACGCATCATCACCACCATTGACAAAGATCTGCAGCACAACACCGTGCACGCTCTGCGCAGCCAGCTCTCCCAACTGGACGTGGTGCTCAGGGGCTATAAACGCCAGGATGTGCAACAGGAATACGCAGAACTCGAGTATGGTGGAGACAGCGCAGTGGCAGCAGGGGCCTTTATCTTTGGGACCTTTGCCGGAGCAGACGAAGGCAGCGACATGTTGCGGATACAACTTGCCGGAGAGCAGCAAGGGTATCTGCCGCCAAACGGTTTCGATACTCTGGCAGCTTCGTTGGCCGTGCATAGACGCGGCCCTTGGGCCAAGGCCTCTGCAGCGGATAAGAATGCGCTGCGCAGCCAATTACAACCCGGCGACAAGGTGTATGTAAGTGTACGCGAAAAACCCGGAGCAAACGGAGAACTGCTGCTTGATCTGGAGCGCTACCCCAAGGTGGATGGCGGTGCCATTGTTTTGCAAGAAGGGGCGATCCGGGCCATCAGCGGCGGCATGTCCAATGTGCATTTTAATCGGGCCACCAGTGCACGTCGCCTGATGGGCTCGGCCTTCAAGCCCTTCGTGTATGCCGCAGCCCTGCAGTTGGGCTGGAGCCCTACAGATATGCTCAATAACCGCCGCAATGTCTTTGTCTTCATGGACCGGCCGTATTTCCCTAACCCAGATCACACCAGCCCCAACAACGAGGTATCACTCAGTTGGGCCGGAGTAACTTCGGAAAACCTGGCCTCGGTGTGGCTGGCCTACCACCTTACCGACAAACTGGAACAACCTGCCCTGCGTGAAATTGCCCAACAAGTGGACATGGCCCCAAGAACAGACGGCGGCCAACAGGAAGGTTATGGACAGTACAAACAGCGCATGCAGAGCCAGTTTGGTCTGTGGATTTCCAAGGGCATGGTGGAACAGGCAGCCTACGATGCCGCAGTGCGGGCCTTAAAATCCGACTTCCTTTTTGCAGGTCGCCAAGACGAATACGAACGCCTGATCCGATTGCCCTACGGATACAACTACAATAAATATGCAGGCATTGTCCGGGCAAACAGGTCTGGCAACAGTGCTGCCGAGGTGCAACGGAATTTGGGTTTGCTCTATCCCTCATTTCTGGGCATTCGTTCCCGTCTGCCGCAGATGATGGCCTATCGACAGTGGGTGCACAGCTACAGGCCAATTATTGATCCGGACATGGCCTTTGACAACCCCGAATTTGCCGCCGCCCTCAGTGAGAGCAAACGGAACCTGCAGCAACCAAGCGATGCAGCTGGTGTACAGGGCGGACTCTATCGTACGGATCAAGGGACAATCATCTTCAGCCTGCGCCAAAATATCCCGGCCAACTGGCTGCCCCTGTCTCCCAGGGATCTGCAGAGCCAATTCACCATCATGGGCGCGGCCCATGAGCATAAATTTTGGCAAAGAGTACTTCTGGAAGGCGTACTCAGTGCCGAATCCCTTGCCTTGGTGGAGCAGCAGATACAAACAGAAAGCAGACGTTTTGACTTGAACCGCGTCTATGCCTTTGATGTGCTCAGCGAACTGCGCGATTTCCGTGTCATGCTCAATTTGCAGTATCTCATCCATCTGGCTCGTGCCTGCGGGGTGGAGAGCACCATTGAACCGGTATTATCCCTCCCCTTGGGCTCCAATGTGGTGACCCTGTCGGAACTAGCCCGGGTGTATGAAACCATAGTTACCGGCAACCGGTATGATCCTGCGGATGCAGCAACCATGAGCCGTTCAGAAGGTGAAAGCCGGGTCAACCGCGACGGCCCATCGCTGATTGAACGCATTGTCACGCCCGACGGCCGGGAAGTTTACAACCGCCAAACCCATGCGACCAGGGTTTTTAACGGGAAAGTATCTGCCGAAATAAGCAACATTTTACAAAATGCCGTGGCCCATGGTACTGGCAAATATGCCGCCAGCAATGTGAGCCTGCGCAGTAGCAATCCGGAAACCGCACAAAAATTGGCCCGGAGCAAGCAATCCCTGCCGCTTCTGGGAAAAACCGGCACGGCCAACGAATACCGCAACGCCGCATTTTTTGGCTATGTACCTGTTTTGGCCAAGGACGACCCGGCAGTGCTAACCCTTGAAAACGGGTATACGGTGGGGGTGTATACAGGATATGACATCAATCTGCCCATGGTACAGGGCGCGGCCCGTATCAGCGGCTCACGCGGTGCCCTGCCCGCCTGGAGTGCCATTGCACAGGCGCTGGTCGATTATGAACAGATTGGCGACAAACTGGATATAGTCGATGCACAGTTTAGTGGTCTGTCCCTGCGCTACCCCGAGGTAGGGCAGGTCTTTTTACCGGCAAATCCGCAGCAGGGCGGCTCGATTAGTGCCGGCAAGGCAGGAGTGCGGCAGCAAACCGCCCCAACCTACCCTGCCATTCTGGCTGTGGGGGTGCAAAACAGGGGTATCTTTGAACCGGATCGCACTTTTGCACCGTTTTGGCGCACACAGCAGCAGGCAAGATAAATGACAGCAATCGTATTGGCCGCCCTAATACACCTTGCGGCTGCCAAAATTTGAACCAAGCACGTTAAAGCTGTCTTCCACGATGAACAGCGCGTCATTATCCACGCCAAACACGATATTCTCCAGCTTTTTCAGCTGAATATTGTTGGTGATGGTCATGATAATGTATTTATCCTTGCCCGTGTATGCGCCCTGCGCCTTGAGATAGGTAGCCCCTTGGCTCAGATCGTCCTTAAACTGGTCAAAGATATCTTGATGGTAATCACTGATTATGTAGACCACCTTGCGTTGGTTGAACAGGGAGAGGACCCGGTCCAGAGCAATTGAACTGATGAACACCAGAATAATGGAAGCGATAAAAATATCAGGGCTGTAGTAGGAAAAGGCCAGGCTGAAGAGGAGTACGTTCGATACCAGGGCAACCTTGCCCACTCCAATGTTGAAACGACTGTTCAAAATAACGGCGATAATGTCCAATCCACCTGCAGAGCCCAGCGAACGAAGGGTAATTCCTGAACCAATACCGCAGATGATGCCCCCTGCCACTGCAGCATACACTTGCTGCTCGATATTAAAATCAAGCGGCATGAATCTGGTGATGGCAGTAACCGCCAATACCCCGTAGAGCGTATAGTAAAAAAAACGCCTGCTGACAAAAAACCAGCCCAAAAGAAACAGAGGAACATTCAAAACCAAATACCAGAATGAGGGAGAAAAACTGCCACTCTCGTAGTGGATGAGCAGAGCCAGGCCATATACACCACTGGTGATGAAGTTGTGGTGAACAACTACACCGTTGACTCCGGCGGAAAAAACCAGGGAGCCCATGGTGATGAGAAAAAGGTTCCAGACTACGGTGTTACTAAATTCAGAGCGCTTCATGTCAGTATATAAAGATGGCGCAAGCAGGGGAAAATAAAAGAGTCAATCAACAGGGTCAGGCTGCTGTGCAACCGTGTGCGCAACAAGTTTTTCAACAGGAGCGAGATTGGCGGCCAGTTCAGGAGCCATGCCATGCCGCCGACCGATATACAATGCATCATTGTAGCGTACCAGTACCTGACCCGCCACAGACTCGGTTATGAGAACTTTTAAGGGAAGATCCAGGCCCGAGGCTGGTTGCGCAAGCATAAGCGGTGTGCCAACCTTGGGATTACCAAAAAGGATCAGGGTGGTCGGTGGTATGGATAAACCGACAGACTTGGCCTCAGCCTGCTGATCGATGATCGCAAATATTTTTATGCCCCGGCCCTTAAGGGCAGACAAGAGGCGCTGCACTGTATCGGTAAATGAATACAGACTGGTGTTGGTGATTATGCCACTGGCATCTGCTGAAATGTTCATCAAGTTTCCTCAAAAGCAAGGTAAGTAGCAATTTCCCAGCAATCGCCACTGGCTCACAACAATGTATTTTTTTAGGCAATAAAGGTCAAAAAGTATAAGCTGTGCCCACAGTACCTGCGCAGACATCCAACTCGCGGCGCAATATAGCACATACCATATAGTTGGGCATGTTTTTCAGCTTCCTGGATAACACGCCCTACTGCAAGCAGACGCCATCAACTTCCATCGCCTGCGGGATCAAAATTGAAGTGGTTGCGTTTCTTGAGACATAGGCATAAGCAATGAGCTGATCCATTTAAAAGGAGAGGTTCTATGAATCGCCGCAGCCGTTACAGCGCTGAATTTAAAGCCAAGGTCGCCCTGGCCGCTCTGTCAGGCTCCAGGACACTGGCAGAACTTGCCAGTGAATACAAAGTTCATCCCAGTCAGATCTGCAACTGGAAGCAGGCCCTGCTGGAAAATGCCCCAAACCTTTTTGGCAAGGGGAAGAGAAAAGAGGTCGACCACGAAGCCGAAGTGGCCGAGCTGCACCGCGTCATCGGCAAGCTCAAGGCAGAAAACGATTTTTTATCCAATCTGCCCGCTCTGAACTTGACCGGGCGCAGAAACAAAAAGTGATCGCCGCAGGCCACCCCAAGGTTTCTGTTGCGGCCAGATGCAAGCTGCTCGGAGTAGCACGAGCCAGCTACCACCGTGGGCCAGCATCCGGACTTCGTGCAGGCGATCTTGAACTCATGCGGCAGATCGACGAACTCTATCTGCAACACCCCTGGATGGGAAGTCGCTCCCTGGCAGATCACCTGACAACAGCGGAAAAACCAGTGGGTCGCGACCGGATCCACCGCCTGATGCGGCGGATGGATATTGAATCTTTATCTCCCAAGCCTGGCACGAGCAAGCGCTATGCAGGGCATCCGCTGTACCCATATCTACTCCGGGGCTGGGCATAGATCGGCCCAATCAGGTATGGGCAACGGACATCACCTGCATGCCGATGGCCAGGGGCTTCATGTACCTGGTTGCCATCATGGACTGGGCCAGCCGAAAAGTACTCAGCTGGCGCTTGAGACGAGCATTTTCCACTAGGAGTCGTTCTTCCTCGGCGCTTTTGTCTTGTGCAAGACAAGCCCTGCTCCGCCAGGAATACAGCTGGCTTTCATAAAGCCCCTATCGCCTGGCCGCTGCCGGAAAGCTTGTTAGCAGATGCAGTCCGGCTCTTCAACCCGGACCCGTCCAGAAGCGTCGGCCTGGATGCTGAAACCGGCTCCATCGAGGCAGGCAAGGCTGCGGATTGCGTGCTGGTGGAAGCCGGGGCGCGCTAATTCCCAAGGTGCTGGCCACCATGGTCAAGGAGGCAAAACATGTACTCTACAGGGTCGTACCCATATGTCTGTGGGGACCACCCCTTGTCAAGTGTACTGTTGGTGCATGTTGAACTGCATCCATAACAGTTTGAGATATTGCAGGAACAACTGTGCGTGAGCTTGGCGGCGGGCAAGACGCTACGCTCCTGCATGAAGCGCTCAGGGACAGATGTGCCCTTGCGCCCGTGGCCGCCCGTACCGTAGCCAATAGTCGCGCCAGGCGCGGAGTCCTGGCAGCCAGGCTACCCGGCTCCCATGGGGATGCACCCAAGCCAAATGCCAGTGCCGATGCGACCCATTGCACCACAAATCCGCTGTCCAACCCAGCCAGCCAAACTCGGGCGATTCGTGCCCGCGCAGATGCTCCCACTGCAGCCAAAGTACAGGCCCCTGCCGTTGCTGCGCCCATTGCCCAACGTGCTCCTGCAAAGAACGACCTTTATCGGGCAAATAGGTGCCCAGATAGGTATTGAACAGGACGCAAGGCGCACCCAGTGCAGACCCTTCCTGATTGTACAAAAAATCCGGCAGTTCATCCGGCAACCTATGCATAGCCAACTGCACAGGCGCATCGGTTTTGTTGGTGCGCAATACCGCCTCAATACCCCTCTGCAACAGAGCCATACGCTCTGGCTGATCTGCCCAGACAAAGGAGGCCAAATGCAGCCTGTCTGCCTCGCTGTGCAACAGAACAGGCGCCAGATCGCAGCCCCGGCGTGAGAGCACCTTGGGGGAGGATACCACAACAGGCGGCACAAAGTTGCCTTGCCCCTGCATGGTAAACTCCCAGTCTGCGCCCAAGCCAAAGCGGTATCTGCTGGCACTGTCAATGTCACATAATAGGTAGTTACGCTGCTCGGCCACCAGGTTCAAACCGGCACTGACACCCAGTTCGAGCAAATGCACAGCCCTCCAGTCGGTATAGGCCAGGGGCAACAGCCAGCACAGGCCCCGTGCGCCTTCATTGGTCTGCACCGGGCTGGTGGCGATGAAGGCAGCCAGTTCGTTATGCAGGGCATCCATACTCTGTTGGAAGACAGTGGCAAAGGCAGACGAATCAGCCACCTCCAGGCCACCAGTACTGGGATAGTACGCGGCCAGGGCCTCACTTGCTGTACTGCGGCGGAGCACACTGGCATGCAGGCCGGCCAACACCAGAAGTGGTACATCAAATGTGGCGCGTTTGCGGGCTGCCCAAAGCAGCCAGGCAGCAAAACCATCATCCCGGTGCAGGCGTTGACCCAGGCAAGTGAAGAGCTGGTGGTACAGTGGAGACGCCTCCTGGCAGAAACGCGCCTGGGCCTCGCAGCGGGCAATCAGCTTAGCCCGCAGCTCAGAAGACTGGATACTGTTAAGCGGTGGTTTCACCTGTTTGAATCACCATGGAATGAGCTGGACATTGGTGATGGTGCAATGAAGGAGCTGGCTGCTGACGGACCAGAGTCAAATACCAGATATGCTGCCACGGAAAAAGTCTGTTTGGGCAACGCATCAAAACACCTGAAGAAAATTCAAAATCACGAATCATAATTGTAACAAAAGGGTTGGAGCGCTGCGCAGTCACGCTCCCCTGTCCCCGGCGGACAGGCGGCATTCGCTCGTGCATCTGTTATGAGATCCGATCAGACCACGCCCAACGCCTTGCCGATAAACAAGTATATTATTTTACGCTCAGTACGCCAGACAATAGAGGTGGTTCCCATTAAATGACGTGTGGGTAGAGTCGAATTACTTTTCAGTGTATTCCAAACGGCACCTGCGGGATCTTCTTCTCGACCTCCTGCTATCAGCTTTAACCTGAACGTAGCATTATTCCTTTTTATTCCAGCAAGATACAAAAAACTACCACATATACCGTTAAAAATTGCAGGTAAAAACTTGCCTGCTTTGCTGCTTGATGATTTTCACAAGCGCACAGACAGTGTACTAATTCATACAAAATGATTGCCACATAAACTCGCCACGCGGTTCCATTGACGTACAGGAACTTCACCCAAAAGGAAGGCAACCATGTTTGAATCTGCTGAATTAGGCCACAAAATTAAAAAGTCTGTGTACGAAAAGGAAATACCGGCACTACGGGTCGCCCTTTTGGAAGCACAGGGTGAAGTCTTACAACTGGCTGAATTTCCGGTTATCATCATTGTGGGAGGTCTGGACGGCTCTGGCCGTGGCGCAACCGTAAATTTGCTCAATGAATGGATGGATCCCCGCCATATCGAAACCCATGGCATGGGTGAACCGTCTGACGAAGAACTGGATCGCCCCATGATGTGGCGCTTTTGGCGGGCCTTGCCGCCCAAGGGTAAAATCGGAATTTTCTTGGGTTCCTGGTATACTTGGCCGGTGTTAAACCGGGTCAGCGGCATCACCAAGGATGCAGATCTGGATCAGAGCCTGGAGCGGGCCAAACGTCTGGAAAAGATGCTGGTCGATGAAGGTGCCCTGCTCATCAAACTATGGCTGCACCTTTCCAGGGAGCAGCAGGAAAAACGGCTGAAGGCCCTGGAGAAAAACCCCGCTACTCGCTGGAAGGTCACCCAGCGGGACTGGAAACGTTACAAGGCCTACGATGCCTTCCGTGCTGCGCACGAGACTGTTATCCGCCACACCAGTACAGCCGAAGCCCCCTGGATGATTATTGAAGGCGAGGATGACAACTACCGCAATCTGACCGTTGCAAATATCGTTCTTAAGGCCATTCAGGCCCGATTGGAACATGGCAAAGGCCAGACGCCAAAGATGATTGCGCCTCCCCTAATGCCTCCCCTCGACAATCTGCACCTGCTCAAAACCCTGAACATGGACCAGGCGCTGGAAAAGGCGGCCTTCAGGAAAAAGCTGGAAAAGTATCAAGCCAGGCTGGGCCTGCTCATGCGCCATCCCAAGTTCAAGTACATGTCGGTTATCGCGGTTTTTGAAGGCAACGACGCCGCAGGCAAAGGTGGTAGTATCCGGCGCATTACCAGGGCCATTGATGCGCGCTCCTACAAGGTCATTCCCATTGCCGCGCCCACTGAGGAGGAGCGGGCCCAGCCCTATTTGTGGCGTTTTTGGCGGCACTTGCCCCGCAAGGGCCGCATATGTATTTTTGACCGCTCCTGGTATGGCAGGGTCCTGGTGGAGCGGGTCGAAGGTTTTTGTTCTCCAGCCGACTGGATGCGCGCCTACAGTGAAATCAACGATTTCGAGGCCCAGATGGTGCGCCATAACCTTCTGGTGGTCAAATACTGGCTGGCCATTTCCCAGGATGAGCAACTGCGGCGTTTTGAAGAGCGGGAAAAAACCTGTTTCAAACGATTTAAAATTACCGAGGAGGACTGGCGCAACAGGGAAAAATGGGAGGACTACGTGCAGGCGGTCTGCGACATGGTCGATCGCACCAGTACCTCTGCAGCCCCCTGGATCATGGTGGAAGCCAACAATAAATATTTTGCCCGCATCAAGGTGCTGAAAACCTTGTGCGACCAAATAGAGCAGAAGCTGAAGCAACTGGAGGCCTCGGGCATAGACTACCTGGACAAGCCCCAAAAAAGACGCGCCTTATCCCTGTAGCGGTAAAAAGCGGGACAGTCGCCCTATTATTATCCACGGCCCGAATACTTGTTCTGCCCTACCGCGAGGATGAGCATTTTCTTCAGGTGCGCAAGACACATAACTCTGGCGTATCTACTCTGATGTTAAGGTGTTTTTCACCAGGAAGCACTTCACAAATCCAGGACATGGTGGCATATTGCGAGAAACTCCGTGGCTGTTTCAGCTGTACTGTACATTTTTTGTGATGCCCTGGGTGGCAAAAACTGTTCAACTGTGCAGACTTGTGTGACCCTAACCGTGTATCCCATCCCGGCCAGGGCTCTTAGTCTCGCTGCACTCGGGCTATCAAAAGTATTTTGACGGGCTTCAATACCTTTGCAGCTCAACCGTTTTGGGCTGTTGCTTGGCACCGGCGCTGTTCTTTTGCCGGTTCTGTTCATCATCTTCACACAGGAGAGGCTCACCATGCGTGAAATAGTCCTTGTTGGCGCTTGTCGCACCGCAGTTGGTAGATTCGGCGGTTCTTTGCAAAACATCCCGGCAGTGGAGTTGGGGTCGCTTGTTATTCAAGACGCCTTGAAACGGGCGGGTATCCAACCGGAAATAGTTGACGAGGTGATCCTTGGTTGCGTGCTCACTGGCGCATTGGGGCAAAACCCTGCCCGTCAAGCTGCGCTCAAGGCAGGCATCCCGGAAGGGATTCCTGCGGTAACCATTAACAAGGTTTGCGGCAGTGGTTTGAAAGCCGTGGTCATGGCGGCGCAGGCCGTGCAATGCGGAGATGCGGAAATCATTGTTGCGGGCGGCATGGAAAATATGAGTACCACCGCCTATGCCCTACCCCAAGCCCGCTTCGGCTATCGAATGAACGCCCCGAAAAATGGTTTGGTCGATATGATGGTGCACGACGGCCTGTTCTGTGCAATCGGCAACTCACATATGGGGGTGACTGCCGAAAACATCTGCAGTCAATGGAACCTTACCCGGGAAGAACTGGACCAGTTTGCGGTGGCATCCCAAAAAAAGGCACAGGCCGCGATTACTGCCGGCCGTTTCAAGGATGAGATTGTGCCGGTGGCCATCCCACAGCGCAAGGGCGATCCCGTGGTTTTTGACACCGACGAGCACTACACTCCTGGCACCACCCTGGAAAAAATCGGCAAGCTGCGGCCTGCATTCAAAGGCGACGGCATGGTGACTGCCGCCAATGCCTCGGGCATCAACGACGGTGCAGCAGTGGTTATAGTTATGTCGGCTGAAAAGGCCAAGGAGTTGGGCATTCAGCCCATGGCCAAACTGATTGGTTATGCCTCTGCCGGTGTGAAGCCCGAGATCATGGGCATCGGCCCTGCGGCCGCTTCGCCCAAGGCCCTGGCCAAGGCAGGCAAGAAGCTGGAAGAGATTGACCTGATCGAAGCCAACGAGGCCTTTGCCTCGCAGAGTGTGGCAGTTGCCAAGGATCTTGGCTTTAATATGGACAAGGTAAATGTCAATGGCGGGGCCATTGCTCTAGGGCATCCGATCGGCGCTTCCGGCGCGCGCATCCTGGTGTCCTTGCTGCACGAAATGGTCAAACGGGATGCAAAAACCGGCTTGGCCACTCTGTGTATCGGTGGCGGCATGGGCATTGCCGCAGTAGTGGAGCGGTAATCAGGCTGAGTTGCTGGGTATTGATGCTGCATCTGAACTCCTCCGCAAAACTTGGCTGTTATTTTGTGGAGGAGTTCGGGAGAGGGCAACAGGGTATTTCATCTGGGTTGCACCAATGATCGCCCTTTGTCAGCTGTCAGGAGCAGATCATACCTGCTGCACGCATTGACGTGGGCACAGAATGCCTTTGCTACAATTCAGAACATTTTCCGGCCAAAGGCATTGAGATGCACCATATCGGCCACGGCCTTGCGGGCTGGCCCACTCTTAGCCTCCACTGCCGGGCGGCCTATGGGGATAATGGCCACAGATTCATAACCATCCGGCAGTTCAACCAGCCTGTTGCAGGCATCATGATCGAAAAGGCCGACCACAACCGTGCCCAGTCCCATTTCGTGGGCTTTGAGGCACAGGGTCTGCGTGGCTATGCCCAGATCAAACATGTACCAGTTGGCATGTTTGGTACTTTCCTTGCCCTCATAGCAACCAGAGACCCCGGTCTTGGCGCAGAGCACGATGAGCGCCGAGGCTGCCTGCGAACACTTGGTGGCCGGGTTGAGCCCCTTGGGCATCCTGTAGGTCTCGGTCAGTTTTTGAATCAGTTCCCTATCGCGCGCCACCACGAATTCCCATACCTGGGTGTTTGACCAGGATGGTGACCAGCGCACTGCCTCAAAAAGCTGTTCCAGTTCCTCGTTTGTCACTGCGTCTTCAGTGAATCTTCTCACCGCACGCCTTTTCAAGATGGCTTCCTGTAATTCCATGGGCTATCTCCTTTTTTATCGTTCCTCAATCATGCCAAGCATTATGACAAAACCAGAGGACAGTAGCAAGAATAAGGTCGTCTCAACGACTGGCAGCCGTTTGCTGCGAATGTCTTGCATCTTATTCCAGTTTCGGCAGATGCCACTGCCGGTAATAGGCCAGCAGGCGAAAGGCAACGCCCAAGGTAAACAGGGTCATGATCCAGATAATATGGGTTATGCCTGCCAGGGCCATGAAAAAATACACCAGGCCAACACCCATGCTGATGGTGCCATAGAGGCCGGTTACAAAAAACCAGGGTACCTCGTTGAGGAGCACATCCCTAAGAATACCGCCGCCCACACCATTGCAAAAGGCGAGCAGAACCACCCCGTAGATATTGTAGTCAAACTGCAGGGCAATCATTGAGCCGACAATGGAAAAGCTGATGACATCGATGGCGTCGGTCATGATGAAGAGGAAGGTGCTTTCCAGTTTTTCCCGGCGGGTGTGGAGCTTTAGGGCAATGGCCA
>JABMJC010000027.1 GCA_013201405.1 Desulfobulbaceae bacterium
CGGGTATGCGGCCCAGTTGCGCATGAAGGCAGCCATGGTGGCGGAAAATTTGCAGCGCGCTGGCCTTGCGCTGCCACAGGGCTGTCTTGCCTCTACCCTACCCTCGCCGCAACAGTTTGGCTACCGTCACCGATTGCGCCTGCACCTGCAAGAAGGTGGGCTGCTGGGTTTTTACCGCCGCCGCAGCAGGAGCGTTGTTCCGGTCACGCGCTGTCTACTGGCCACAGAGGGTATCAATAACACCCTCTCACACCTGGCCCAAAAAACGGACCTGGCCCTGCTTGCCCGCGTTGCCACTGCGCTTACCTTGTCTCAATGCCCGGCAAGTGATCGTGTTTTTTTGATGCTGCACACAAAAAAACAGGCAGACACAAATATTTTGCAGACAGTGACGCGCATGCTTGCCCCCCAGGCAGACTTTGTCCTCACCCACAAGGGCCAGGGCGTGCACCCGCAGGCAGCAGCGTATCTGTGCCAGCACTTCAGCCATTCCGGGCTCAATTATGAACTGCGCTACTCTCCTGACTCGTTTTTTCAGGTGAACTGCCAACAAAACGCCAGATTGGTATCCTTGGCCATGGATGCCGCCGCAGCCCCAGCCAGAGCCCTGGATCTGTTTTGCGGGGCCGGCAACTTTACCATTCCCCTTGCACTGTTGGGTGCGCATGTTCTTGGTGTTGAATTCAGCAAGGAAAGTTGTGCCTGGGCACAAACAAACAGCCAACTTGCCGGACTGAGCAAAATTCGCTTTCGCAGCACAGATGCAGCGATGGAACTGGGTCGCCTCGTACGCAGGCAGGAACGCTTTGATACCATCCTACTTGACCCGCCACGCCAAGGCCTAGGCAAGGCCGCACCCCTCTTGCCACAACTTGCGCCCAAACGCATTATTTCCATCTCCTGCGACCCAGCCACCCATGCCCGCGACCTGCGCCTCATGCTCGCTGGCGGATATGCTCTCAGCAGCATCCTGCCACTGGACATGTTCCCGCAAACACATCATATTGAAATGCTGGCCATACTCGACAAAACCGAGCCTTCTTAAGCTGCAACTTCACAGGCGACGATCTCCTTTCCCATGTGCCCGCAGCAGCAGCACTGGCTTCCTCCTTGCCAGCAGCAGCCTGATCCGCTATTCTTTTTACTAAAGAAGGGTCCACTATACTACAGCATATACAGTGATTTTTGTGTTTGCAGGTAAGGGAGCACCAATGCCCAAAATAAAAAAGACAAGTAAAGAAAATGCCATGGCCGTCGGGCAAGTACAGGGCGGCTTTCAGCTCAAAGGCCGCATATGGATTGAAAGAAACCAGCAGACCTATCTTTCCTGGGGTCGAATCATTTTGCTGGAGCGTATCAAGGAGCACGGCTCGGTTTCGGCCGCGGCCAAATCCATGCGCATGAGTTTCAGCCATGCCTGGCGTTTGGTGGAAGACATGAACACGCTGGCGCCGGAACCCCTGGTGGAAAAGCAGACAGGTGGAGCCCGGGGCGGCGGCGCCTGGCTGACCAATGCTGGCGAACGTGCCCTTATCGACTTTTACCGCATCAGCGAACATTTTCAGCGCTGGATCGAACAGGAATCTTTGTGAGGTAAAACCTGCACAACGCGCATCTGGACAGGCACCGGTATTTCTTGTTCAATCTCAAGCTAGCGCCATCAATTCGCCCCATGATTGGGCTCTTTTTTACTCTCTTTTGTTGTCTCAGCCCAAATTTCACGGATTTCCGAACGTATAATCAAAGCAGTCACATCTAGATGTTGTGCTCGTAGAAACGAATCGACCGACAGAACAGTCGCCCCCTTGAAAAATTTCCCAACCAGATAAAACATCTTCATCAGACTAGAAGGCAGAGCACCATTGAGTGCAGGATATTGCGCTGGTCCTCTGCAATTCCTAGTGATTTCTAGTGTAGCAAAAAATCCGGGCCTTACTCCCTACCCAGCTGGATCTGTTCCACAACTGTCTGGAACATATCCTGTACCAGGATCACGAATTGTACTGGTTGCCAGGACCCATTGCATCAATCGGCAGCTCGTTCTTTGCACGCAAATTCGGTGCACTGTATTCGGCAAATGGCTGACCCGGTATTTCCCTCCGCCTGATGATCGATTTTTCTAGCCTGGGCATGCCTTGAAGACATTCGCTCAACAAACCGTGCGGCGCTGGCTGAAAAATCCGAACCACAGTATTTCTGCGGCAAAAACTACTTTTTCCGCGAGATACTCTTGACCCTGCCTCACTCAGCCATTGCTGCAAGCGCATGGCGGAAAAAAATGCAACGTATGTAATCCGCTGGTCAGGCACCCAAAGGCCGAAGGCAAGCTTGGCTGCAAGTATCGACAGCGGCTACGCATCGGTGCCCTTTACTGGGACGAATTGGGCGATAAAATCAATGCACTTTTGAACGGAACCGGGCACAATATCCACCTTATCTCCAAGAAGTTAAGGAAAGTGCTGCTTCTTTTTCTCTGAATAACTTGTGGAATTCTTGTGTGACCCGGAATGATAAAAGGCAGAAACTGACTCATACAGGCGACAAACTGAGAAGGACCTTTTTCAAGGACGACTAGATACAGGAGAACACACTTGGAACTTGCCATACTGGTTGCCCTGATCGTGCTCAACGGTATTTTTGCCATGTCGGAAATCGCCCTGATTACGGCCCGCAAAAGCCGCCTGCAAAAGCTGGCCGAAGATGGAGATCACTCCGCCGCCATCGCCATCCACCTTGGCGAGGAGCCCACCCAGTTTCTTTCCACAATCCAAATAGGTATCACTGCCATCGGCATCCTCAACGGCATTGTCGGCGAGGCCGCACTTGCCGGTCCTCTTGCTGGGCTGTTCCACGGTTGGGGTGTTGATGAGAGAATCAGTGGCATCGGTGCGACCACCCTTGTGGTGGTGACTGTCACCTATTTTTCCATTGTGGTGGGGGAACTGATCCCCAAGCGCATCGCCCAGTTCAATGCAGAAGGAATTGCGCGGCTGATGGCTCGGCCCATAGCATTTCTGGCGCAGTTGTCGCGCCCCTTTGTTGCCCTGCTGACCGTGTCCACCGATGGCCTTTTGCACCTTTTGGGCAAAAAAGAACTGAGCAGCGCCAACCTCACAGAAGAAGACATCCACGCCATCCTGGTGGAAGGCTCGCAAGCGGGGGTGATTGAAAAGCACGAGCACGACATGGTGCGCAATGTGTTCCGGCTTGATGACCGTCAGATTGCCTCACTGATGACGCCACGCAGCGATATTATCTGGCTGGATATGGAAGCACCCTTGGAAGAAGGCCTGGATAAACTCACAGCCTCGGATCATTCCCGTTTTCCGGTTTGCCAGGGCGGCCTGCATGCGGTTTTGGGGGTAATCAGTGCCAAGCGTTTGTTGAAACAGCACTTACAAGGCGAACCGCAGGAAAAAATCGTCGATTATCTGCAGCCCGCTGTCTATGTACCTGAATCCCTCACTGGCATGAAGCTCTTGGAGCAGTTCCGCGAATCAGGAGTGCAAATGGTTTTTGTGGTTGACGAGTATGGCGAAATTCTTGGCCTTGTAACCCTGCAGAATTTGCTTGAGGCTTTGGCTGGCGAATTCAGGCCGCGTGACCCGGAAGATGTGTGGGCCGTGCAGCGTGCAGATGGTTCCTGGCTTTTGGACGGACTCATCCCCATTCCGGAGTTGAAAGACCGGCTTAATTTGAAAACCGTGCCTGAGGAAGAAAAAGGCCGCTACCACACCCTCAGCGGCATGGTAATGTGGCTGGTGGGCCGGGTGCCCCATACCGGCGATGTTACCGAATGGGAGGGCTGGCGGCTGGAAGTGGTGGATCTGGACGGCAACCGCATCGACAAGGTGCTGGCCAGCACCTTGTCGGACTTGTCGGAACCAGAGGCCGAGGATGCCGACCCACCTGTTATGTAGCGGTGGAGAAGGGTTCCTTCGCTGCGAGCCCTGCTGGCCCAATTTGCTCTAGAGCAAAATGATATCTGGACGATGCTGCCGCAGAAACGACAAGATCGCTTGCTGATAGAGTTTAACCTAACTGAGATTGCCAAACTTGCCTCGTTCGTATTCATCAAAGGCCTGGCGGATCTCATCCATGGAATTCATGACAAAGGGGCCATAGCCCACCACCGGCTCATCAAGGGGCACCCCAGAAAGCAGGAGAATGGTGGCGCCGTTTTCTCCTGCCTGCAACTCCAGCACTTCCCCGCCCGGTTGAAAACGCACCAAGGCGCCTGCCTGGGCGCTCTGATTCGCATTGATGCGTACCTCGCCCCGCAGGATGGCCAGGCTCAGGTTGTGTGTGGCCGGTAGTTCAAAAATTGTACCCGCACCGGCATCCAACACCACATCCCACACGTTCATTTCTGTAAAGGTCTTGGCCGGGCCCTGTTTACCCAGATAGCTGCCCGCAATCAGGCGCAGGCTGCCCACCTCATCCGGCAGGGCAAGATCCGGAATCTGCTCTTTGCTGATGGACTGGTAGGCCGCCGGGGTAAGTTTGTCTCTGGCGGGCAGGTTCACCCAGAGCTGCACCATCTCAAAGGGGCCGCCTGTGTTACTAAACTCCCTGGAGTGGAACTCCTCATGAACAATGCCGCGGCCTGCAGTCATCCACTGGACATCACCTGCCTGAATAATGCCACCACCACCGCTGGAATCACGGTGGGCGACCTCGCCCTGGTAGGCAATGGTCACGGTTTCAAAACCCTTGTGCGGATGAGAGCCCACGCCCCGGGGTGCACCCTGGTTGGGGCTGAACTGCTCTTCCGCCGCATAGTCCAAAAGTACAAAAGGGTCACTGCCCTGAAAGGCGTCTGCATAAGTGAACATGCTGCGCACGTGGAAGCCGTTGCCCACCCAGTGGGCGGGTGGAGCTGTATAGATTCCGGCCACCTCCTTGCGGGGGCGTTCACCGGCCTGAGAGCTTGTGTTCGTCATTGTATCAACCTGTATTGAGTATGCGTGGGCTGCTTCTGTTGCCTATATCCGTACACAATAAGAAGTGCAGATGATTACACAAGGGCTGGGACAATGCCGCATGCTTGAACCAATAATCGGGCAGTTGAAAGCAGATGGCAAGCTTGGCCGCAACTATTGCCAGCTATGCAGAGACTCTCTTTTGGGCCAGTTAGACGACAAATTTGATACGCTTTTGGCGGAACTGGCCACAAAATTTATCCTGATCTCAAAAAGCTGTGGGAGAAGACCATCAGCAAAAAGAACTGCTCCCCTTTTCTGCTGTTCTGGGATAAGATAGCCACATTGTGGTGGGTTATCTTTAAATACAGTCCACCTTTAATCCCAACTAGACTTAGGGAGGAACATCATGACTAAACGGATTACGTTGACCCTGATGTTGGTAGCCCTGGCCGTGCCGGCCATGGCCCAAGAGCGCACCTGGCGCAGTGATGTCAAACCTCTGTTTGATGCCAAGTGCATTCAGTGCCACGAGGCGACCGCCCCAGAGTACAATGACTGGGAGTTGCTGGACGAAAAAGTCAGGGATGAAACACCGCCACGTATGGATACCTATCCACACTTCATGAGCTATGTTGTCTGGCCAGCCACGGGCGCTATGATGCGGCGGCTGGATGACGGCAAAACCAGTGGCAAAGCAGGCAACATGCATCAGTACCTTGGCGACAGCGACGAGGAACGTGGCAAGAACCTGCAGATCATCAAGGAATGGCTTGGTGATGGAGCCTGGAATATGAATCGCTGGCAGGCTCGCAATGAAGTGCCTGGCATCTCCAAGGAACAATTGGAAAAAATCAAAGCTAAATATTGATCAGAACCGAGGCTCTAGCCCAGATACAGGGTGAAGTAGCCGATCACTTCTTCCATGGATATCCGCTTCATTCAAGCGGGTATCCATGGCCCACCACTGAAAGTCTCTTTTACTCCCTTGCTCGTGAGGCCAGGTGCGGATGCCTAGACTTGAATTTTAATTTTTCCTGGTTTGTAAGCGCAATAAACAAATTCTAACCCTTAGCCCCATCTGCCTGACTCTGCTCTCGCTCCCTCTCCGTATCACCCGACAGAGCAAAAACCGGAATTTGCTCTTTGCTGGTGACTGGTAGGCAGCCTTGAACAGGTAACAGCACAAGTAAAGTAAACAGCTTGCAAACAGGCTGTGCACGTGAAAACCGTTGCCGATCTTGTAAACAGGAAGTGCAGCGTAGATCCCGGCCATAAGACCCGCCTTGCCCACAAAAAATTGAGAGGGGATCTGTTTTTTTTTGCTGAACTACTTGTGGGTCCTTGTGTAGCCCGAATTGGGCAGAAGGCAGATATTGGCGGCAAAAATCCACGTATTACAAAGGCCTTTTTCAGAATTAACTGCTTTGGCTCCTTTTTTCTTGCCTTTTCGATATAGTTTATTAACCATATCGAAAAAAATTTGTTATGGTTACCGCACGTTCCTGCCCAAAAAGTGACAAAGAGCAGATAGCAGCTTTTTTTAGACCTTTTGCCAAGCACATACCCTTGCTACCACCCTATCTACTGTTCCGGATAGCTCCAACAATGCTCTGTTAGCAGCTGTCCGTCATCTTGAAAACATGCCCGTCAATAGACAACCAAGGAGGAGACTAATGACCAGCTTAACTTACCCCGAAGCCGAACAATTTCTCATGCAAGAATTACGGCTCATGACTTCGCCCATCGCCATCAAATATTTTTTCAACCAGGAAGAACTCGACAGTTTTCGCAACAGTGGCGAGTACTATAGCCCAGTAAAAGCCATTACTTTCTGCCAGGTAGAAATCGGCGCACGTATGGAAAATCTGCCTATATTACTGGAGCGCAACAAACTGGGCTGCAGCAACGCCCGCTACGTGTTTGGCTGGAAGGAGTTTGACGAGGCAGAAGTGAAAAGCCACCTTAAGTATTGTCAGAACATGGAGCAGTCTGCCCGCTTTGTACAAAACAAACCCCGCCTACCGGAAAACACCCTGTTAGCAGTTGCGGTTGTCCCCTTGGCAGCGGCCACCATGACACCGGATGTGGTGCATTTCTACTGTGACACCATGCAAGCCTACCACCTGCTTGGTGACTGGATGGCCACCCAAGACATCCATCCGCTTCGCCCCGCGTTGACCATCAACTCAGCGGCCTGCGGCGGCAATGTGCACAGTTACAACAGCCAGCAGGCCAACCTATACCTGGCCTGCAGCGGCAGTTACAATTCCGGCAAAACAGAGCGAGGAGAAATCAACGTTTCCATTCCCTTTGCACACCTTGATGCCATGATCACCCGCATGCAAAAGCGCATAGAAGACAAGGGAGGCGTGGCCATTACCCGCCTGGGCAATCCCTTCCCTGGTGCTGATATCTGTAAGAACTGCCCGTTAATCAACTTCAAAAAGGCAAATTGAGCACATTTTGGCAGCAAAAAACACCTGATAATAATTCTTAATGCAAAAAGCAGTCGATCAACGGTCGCGTTGTTCTACTGTGCAGGCAAGCACTTTTTTCCTGAAGTGGATGCTGGCCGCAGGGCTAGCATCCACTTGCCCAACCGACAACTCCTGCACAAATTTTACTCCTGTTCTCCAATGTGGAAGCTCAGGGTGGCTACCGCAACAATCTCGTCGCACACCCTGGTATCTGTTGTATAGGGGACTGTGTGCTGCACCTTGGCCAGCCAGTAGCCCGCCTTGAGCGGAATAATATCAATCATGCCATTGAGGTCGGTTCGGCCATAAAAGGCCTTGCTTTCCTTTCCGGAAAATCCCTCGAAGGTGGCCGTTAATTCGGCGGTTTTAACGGGCTTTCCCTCATACAGCACCTGTACGGGAAAGGCTTCTCCAGGCTGTACACTGGCAGGATTCACCTGGGGGACAATTTCGAGCGGCTGACCGGCCGCTTGGGTAACCAACTCGGTAGCGGTGCTGTCACCCACATTCAAGATGGTTTTGGCGCTCATCACCGCTTCTTCGCAATAGCTGGCGTCTGGCATCTGGGTGCGGTTAGCCTGTTTCCAGCCAGCCGCATTCTTAGACCAGAAGGTGGGTGTATAGTCTCCCAGCACAAGATAACTGCCTTTTTTTAATTCCGTCGCAAGCTCATAGGCATAACTTTCTCCCTTTTGGCGCATTTCGGTGGCGCCTTCACTGCTCAGCAGGCGCAGCGACTTGAAAATGTGCAGCCGGTCTGCGGCAATTGCTTCCGGAGCCGGAAAACCATGACCATAGCCGATTTGGGCCGCAACTTGCTGGGTTGCGACCTCGTGGAACGCATTCACCCAAAAATCATGGGCAAAGGCCTGCCAAGGCAAGACCAGGGAAAACGCCAAGACAAAAAGGCTCAGCAGCCAATGCATCGTTTCCTCCGTTGTCCAAATAAGTTAGTCGTGCCCAGGTGTCATTTGGGCCTCCCCCCCTGGTTCAGCAGGAGGCTGTGCCGCGCAGCTTTTCCCGCAGTCGCAACCACATGCAGGATGGTTCGGGTCGAGCATGCGTTTAAAGCGGCGGTATAAATACCAGACAGCACCGGCCACGATGGCAGCCACAATGATGATTTGCAAGGTCGAACTCATCTTGCACAAACCTCATAAAATTTGATGGAAAAATATCCTTCAAGCACCTGCTGCAAGCCCACAAAGCGTATCTTTGCAGCCCGCGGAACAGTTTCCATGCCTATGGTAAAGAGTTGGAAACAAAATACGTCACCGGGCACAGGTGCAAAAAAGGGGGACGGGAAAATGCCCGGTGACGCCTCCTGGAGGAGTTGAAAAATCTATTGCATATCAACGGCCTTCATCCAGATGACCGCATCCCGAGAGCATTTTTTGCCTTTATAAGTGTATTCAGGATCCAGATCCAGGGCGGCAAAGCCCCACCAGCCGGCCTTAGGGATACCAAAGGTAAAAATGCCGTTGTCATCGGCAAAAATGGTCTGCAAGGCAAAGGCTTCCTGGGGCGCTTCCACCGCAGCCTTTTTGGCAAAGGCCTTTTTGTCCAGCAGAGGCTCATGGTTCAGGTATTCAATTTCAATTTCTGCGCCGGGTACAGGTTTACCGTGCAAAAGTACCTTGCCCTGAAACACGTTGCCGGTCCAGCGGTCATACGGTTTATTTAAGGGAACAATTTCCGCAGGCAGGCCCACTGGCTCCATCCAGGCCCCGGGCTCGCCACCCACATTGACAATCAGCTTGGTGTTTTGCTTGATGTAGGCTTCCTCTTCCGGCTCATAATAGGGCTGGGGGATCAGGCAAAAAATATAATCGCCCCCCCTGACAGCATAGTTGCTCTCCCAGGCCTTGCCGCTATTGGTCAGGCTGGTCCAAGTGATGGGCTTGAGGGTCTTGAGCAAATCTGTCTTCTGCGGCGGATTTTCTCCGCGGCTGCGAATAACGAAAAATTGCTCTGGCTCGCCCATATCCATGGTGTGACCCGCATCAAAGGGATGCGAGAATACCAAGGCCAAATCGATTTTCCCACCCTCCTTCATGGCCATTTCCGGAGTGTAGATAATCTGAAAATGAGCCAATGCCGGTGCAGCCGGTGTAAGTAATGCCAAGCAGGCCAGAGCACTCAAAAACTTTTTCATGTATTTTCTCCTCTTGTATTCATCTTTCCTGTACAGCCGCGCATGGAGCGTCCTGCACAGAACATCTTGCCTTATTCAAGGATATCCTTGCTGTTAATCTCAATCCTATGGCCTTCGCCACCATCAAACACAACCTTGTAATCCTCTTCCGGCTTATTAAAGGTAAATTCGCTAGTGGCATTCATTTGTCCCTCCAGCAGTACAGCGCCATCCTGCTTTTCAACCCTCATTTTCACGCCGGATGCGGACGAACCATCGGAAAAGCCTCCTTCGCAGGTTATGGTGCCATCGCCGTTATCGTAGCAGGAGCACAAGGGTGTATGAGCCCAGGCCTGGCCGGCAAACAAAAAAAATACCAATACAGTCCCATAGCCCAATTTCTTGATAGCTGACTTCTTTCTTTGCCGCATAAGTACAACTCCTCCATCGGTGGTTTTTTGTCTTGCTTGTTTGCACTTGTTTTTTGTTTCTTGCCTGCTCACACCCACAGGCAAAGCTAATTTATTTAGCCTTGACTAATATTTTTAGCAAAATGATATATTGCCGCTCTTCTGTCAAGCTTTTTCCTGGCGCAGCAATTAAAAAAACGGAAATATCTTCAGATAATTAGGAAAGCAAACAAAACAAGGAATACAACCTGAAAAACGGGCCAAAGGGCTGCAGCCATAAGAGGTATGCCAATCCCAGACCAAAGTGCCCTTTTACATGCCCAAGTGGCTGCCTGCTGCACATAGAGCAAACGCACACCAGTACAGGACCTGCAAATCTCTCGCCTCCTTGCCTCATGCCTTTCATCTGGAACTGGGAATATCCCGTCGATGGCATCGCCCAATCCTGCTGGATTGCGGCCTGGTTGACTGGCCCGTGATGCATGCAGACATATTAAGAGTAAGTTCAGGCAAATATGCAGTGCCCTCATGTTGCTTGACAGCTGCCGACAATGTCGCAGTTAGTGTGGCAGCGTTCATCGCTTAACGGCTGTCGCTTTTGGGCTGCTTGCGCGCGTTGCGCACCTCAAAAACAAAGCTAGTGGTTTGCTTTTCGGTTAAGTATTCGCCGGCGGCTGCGGCTGGTGCTGGATTTTTGGTAAAAAATCGCACAAACCAGCGGCCAGCATGATCCACCGGCACCGTGAACCCGCCGTCTACGCTTTTAGTCTGCGGAATATACATGTCTTCCGGCTCAGTGGAAAACCCCATGTAAGTGGCATCCCAAACACCCTCGCCGCTGTATGGTTTCTTGTGGGCATACACCTGAAAAGTCAGGCTGTCGCCCTCTTTCAGCTCTGCCAGGTTAGCTGCAGGCACCAGTTCCAAGGGCAGACCGAGTGGGCCCGGGGCTGGTTCAGAAGGTTTTTCGCTAAAGACATAGGCCTTGGTCCACTGGCTGCTGCGCATGCTGGAGCGGACTTCCTCGGCATCATCGGCAAAGGCGCTCAAGGGCTTAAGTGAATGACGCTGACGCCCTTTTTTATCCAGATACATGGCAAAGTAGCCCGGCACAGTTTCAGCAGTCAGCACGTAGGTACCGGGCTCTTCGTATTTGATCAGGTACGAATGCAGGGAACGTTCATTGCGCAAGGTCACATCGGTGCTGCTCTGGTCAGGCGCAATAACCCGCACATAGGCCAGTTTTTCTCTTTGGATGGCATCATCCACCGGAAAGTGATGACCGTAGCAAAAAAAGAGAGGGGAAGACTTTCCCGGGTCAACCTGAAACCTGCCGGATTGAATAAACAGGGAATGCGCACGAACATGCCCAACAAAAAGGCAATGCGCCAGTAGCACAATAATGATCCACTTGAAAAAACGAGACAAAAACATTGGGTTTGGCAAAAGTAACCGCATCACATCCTCCATAAAACAGGTGAGGGAAACCGGCTTGTGCCTATATGGGTGAATGTACAAATACTATCTTCCACTGCAACCGCGTGTACTCCGCTGATCAGGCCATATTCAGGTTGCAGTTGGCTCGACCTGTATCCGATGCGGTTGGGCCCGCCACGACTTGAAAAGCCCGGTAAAAATTGTGAGCAACACTACCAGCGCATAGAACAAGGCCATCATCTGAATACCGCTAAGCCCCAGGGCGCGCCCACCCGTGAAAATGAACACCGCAGCAATAAAGCCCAGGGCTGTGGGGAAAAAAATTGAAAAGAGCATCCATTTATACGAACCGGTTTGCACCTTGATCATGATGGTGGTAGCCAAACAGGGTGGGTACAAGGCAAAAAACACCATGATTGCCAAGGCATGCAATGGTGTAAAGTTGCTACCGCTTGCCTCCGAGCCCATCCGCTCCTCCAGACTTTTATTTTCATCTGCTCCCTGCTGGTAAAGCACACCAATGGTGGCCACGCTCGATTCTCTGGCGGCAAAGGAGGAAAGGATCGCTACATTAATCTTCCAGTTAAAACCGGCCCAGTGGGTAAGTGGCTCAAGTGAGCGGCCAACCATGCCCAGGAAACTGGCTTCGATCTGGGCTTCCTTAATCTGCCGGCGCAGCAGCTCACGCTTGGATGACAACTGACGCAGGGCCCTGTTCACAGCACCCGCATCCTTGTCACCCCTGGCCTTTAGCAAAGGGAACAGTTCCGGATATTTCGTTTCATAGCGGGCATCCAGCCGGCGGGCGCCCTCTGCACCACCCACAGAGAGCCTGGCGGCTCTGTAGGCACTCTGCACATTGATCAGGCGGAGCAGAGCCTCGTCATCTTGGAGCCGGCTGCTGTAGCCGCCTGTCTGAATATCCCTGCGAAACTTGGCCACTGCCTCATCCATCTGCTGTTGGAATCCGGCCATCCTGTCTTGGCCGATGCCGGGGAACTGCAACAGGGTAAAAACGCACACTGAAACAGCCACCACAATGGTGCCCACCTTCTTAATGTACTGCCAGGTGCGCTCAATGGCCCGTTGGCCCACGCCAAACAGGGTGGGTGCATGGTAGCGTGGCAGTTCCATGACAAAGGGAGCGGTTTCGGTGGTCCTCAACACCGTGGCCGTGAGCAGGCGCGCCACCAAAAGCGCCACAAAGATGGTGATGGTGGATAAAAACAGCATGGCCCACGACTTGTACGGCGCAAAAAAGACGTTGATGAGCAGGGTGTAAAAGGGAATCTTGGCCAGGCAGTTCATATAGGGAACCGTCAAGATCGTGGCCATGCGGGAGCGATGGTCAGGAATACCCTTGGTGGCCATAACCCCGGGCACAGCACAACCGCCGGCAAAGACCCCGCCCAGAATATAGGGCAGGGTTGATTGGCCGTGCAACCCAAAGGAATGCAGCAGCTTATCTAAAATAAAGGCAATTCTAGCCATATAGCCGCTGTCTTCGAGAATGGCGATCAACGAAAAGAGGATCAGAAAAATTGGAATATAGTTGAGCAGGGCATTGGCCGAATCCACCATCCACAGGCCCATGGAGCGCAGATAGCTGTCTTCCAGCATGCCCGCATCGGGCAGAACACTGGCCACCAGGGCCCTGAACTTGGCCAGGAAAGGCCACCAGTACTGGGTCAGTTCGTAGCCCTTTACAATAGAGAGCTGATAAATAAGAAAAACCGTGGCAATCAGGAAAATTGGCGCTGCCAGCCGGTTCAACACAACCATGTCGATCCGGTCAGACAGGGAAACCCGGTCTTTGCGGCTTTCCTTGACGCAGGACTGCACAATGGTGCTGGCCAGCTTGTCCCGGCAACCGACCATATAGTCGGCCACATCCATATAGTGTGCGTCTGCAAAGGCGGTTCGCGCGCGCCTGGCTGACTGCACAAGCTGATTGTCCGGCCCCAGGGCCCCATTCACGATCCGCTCGGCTTCGTTGTCGCCTTCAAGCAGCTTGATGGCCAGCCAGCGGCCAGGATAGGTTGCACTCAACCCGGCTTCTACAACCTGCTGCTGCAAGGCGTAAATATCCTGATCAAGCTCTCCATAGGAGATGCTGAGCATACTGCGCTCAGACTGCCTGGCTGTGGCCAGAATGGCATCCTGCAAATCTTTTTTGCCGATTCGTTTCCGGCCGATCAGGGGAATGGCCTGTATCCCCAAATGGTGCTCCAGTTTGGGGATGTCGATGGTAATGCCGTTTTTCTGAGCCACATCCATCATATTGAGGCCCAGCACCACAGGCAGGCCCATCTCCATGATCTGGAAGGTAAAATAGAGTCCGCGCTTCAATGTGGAGGCATCCACCACATTGACAATAAGATCGGGCTTGTCGTGGATGAGAAAATCGCGCGCCACCCGCTCTTCCAGGGAAAAAGAGGTGAGGCTGTAGGTGCCGGGCAAATCGACAACCTCCATCCGCACACCCTGGTAGATGCAATACCCTGTTTTTTTGTCGACCGTCACACCGGGATAGTTGGCAATATGCTGGTTCGCTCCGGTAAGCATATTAAAAACCGTTGATTTACCGGCATTTTGCTGCCCGGCCAAGCCGACGCACAGCGTTTTTTTTGAGACAGGCACAGAGACCATGAGTCTATCCTTAAGGGTGAGCAGTTAAAAAATGGCTAACGTCCTGCGGTTATCGTTCCACTTCGATGAGTGCGGCCTCAGCCAGGCGCAAGGCAACTTTAAAGGTGTCTATCTGGCACTCAATGGGGTCACCCAAGGGTGCCCGGCGAACAACATCTACTTGCACCTGCGGGACAAAACCCAAATCGAGCAGACGTTGACGGGTGGCACCCTGCGTATGGTGACAGCGGATACGGGCCCTCTCTCCGGGCTGCAAGTCGGTGAGTCGGCAACATCTTCTTTTACCGTGCTGGTGTCGATGGCGAGACATGGTGTGCTCCATTTATGTAGAAAAACAGGTGCGCTTCCTCCTTGCTTACGGGGGGAGGCATTTTTTTACACTTTAATTAGCTTAGACTAACTTTTTTTGCAAGCCCTAATTATGCGCTTTTTTATATACTGCCCGCCAGCACAAACAGGGATACTGAAAAAGGCAGCAGGCCTGGGAGATGGACACACCAAGACACCAGAAAACAGGAACCATGCCAGGCGTTGACAGCCCTGCAGAGGCAGAAGCAAACAATCTTCATGGAAAAAATTGACCGTGCAGCGATGCAGCAACTATGCTAGGTAGATATACTTGTACGGCAGCTCTTCTTTCACACTGGAACAAACATGTCTGTTGACATAGAAAACCACTGGCAACTGCGACTTGACCGCTGCGCCCTGCACTGCGACCTTTTTTTCGCAGGCAGCAATGCAGTCACCGCAGACGGCAAACTGGTCATGCCGGATATGGTGGGCAACCGTACCGCAGCGATCACCTTTGGTCCCAGGCATGTGGTGATCTGCGTGGGCCGCAACAAACTTACCACCAATGTGGCCACAGCCATGGAGCGCATCAAGAACTACGCAGCCCCCATTAATGCCCTCTGCCACACCAACATGAAAACTCCCTGCAGAAAAACCGGCCACTGCCTGGACTGCAAAAGTCCGGACCGCATTTGCAACTCCTGGACCATCACCGAAAAATCCTGGCCCAAAGGGCGCATTCGAGTCGTGCTCATCAATCAGGATCTGGGTCTATAGATTTTGCTCCCGGATTGCCTGCGAACAGTCGCAGCCAAAACTTTCACCCTCACCCGCAGAATAAAACCGCACAGTATCACATGGACAATCTCAACAGTCTTCTAGCCCAACGCCGTGAAAAAGCCCAATCCCTAGCCGATGCAGGCGTACCCCTGTATGGTAACCGTTTCAAATATCCCCAAAGCATCACCAAACTACTGCCCCTGGGAGCCAGCTTGGTTGCCGAAGAGCATGAGGAGACCGGCACCCTTTTTCGTGTGGCCGGACGGATCATGTCCATGCGTAAATTCGGCAAGGCTGCCTTTTTTCACCTGCGTGACTCCAGTGCCGACATCCAGGTCTATGCACGCCGTGACCTTTTGGGCGAGGGAGCCTATGAACTGTTCAAAAAATGGGATGTGGGTGACATTGTCGGTGTTGAAGGCCGACTCTTCAAAACCAAGACCGGCGAGTTGTCGCTGGAGGCTGCCAAGCTGACCATGGTCACCAAGTCACTCAGACCTTTGCCGGAAAAATTCCATGGTCTGACCGATGTCGAAATCCGTTATCGTCAGCGTTATCTGGATATGATTGTCAACCCCGAGGTGAGCACTGTGTTTCGCAAGCGGGTGGAAATCATCCGCCTTACCCGCGAATTTCTGTGCGACCGGGGCTTTCTTGAGGTGGAAACACCCATGATGCAACCCGTACCCGGCGGGGCCACGGCCAAGCCCTTCATGACCCACCACAAGGCGCTGGACATGGACCTGTACCTGCGCATCGCCCCGGAACTCTACCTCAAGCGCTTGCTCGTGGGCGGTTTTGACAAGGTGTTTGAAATCAACCGCAACTTTCGTAACGAAGGTATCTCCACCCGGCACAATCCGGAATTTACCATGCTGGAGTTTTACCAGACCTATGTAACCTACCACGACCTGATGGACCTCACCGAAGAACTCATCTCCTGGCTGGCGGAAATGGTCTGCGGCTCCATGGAGATTGTCTACCAGGGCAGGGAAGTCAACCTGACACCGCCTTGGAGGCGGCTGAGCATGGACGAGGCTTTGGTGCGCATTGGCGGCCTGGATGCAGGCCTGCTTGCCAACGAGCAGGCCCTGTTGGAACTGGCCAGAACCAAGGGTATTGTTCTGCAGCCAGATGCCGGCGCAGGCAAGGCCAAGACAGAACTCTTCGAGCTCTTGGTCGAGGAAAAGCTGGTTGATCCCACCTTCATCACCTCATATCCCACCGAAGTGTCGCCTTTGGCACGACGCAACGAGGATGACCCCAGCATAACCGACCGTTTCGAACTGTTCATCACCGGCCGGGAAATCGCCAATGCCTTTTCCGAGCTCAACGATCCCATTGACCAGCGACTGCGTTTTCAAAAACAAATCGATGAGCGTGGCAATGACGAAGAAATCCATCCAGTGCTCGACAACGACTACATCCGCGCCCTGGAATACGGCATGCCGCCTGCGGCCGGCGAAGGCATCGGCATTGATCGCCTGGTGATGTTGCTCACCGATTCGGCCTCCATCCGTGACGTGATCCTCTTTCCCCTGCTCAAGCCGGAAAGCGGCGAATAAGACTCAGCATGGCCTCCTTTGAATGGTTTGTCAGCCTGCGTTACCTGCGGGCCAAACGCAAGCAGAAATTCATCTCACTGATCACCCTGATTTCCATTCTGGGCGTGGCCGTGGGGGTTATGGCGCTGATTGTGGTGCTGTCCGTGTTCACCGGCTTTACCGAGGGACTGCGCGATCAAATCATCGGGGTGAATTCGCACCTCATCATCCAAAGCTACAACGGTGCCATCGACGATGCAGATGCGGTCATGGCCAAGACCGCCACTGTGCCCGGGGTGGTGGCACAAACACCGATGATCTATACCCAGGCACTGATCACCGCTGCTGGAGGCTCCAGCGGCGTGGTACTGCGGGGCATTGATCCAAACAGTGCTGCCAAGGTGGTCACCATTGCCGAAAAAATGACCAACGGCAGCCTCGACAGCCTGCAAGTCACCACCAATCCACCTGCCATTGTTTTGGGCGAAGACCTGGCCCGGCAGTTGCAAGTGTTTCCGGGCGAACGGGTACAGCTGCTGGCCCCGGACGGACCACTTTCCCCCATGGGGGTACTGCCCCGAGTACGGGTAGGGATGGTTTCGGGCACCTTTAGCACCGGTATGAACGAGTTCGATTCCAACATGGGCTACCTGGGCCTGGATATGGCCCGCAGTCTGGCCGGACTTGACCAGGAGAGTGTGCACGCCATTGAGGTGCGGGTACACAACGTGGAAGCGGCCGATAGTGTGGCTGCAGCCATCAGGGAGAGGCTGGGTCCCTCCTATGCGGTGCGCGACTGGATGCAGCTCAACCAAAACCTGTTCGCTGCCCTGAAGCTGGAAAAATTGGGCCTCTTCATCGCCCTGGATCTCATCATTCTTGTGGCCGCCTTGAATATCATCAGCGCGCTCATCATGGTAGTGATGGAAAAAACCCGTGATATCGCCATCCTCAAGTCCATGGGGGCAACAACCTCCTCCATCATGCGCATCTTCTTCTACCAGGGTCTGGTCATCGGTGTGGTCGGCACCATCCTTGGCCTCTGCAGCGGTTTGGCTGTTTGCTCCCTGCTCAAGCGCTACAAAATCATTGAGCTGCCCAGCAATGTCTACCCCATGTCCACCATCCCGATCAAGGTGGTACCCGCGGATGTCAGCATCATCGTGATCTCCGCCCTCCTCATCACCCTGGCAGCCACACTCTATCCATCCTGGAAAGCTGCGCGGGTTCGTCCTGCCGAGGCGCTCAGCTATGAGTGACAACGTACTCCTTTCCGCCCAGGCGCTGAGCAAACGCTACCTCAGTGGTGACAATCTCATTACCGTCCTGGATGAGCTGGACTTCAGCCTGCAGCGCCGCGAAATGTGCGCCATTGTCGGCGCCTCGGGATCGGGAAAAACCACCCTGCTGCAGATTCTCGGCACCCTGGATGCACCGGATAGCGGTCAGTTGATGTTCAAGGACAGGGATCTTTTGAAGCTTTCTGAAACCGAACTCTCCAAACACCGCAACAGCGAGCTTGGTTTTATTTTCCAATTCCATCATCTTTTACCGGAATTCAGTGCCCTGGAAAACGTGATGATGCCAGGCCGTATTGCAGGTGTCCTTGGCCCGGAGCTCGCACAGCGCGCCTGCACCCTGCTTGAGCAGGTCGGGTTGGGTGAACGCCTGCACCATCGCAGTGGCGAACTCTCCGGTGGTGAGCAGCAGCGCGTGGCCCTGGCCCGTGCCCTGGTCATGGAACCAGCCCTGCTTTTGGCAGATGAACCCACTGGCAACCTGGATGCAGACAGTGGTCAGCGCGTCTTTTCCCTGCTCAAAGAGTTGAGCCACAGCCAGGGTCTGGCCGTGGTAATGGTTACCCATAATCTGGAACTGGCTGCAGCCATGGACCGCTGCCTAACCCTGGTGGGCGGTGTTCTGAGGCCAGTGCAGCACAATCCATAACAGCATCCACATCCCAGCGGCTAATAACCTTAAGCGGGGAAGGCAGACCCTTGGTATAAGAGCATCATGACCACTGCACTTCGCACCGGCGTCTGGAAACGCCTCATCAGCTGCATCGCCCAGATCTGCATTGCCGCTCCCCTCATGTTCACTTCTGCCTGCTCTCTGCCATCCTTAAAGGGGCGCAGTGTTTCCAGCGCCTACATCGATACCGACAAGACGCCACTCGGCCGTGCCATTGCCCCGAAACTGGCCGGGCAAGAGGAAAACATCTCCGGCATACAGCTACTCTTCGATCCGTACGAAGCCCTGGCCGCCAGGATACTCCTTGCCCAGGCAGCTGAGCGCTCCATTGATGCACAGTACTATATCTGGCATGGGGATATCTCCGGTACCCTGCTGTTCGAGGCGCTGTACAAGGCAGCGGAACGCGGCGTGCGGGTGCGCCTCCTGCTGGACGACAATGGTACCCAGGGCATCGACCGCCTGCTCGCCGCACTCAACGCCCACCCAAACATCGAAATCCGGCTGTTCAACCCGTTTTTGCATAGAAATGCACGTTGGTTCGGTTTTCTTACCGATTTTCCGCGTCTGAATCGGCGCATGCACAACAAACTCTACGTGGTGGACAACCAGGCCGCCATTGTCGGCGGCCGCAACATTGGCGACGAGTATTTTGATGTACCGGTGCAAACCGCCTTTATCGACGCCGACCTGCTGGGGATTGGCCCGGTGGTGCGGGAAAGTTCCAGGGATTTTGATCGCTACTGGGCCAGCCGGTCGGCCTATCCGGCAGAACTGATTTTACCTGCGGCCCGGGAAGAAGACATTGAAAACCTGCATGTGCAGGCCCTGGGCTATGAAAGTAATCCAGCAGCCGGCATGTACATCCAGGCACTGAAAGGGTCTGGGGCTGTGCGGCGCCTGCTGGACAATACCCTGGAATGGCACTGGGCACCGGTACGGATGATCAGCGATCCGCCGGCCAAGGGATTGGGCAAGGCCAAATCAGAAGACATGCTGCCGGCAAAACTCTTCTATCTCGCCGGTATGCCGGAAAAAAGCATGGAGATGGTCACCCCGTATTTTGTGCCCAGGAAAAAAGATATTACCCGGCTGACTAAGCTGGCCGGCCAAGGGACAAAAGTCCACATCCTCACCAACTCCTTGATGGCAACAGATGTGCCTCTGGTGCATTCCGGCTATGTCGGCAGCCGCAAACCCCTGCTCAAGGCGGGCATCAGCCTCTACGAGTGGCGCCACCAGATGCCAAAGCATTTCATGGTCCACCGCAAAGGCCTTGGACAAAGCTCTTCCTCAAGCCTGCATGCCAAAACCTTTGCCATTGATGGCAAATTCCTTTTTGTGGGCTCCTTTAACTACGACCCCCGCTCCATCCGTCTCAACACCGAATGCGGCTTTATCATACACAGTGAAGAAATGGCCTCACTGGTGGAGGAGACCTTTCTGCTCACCATTCCGTACTCTGCCTACGAGGTACATCTTTCACCAGAGGGTTCCCTGTACTGGCTGGAGCGCCGTGAAGACGGCGGGCTGATTCGCCACGACAAAGAACCCTACACCAGCTGGTGGCAGCGTTTGGGGGTGGATTTTTTCTCGCTTTTGCCCATCAAGTGGCTGCTGTAGAGCTGCCTGGCATCCCTACCTATGCAGGCTCAGCCCATATACGCAAGGGCAATACCGAGCATGCGCCGTACCGGTTCCGCTGCACCCCAGAGCAACTGATCGCCCACGGTAAAGGCACTGACATACTCCGGCCCCAGGAGCATCTTGCGCACCCGGCCCACGGGAATGTCCAGGGTGCCGGTGACCCGTGCAGGCGTCAGCTCACGCAGGGTGGCCTCTTTACTGTTCTCCACCAAATAGACCCAGTCGTTGTGCCCAGCAATGGCTGTCTCTATTTCATGGAGTGGCACATCACGGTTCAGTTTGATGGTAAAGGCCTGACTGTGGCAGCGCATGGCACCAACACGTACGCAGCAACCGTCCACCGGAACATAGTTGCCCATCTCCGGGCTGTTCCCCAAAATCTTGTTGGCCTCGGTAGCGCCCTTCCACTCCTCGCGGGTCTGGCCGTTTTCCATGGCGCGGTCGATCCAGGGGATGAGGCTACCGGCCAGCGGCGCGCCGAAGTTTGTGACAGGAAAAGCATCTTCCCGCATGGTGCTGATGACCTTTGTATCCAACTCAAGGATATTTGCAGCCGGATTGGTCAGGACATCGGCCGAGGCCCCGGCAATAACCCCCATCTGCGCCACTAGCTCTCGCATGTTTTTTGCGCCTGCACCGGATGCGGCCTGGTAGGTCTGGCTGCTGATCCACTCCACCCAGCCCTTTTGTAAGAGGCCGCCCAGGGCCATGAGCATGAGCGACACTGTGCAGTTGCCGCCGATGAAGTCCTTTACCCCGCCTGCAAGGGCCGCGTCGATCAGCTGCCGGTTGACCGGGTCGAGCACGATCAGTGCATCTTCATGCATGCGCAGGGTAGAGGCTGCGTCGATCCAGTACCCCTGCCAACCCAGACGCCGCAACTGCGGATGCATCTCTGCCGTGTAGTCGCCACCCTGGCAGGTGACAATGATGTCTGCTTCAGCCAGCAACTTGGCATCCTTGCCATCTTTGAGCTCATACACCCTGCCATTGATCTCCGGCCCGGCCTGGCCCACCTGCGAGGTGGAAAAAAAAGAGGCTTCAAAGCCCTTAAAATCATCTTCCTGCCGCAGCCGCTCCATCAGCACTGAACCCACCATGCCGCGCCAGCCAACAATCGCCACCTTACGCATATCTTCTCCCTGTTTGTTTCTACCGTATCTACTGGTTCAAGCCATATTCGGCTCAAGACCAAGATAATTTTTCAGTTCCCCGGCAATCAGTGGTGCCACGGAAAACACCTGGAGCAAATCGTCGCTCTTCCTGCCCGGATAGGTATTGGCACCAAGAATTCGCCGGATGCCCTTGGCGATAAAGGCCTGCCTGGCCTCGCCGGCCAGCACCAGATGTGTAGCCATCACCAGCACCTCTACGGCACCAGCTTCAAGGCAGCGGTCCACTGTCTGCAGCATGGAGCCGCCGGTGCGGATCATATCATCGCAAATGATGGCAGTGCGACCCTGCAGCACACTGGACAGCTGGCCAACAATGGTTTTATCCTGGCCGTAGCGATCCTTGTTGGCTGCAGTGTGCGGGCAGTCAAGCAGGCTGGCCAGTCTACCCACCCGCTTGGAAAAGCCATAATCCGGCGAAACCAGCACCATGCTTTCGTTTATTCCGCTCGTTCCGCAGTGCAACTTGCGGATCTCTTCTGCTGCCAGACGCTCCGTCCACAAATGACGAATACGCACCTCGCCGGAATGCGTATGCATGACCGCCTCATCGTGCAGGTCGATGAAGGCCACATAATCCGGTCGCGCGCGGAAAAGTTGCCGGGCACGGGTAATCCCCTTGGGAATCTCGCCGGATTCCGGTTTGGCCCGTTCCATGGTGGAATAGCCCAGATAGGGAATGACCACATTGACGCTGAGCGCGTTCCAGTAACGGGCGCCGGCGATCAAATCCAACAACTCCTGGAAGCTGCTGTCATCCGGCGTTGCAGCGATCAGAATCAAGTCATGTCCGCTCAGGCTGCAGGGGAAGGCATGGTAGATTTCCCCGTCGGCAAACTCGCGGATATCCATCTCGGTCAGTTCCAGGCCCAAGAGCGGAGCCACCTGGGCTGCCATCTCCCGGCTGGCGCGATTGGCAATGATGATGGGTTGTTTGCGCCCGCAGTAGTGCATGAAAACCTGTCAAGCCATGTCAAATTTTACCAAGGGCCATGGCCACCGCATCACCCATGGCATTGGTACCCACTGGCGTGATGCCTGGCATGGCAATGTCAAAGGTCATGATACCCTGGGCCAGCACCTGTTCCACTGCAGCCTCAATAGCGCTGGCCGCCTTTTCCTCGTGCAGACTGTAGCGCAGCATAAGCGCGGCCGAAAGTATCTGCGCCAAGGGATTGGCCGTGTTTTGGCCGGCAATATCCGGGGCTGAACCACCCGCCGGTTCATACAGGCCGAATTTGCTGCCATTTATGCTGGCCGAGGCGAGCATGCCCATGGAGCCGGTGATCATGGCCGCTTCGTCTGAAATGATATCGCCAAACATATTGCCGCAGAGCAGCACATCGAACTGGTGCGGGTCGCGCACCAACTGCATGGTGGCGTTGTCGATGTACATGTGGTTGAGCTCCACATCCGTGTAGCCACGCGCCACCTCATTCACCACCTCACGCCAGAACACCATGCTGGTAAGGACATTGGCCTTGTCCACCGAGGTGACCTTGCCCCGCCGTAAACGCGCTGCGCCAAAGGCCATGTGGGCGATACGTTCGATCTCGGCACGGGTATACACCTTGGTGTCCCAGGCGCGCTCGTTTGCGCCACTGCCTTCCCTGCCCTTGGGCTGGCCAAAGTAGATGCCTGAAGTCAGTTCCCGGACTACCAAAATATCAAAACCAGCACCCACGATATCGGCGCGCAGGGGGCAAGCAGCAGCCAGAGGAGCAAACACCCTGGCCGGGCGATAGTTACAAAACAGATCAAAATGCTTGCGCAGGGGTAACAGTGCAGCCCGTTCCGGCTGCTTGGCCGGAGGCAGGCTCTCCCATTTGGGCCCACCCACCGAACCGAATAAGATGGCGTCGGCTGCCTCGCAGAGCGCCAAGGTGTCTTTGGGCAGGGCTTCGCCATGCAGGTCAATGGCAATACCGCCAACATCGGCGTAGTTATACTGCAGGGAAAAACCAAAGCGCTGCTGCGCCGCATCCAGAACCTTGATGGCCTCGGCCACCACCTCCGGGCCAATGCCGTCTCCGGGCAGAACTGCTATTTTCTTCACGCATGACTCCTTGGGCAAATGAAAGGCAAAGTGTAAGTGGGAATTATAACAAATTTCCAGACATTCCACCAGCCATGTATGCGCTCCTGTGGGGTGTTTACTCTGCTGGTGTACAATAAAGGGGTTTGGCTGCCAAGCTGGGGAACATGGCAAACCGTACACCTCTATGTTACCCAAAAACACCTGTCATCATATGACATGTATTTCAAGGTTCAGAATGACAAGTCTTGATTCAGGTAAATACCTGCAACCAGTTGGGCACAGGGGTAGATTGGTGATTGGCCCGTTAAGAGCCGTTGGGAGGAAACCCGGAGTGGGGTGTTACAGCAGATACGCTGCCTATCCGGCGCATACTGGCCAAAAAACGGGGCGCACGGGAAAAGGGCAGCTCCACCACCCGCTGGGCATGCAAGCGCCAACGCAGCTGCAGTTCCTGCGGCAGAACAGCCAGACTTTGCTGGCGGGCAAGGAAAAGCACCACCTCGGTATCCGGGGCAGCCAAGGGCTCGGCCAGGTATAGAAACGTTGCCGGCTCAGCCACGGCCCGTCCGGTGATATGGCTGTAGATGCGACCCTTTTCCCCACTGAATTGCTCAGCCCGTTCCTCGACGACCTGCACCAGGCCCAGGGCCAGCAGGCGCACCACATGACGTAAAAAGGTTGCCCGTTTCTGGCGCGGTTCCAGCAAGGTAACGGGGATCGCAGGAAAAAGGGCAGCCAGCACCAAACCTGGAAAGCCTGCCCCACTGCCAATATCCAGAAGACATGGGGCCGGGTGCCTCTGCACCAGCGGAGCCATGGTCAAGGAATCAAGGAAATGCAGCTCAACGAGCTGCTCGGCACTGGTTCCCCGGGCCACCAGGTTGATACGGCGCATCCACCTGCTCAGTTCGGCATGGTAGTGGACAAGTCGTTCGAGCTGATCACTACTCAGCGGAAAGGCGAGGGCTGCCGCACCATCTGCCAGCTGGGTCTCAACCTTCATTCAGACGCAACAACACCGATCTGGCATGGGCATCCAGTCCTTCGAGTTCTGCCAGCAAACGGATATGTCCAGCATCGCCTTGAAGCGCCTCAGGAGTGTAGTGGATAAGGGAAATCTGTTTGAGAAAGGTCTCCACTCCCAGGGCCGAGGCCATCTTGGCTGTGCCCATGGTGGGTAGCACGTGGTTGGGTCCAGCCACATAGTCGCCGGCAGCCTCGGGGCTGTAATGACCGAGGAAAACCGCGCCTGCGTGGCGAATGGCGGGCAGCCAGTGCCAGGGATCAGCGAGATGCAGTTCCAGGTGTTCAATGGCAATCTCGTTGGCCAGCGCAATGGCTGCCTCAACAGTCTCTGCAATAAAGATATGCCCGTACTCCTCCAAGGATTTACGGGCTATGCCCGCCCGGCCCAAGCTGGGTAACTGACGGGCCAACTCCTGCTGCACCGCCTCTGCCTGCGCCGCACTGCACACAATGGCCAGGGCCAGGGCCTGCGGATCGTGTTCGGCCTGGGCCAGCATATCAGCAGCGATCAAGACAGGGTTGGCAGACTGGTCAGCCACGATCAGCACCTCGCTTGGCCCGGCCAGCATATCGATGCGTACCCGGCCCATGACCTGGCGCTTGGCCTCTGCCACATACTGATTGCCTGGCCCGGCAATCACCTCCACCGGTGCAATGCGTTTTGTGCCAAAGGCCAGGGCGGCAATGGCCCAGGCCGAGCCCAGCTTGTAGACCTCGTTGATGCCAATGGTGCGGGCCGCCACCAGCAGGGCGGGATGCACCTTGCCTTCCCGGTTGGGCGGAGTCACCATCACCCGCC